>NZ_JBFRFG010000014.1:0-144894 GCF_052114705.1 Terrabacter sp. 2YAF2
GGCCGGAGGCGTCGACCGGTTGCCCTCGTCGCCACCGGTCGCGGCGACGGCACCGGCTGCTGCAGCCCCGGCGCCGCGCGTGCGGCGGCGGTTGCGGCTGCGGCGGGGACGGCCCTCGCCGCCCTCCTCCGACACCGACGAATCGGCCGGCTCCGCGTCCTCACGGCCGCGCTGGGGCGAGCGCGCGTGACCGCGGTCGCCACCACGCTCACCTCGCCCGCCGCGACCGGCACCGGCGCCGGACTTGCCGTGCCGCTTGCCGGTCTCACCGAGGTCCTCGATCTCCTCGGCCTCGAGGCCGGCCAGCTTCTGCTGCGAACGCCGCAGCCGGCCCTTGGCGTCGGTGGGGATGTCGAGGTCGGAGTAGAGGTGGTCGGAGCTGGAGTAGGTCTCCTGGGGCTCGGGGATGCCGAGGTCGAGCGTCTTGTTGATGAGCGCCCAGCGGTGCAGGTCGTCCCAGTCGACGAACGTCACCGCGACACCGGTGTTGCCGGCACGAGCCGTGCGCCCGATGCGGTGCAGGTAGGTCTTCTCGTCCTCGGGGCACTGGTAGTTGATGACGTGCGTGACGTTCTCGACGTCGATGCCGCGCGCGGCGACGTCGGTGGCGACGAGGATGTCGACCTTGCCGTTGCGGAACGCGCGGAGGGCCTGCTCGCGGGCGCCCTGGCCGAGGTCGCCGTGGATCGCGGCGGCCGCGAAACCGCGCTCGACGAGCTCGTCGGCGACCTTGGCCGCGGTGCGCTTCGTGCGGCTGAAGATGATCGTCAGGCCGCGGCCGTTGGCCTGCAGCATGCGCGAGAGCATCTCGACCTTGTCCATGGCGTGCGCGCGGTAGACGAACTGCTCGACCGCCTTGACGGTGTGGGCGTTCTCGTTCTCGTCACCCATCGCACGGATGTGCGTCGGCTGGGACATGTATCGGCGGGCGAGAGCCACGATGGCGCCCGGCATGGTGGCCGAGAAGAGCATCGTCTGGCGCGAGGCCGGCGTCAGCGACATGAGCGTCTCGACGTCCGGCAGGAAGCCGAGGTCGAGCATCTCGTCGGCCTCGTCGAGCACGACGGTGCGCGCCTGCGACAGGTCGAGGTGGCCCTGCTTGGCGAGGTCGATGAGACGACCGGGGGTGCCGACGACGACCTCCACGCCGGTCTTGAGGGCCTCGACCTGGGGCTCGTAGGCACGGCCGCCGTAGACGGTGAGCACACGGACGCCGCGCTTGCGGCCCGCGCGCTCGAGGTCGCTCGCGACCTGCACGGCGAGCTCACGCGTCGGCGCGACGGCGAGGGCCTGCGGCTTGCCGGGACGGGCGAGCGACTCGAAGGCCTCCTCGCCGGGCGGCACGACGCGGTTGAGGATCGGCACGCCGAAGCCGAGGGTCTTGCCCGTGCCGGTCTTGGCCTGGCCGATGATGTCGTGGCCGCCGAGGGCGACCGGCAGCGTCATGGCCTGGATGGGGAAGGGCGTGACGATCCCGTGCTCGGCGAGCGAGGCGACGATGTCGGGGTGGACGTCGAAGTCCGCGAAGGTGAGTTCGGGGGCGACCGGCGCGGCAGCCGCCTCGGCGACCGCCTCGGTGACCGTCTCGGTGACGGTGGTCTCGGGCGCGTCCGTGGCGACCCCCGCGTCGGCGGGGATCTCGTGGGGCTGGGTCATGGGCATCTCTCGATCGGCACGAGCACCCCGCCTGTGCGGGAGCTCAGTGGCGCGTGACGGGCCGATCGGAGACTGTCAGGGACGGTGGGTGGCTCTGGCGTGGTGCGGGCTCCACCGGTGCGCGACGTCCGCGCGCACCACCTGGGCAAACCATCGGGCCGACCGGGCACCGAGTTGTCCGGCCCAGTCTACCGGCATGCGGGCAGAACGCCCGAACTCCATCACTAGATTGGGCCCATGAGTGAGGACGCGAAGCCCCAGACCACCGAGGACAGCCTGGGCGAACCGGGCGACGAGGCCGGCTACCTCGCCGCCGTCACCGACCTGCTCGGCGCGCTGGCCTACGGCGAGCTGCGCGCCTTCAGCCAGCTGGCCAAGGACGCCGAGCTCGCGCCCACGCTGCGTCACAAGTCGGCGCTGGCCATGCTGGCCGCCCATGAGCTGAAGAACTACTCGGTCCTCACCGAGCGCCTCCGGTCGCTCGGCGTGGAGCCGGAGACGGCGATGGAGCCCTTCGTTCCCGCCGTCGACGCCTTCCACGAGCGCACGAGCGCCTCGGACTGGCTCGAGGGGCTCGTCAAGGCCTACGTCGGTGAGGGAATCGCGCAGGACTTCTACCGCGAGATCTCGCGCTACGTCGACGAGGACACCCGCTCGCTCGTCGTCAGCGTCCTCGAGGACACGGGCCAGGCCGAGTTCGCCGTCACGGTCGTGCGGGAGGCCATCGCCGCCGATCCGCGCCTCGCGGGCCGGCTGGCGCTCTGGGGCCGTCGCCTGGTGGGTGAGGCCCTCACCCAGGCACAGCGCGTCGGCGTCGAGCGCGACGCTCTCGCAAGCATTCTCGTCGGGGCGCCGGGTCGCCCCGGCGCCGACCTCGCCGAGCTCGGGCGCATGTTCGCACGGCTCACGGACGAGCACTCCCGCCGCATGGAGCGCCTCGGCCTGTCGGCCTGAGCGGGCATGCAAAAGGGCCCGACCGGTTGGTCGGGCCCTTCCGCGACGATCAGGTCAGGCGTTGACCTGCTTGTGGCTGATGCGGCCGTAGACGACGATGAGGATCGCCGCGACGATCGCGCCGAGGATCAGCGGGATCCACGCGATGCCGCCGGACTGGTTGGAGTAGCCCAGCTGGCGCACGATGAGGGTCACGATGACGTTGGCGACGATGCCGATGACGATCGTCATCACCAGGGAGATGTTCTGCTTGCCGGGGAGGATGAGACGGCCCAGGGCGCCGATAATGGCACCCACGATGATGGCCGCGATGATGGTTCCGATCATGTGACTCTCCTTCTGGCCACCTCTAGGGCGACCGGTTGGTCCGCGAGGGGAGCGGACAACACATGCGACGAGATCAATGTCTCACCGCAAGGGGCGGGTGTGGTGGATGTGGCGCCTGCCATTTCCGCGGGATTGCGGTGGGTCGACGGCGAAGGTGGCGAGATGGCCCGAATCGGCCCCTCACCTGGGGTCTCAACGCGTCTGGCGGCTGCCGGAGAGCATGCCGTAGCCCACGATGAGCGCGGCTGCGACGAGGACACCGATGAGGCCGGAGATCCAGTCGATCCCCAGGGTGTCGCTGACACCGGTGGCCTTGTAGTAGATGAACGCGCCGATGAGCGACCCGATGGCGCCGAGGACGACGGTGGGCAGAACGCCCAGGTCCTGCCTGCCGGGCAGCACCAGTCGGGCGAGCGGTCCCACGATCGCGCCCGCGACGAGGGCGGCAAGGATGGTTCCGATCACGGTTGCGCCTCCTCCTTCGAACCCGCTCGGCGGCGGTGACGAGCCGGCGGTTCCCGGCCCTTCCTCCACCCTGTACCCGTCCGGCGGCCACGAGCCACACCGGACCGCCCCGGGACACCGCCGGGACAAGACGAAGGCCGCCGACCCGTTCCGGTCGGCGGCCTTCTTCACTGCCTGGATCTCAGTCGTCACCACACGTGACGGACGTGACCTCTTGCAGCACAACTGTTCTCGTATGCGTTCAGTGCGCGCCGAACCCGACGCCCGCCTTGCGCTCGGCACCCGTCGTCACATAACCGATCGACGCGGACGGGACGATGACCCGTCCGCCCTTGTCGTCGGTCAGCTCGAGGACGTCTGACCCGAGCGCTGCCTTGACGGCGGCGTGGATCTCGTCGGACGACTGGGTCGTCTCGAAGGTGATCTCGCGCGCCACGTTCTGCACGCCGATGCGGACCTCCACGTCAAACCTGCTTTCTCCGTTCTGGTGGACACGGTCGACCGCGTCCTGTCGTCACCTTAACCAGCGGGCGTGCCGACGGATTCCCTTGCCGCGCCGCCGGGCCTGTCGCCCTCGCTCTTGTCGTCGGCGCGCCCGACGAGGGGGAAGGCGCCGAACCCGCGGCGGATCAGGGCCGCCGTGATCCGGACGGCGGTCTCCTTGGAGACCTCCGCCTCGTGCGTCAGCCAGTGCCGGGCCGAGGTCTGGGCCAGGCCGACGAAGGCCACGCCGACGAGCACGGCCTCCTGCTGGTCCATCGAGGTCTCACTCCGGATGATCTCGGCCATCGCCTCGGCGCACGTGAGGTCGATCTGGTCGAGGCGCCTGCGCACCTCGGGCTCGTTGGCGAGGTCGGACTCGAAGATGAGGCGGAAGGCCGCGCCCTCCTGGCCGACGAAGTCGAAGTAGGCCCGCGTCATCGTGTTGATGCGCGCCTTGTTGTCCGAGAGGGCGAGCGCGTCGCGGACGAGCTGCTCCAGCTCTCCCGTGTGCTGGTCGATGAGCGCGAGGTAGAGCTCGAGCTTGCCGGGGAAGTGCTGGTAGAGCACCGGCTTGGACACCCCGGCGCGGCCGGCGATGTCGTCCATCGCGGCGGCGTGGTAGCCGTTCTCGACGAACACCCCCAGGGCGGCGTCGAGGAGTTGGGCGCGCCGCTCCGACCTGGGCAGCCGCTGCCCGCGTCCCGGCGGGGTCGTCTCGTCAACCATGCGGATCCTCTGTGCGTGTGGGCGCGTTGCTCGTCGTCCTCGCCGTCCACCCCCGCGGACGACCGTGTCCGTCTCACCATACCGAGCAGTACGGTGAGGGCATGTCGACGGATCCGCTGGTCAAGACGGGTCGGGCACTCAGCACGGCCGAGACGACGAGATACGCCCGACATGTGCTGCTGCCCGAGGTCGGCCGCGACGGGCAGGAACGGCTCAAGGCCGCTCGCGTGCTCGTCGTCGGTGCCGGCGGGCTCGGCTCGCCGGCCCTGCTCTACCTCGCTGCTGCGGGCGTCGGCACGATCGGTGTCGTCGACGCCGATGTCGTCGACCTCACGAACCTGCACCGTCAGGTCATCCACTCCGACGCCGACATCGGCCGCCCCAAGACGGAGTCCGCCGAGGCGGCCGTGCACCGGGCCAACCCTCACGTCACGGTCGAGCGCCACGACGTCGCGCTCGACTCGTCCAACGCCCTCGAGATCATCGGCCGCTACGACCTCGTCGTCGACGGCACCGACAACTTCCCGACCCGCTACCTCGTCAATGACGCGTGCGTCATGCTCGGCAGACCGCACGTCTGGGGCTCGATCCTGCGCTTCGACGGGCAGGTCTCGGTGTGGTGGGCAGGCCACGGCCCCTGCTACCGCTGCGTCTTCCCCGAGCCGCCCCCGCCGGGGTCGGTGCCGAGCTGCGCCGAGGGTGGGGTGCTGGGCGTGCTGTGCGCGGCCATCGGCTCGGTCCAGTCGACCGAGGCGATCAAGCTGCTCCTCGGCATCGGAGAGCCGCTGACCGGTCGGCTGCTGGTCCATGACGCGCTGCGGCAGACCTGGGACACCCTGACCGTCCGCGCCGACCCGGACTGCCCCGTCTGCGGGACCGACCCGAGCGTCACCGAGCTCATCGACTACGTCGAGTTCTGCGGGGTGCCCGGTGCCGCAGCGCCCGACGAGGACGAGCTGCCGGCGGTGACGGTGCACGAGATGGCCGGCGAGCTCGCGTCCGACGAGCCGCCGCTGCTCGTCGACGTTCGCGGCACCGAGGAGCGAGCCATCGCCAGCATCCCGGGGGCAGTCGCCATCCACCTCGACCTCTTCCGCTCTGGTGAGGCGTTCGACGAGCTGCCCACGGACAGAAGGGTTCTCATCCTCTGCAAGGTCGGCGGACGATCGGCCGAGGCGACGCGGCTCGCGCTGCGCGCGGGGCTCACCGACGTGGCGAACGTCGAGGGCGGCATACTCGCCTATCTTCGGGAGATCGACCCGAGCCAACCCGAGTACTGAGAGGCCCCCGTGCCGCTGGAGGACCACGCCGAGCGCGTGCTCGATCTCGTCGCGACGATCCCCGAGGGGAGGGTGCTGGCCTACGGCGACATCGCCCGACGTCTCGGCGGGATGGGGCCGCGCACGGTCGGGACCGTGATGAGCCGTTACGGCTCAGACGTGCCGTGGTGGCGCGTCATCCGATCCGACGGTCGGCCCCCGCAGGGCCTCGAGGACGAGGCGCTCGGGCACTGGCGTGCCGAGGGGACGCCCATGGTGGGTGGTCTGGTCGACGGCGGCCGAGCAGACATGGCGCGGGCGAGATGGGACTTCGGGGGAGCGGTTGCCGGTTCCGGTGTGGTCGACGGGGCCGGCCCGCGGGGAGGTCTGCACCACGTCGAGATCTGGGTCGAGGACATCGCCGCGGCGGGGCGTGAGTGGGGCTGGCTGCTCGGTCGCCTCGGCTACCACCTGGGCGATGACTGGGGGCACGGCCAGGCGTGGGAGCTGGGCTCGCTCTACGTCGTCGTCGAGTCCGGACCCGACGTCGTGCCGGGTCGGCACGAGCGGAGACGCCCGGGGCTCAACCACCTTGCCTTCCATGGCGGTTCGCGAGCAGAGGTCGACGCGCTCGTCGATGCGTGTGCCGAGGGCGGGTGGACGCTGATGTTCGCCGACGCGCACCCGTATGCCGGGGGCCCGAGTCACTACGCCGCGTACCTCGAGAGTGGCGAGGGCTTCGAGGTCGAGCTCGTCGCCGCGGTCGCGTCCGGATGAAGGCCCGGCTGGCGTGAGATCGTCAGCCGGGCCCTCGACGGGGCTCCCGGGTCAGAGCCTCGGCAGCGTCCTCGTGTGCTCGATCCGCACGGCCTGCAGCGCACGGGGATCGAGGCCCAGCAGGTCCAGGATGGCGGGTGCGATCTGGGTCGTCTGGACTGGGGTGGTGTCGACCACCTGGCGGGGAACGCCGGCCCCGGAGACGACGAGGGCGACGTCGCGGTCGGCGGGTGCGTCGCCTCCGTGCTCTGCGATCTTCTTGACGTTGCCGGTGTAGACGACGCCGTACTGCGCGATCCCGACGAGGTCGGGGGCGTGGCTGTCACCCCGGGGGGCGCCCATCAAGGTGTCGGCAGCCGAGCCGGTGTAGACCTTGGTCAGGCCCGAGGAATCCACGGTGGTGGAGTGGACGCCCTTGGGGTCGCCGGCCTTGTTCGCCGGGGCGGTGTGCGAGAGCAGGTATGCCTTGGCGAAGGCGAGCGCGGCCGGGCTGCGGTCCGAGAGCCACATGAGCATGCCGTCGTCGTCGACCGTGAAGGTCACGAGGGGCGCTGCGCCCGGGTGGGCGGCCTTCCACGCCGCGTTGATGCTGTCGACGATCTTGCCGTCGTCGACGCGACGCAAGGCGCTGAGGTCGGTCGGTGACTGGCCGTGCTTGGCGGACAGGATGATCGACGTGCTCGAGTCGAGACCGCGCTTGTGGATCTCGTTGCGCATGGCGCCGACCTGGGCATCGACGTAGTCCAGAGCTCGGGTGAGCAGCGGGCCCGGGGTCCCGTCCGCGTTGTAGCCGCCGGCGAGGCCGTCCGAGGTCGGCAGCTTCTCGGCCGTCGACACCGTCTGGAAGTTCATGCCGAAGACCGCCGGGGTGCCCACCGGGTGGGTGCCGGAGTGGTCCTTGCCGGCGATCTCGTTGAGGACGGCTGCGACCTTGGTGCTGTCGTACTCCTGCGTCAGTGCGTTGTCCGTCGACCAGTCGTCACCGGCGGCGTCGGCGACGCCGTTGATCTCGGGGGTGAAGAGGTCCTGGACCCCGGTTCCCGACGGACCCCCGAGGATCTCGTATGCCGGGTGCTTGTCCGACCACGCCGTGCGCAGCCCGTGGGCGCGCGCGACCTCGAAGACGGTGTTCACCTTGAGGTCGTCGTGCGGGTAGAGCGGGGTGCACGTGGCGGGGTTCACCGGGAGGGCCGCGGGGTCGATGAGGGCCTGCGGCGTCGGGGTCATCTTGAGGATGGCCTTGGTGATCGCAGCCGAGTTCGCGAGCGTCTGCGCGAGCGTGTTCGTCGGGATGCTCGTGAGCGCCGGATCGCCGATCTTCTGGCCGGCGTCGAGAGTGATCGGGTTCTGGGACTTGTCGATGGCCTCGGTCCACGGCACCTCGGTGCCGGGTGTGGCTGTGGCGCAGTCGAGGGTCCCCGGTGCGAGCAGGGAGTGGGAGTAGGTGTCGTCGTAGTAGACGTTCGTCATGCCGGGGTTTCCGCCGGTCAGCTGCGCGACCATCCCGGGGAAGGAGTCCGACGGGAACGTGGTCCGTGCGTGTGTGTACTGGGTGCCGCCGGCCGTGAGCGAGGCCAACGCGGATGACGGGTGCTTGGCGATGTACCTGGCCAGGTCACTCTGGTGCAGGCCGTCCACGGAGAGCAGGAGCACGTGTTTGCCGTGCTCCTTGTCCGTGGATGCTGTTGCGCTCGCGGTGGAGAACACGGTGCCCAGCCCGAGCACACCGATCCCGAGAGTGGCGGCCAGGGCTATGGAACGACGGTTCATGTTTCCTCCTTGGTGCGTCCACGGTGGACGCACGACCGGGTCTATCAACGCTGGATGCCTTCCCGGGGAACGCACCGTGAACAACGGGCGGCTCCCATGTTGGGCCCCCGCGGCGCCCTCGATGAACGGATGAAATATGAGGTTTGCCCGAGGTTCACACTGCCGCCGCCTCCGAACCTTCCGCCTTCCCTAGCGTCGAGCCGGTTCGACGATCTGGAGGGAAAGCATGGGCAGCTCGCTCGCGGTCCGGTCTCGGGGCACGACCAAGTACTTCGGCGACGTCGTCGCCCTCGACGGCGTGGACCTCGACATCCCGAGGGGCCAGGTCCACGGTCTCGTCGGGCCGAACGGGGCCGGGAAGACGACCTTCCTCGGGCTGCTGCTCGGCCTCTCCGTCGCCGACAAGGGCAGCCTCGAGATCCTGGGTGCGCCGGTCGACCGCGTCCTCGGGGTGCCCGAGGGTGTGGGCGGTTTCGTCGACGGACCCGGTCTCTACCCCACGCTGACCGCCCGGCAGAACCTGGCCGCGCTCGCAAGGCTGCGTGGTTACGGGTCCGAGCGTGGCGCCGAGGTCGACGATGCCCTGGAGCAGGTCGGTCTCCTCGACGTGGCCGACGATCGGGTGCGCGGCTTCTCGCTGGGCATGCGGCAGCGACTCGGCCTCGCGGCTGCTCTGCTGACCAAGCCGCGCCTGCTGGTGCTCGACGAGCCGTCCAACGGCCTCGACCCGGCAGCCAAGCGGCACGTCCACCGAGTTCTCGCCGACCTGGCCGCCCAGGGCGCAGCGGTCGTGATCTCGAGCCACCAGATGGACGACCTCGCAGCGCTCTGCTCCGCGGTCACGCTCCTGGCCGATGGGCGAATGGTGTTCTCCGGACCGGTGACGGAGCTCGCTGCCCAGAGCGGGCGGCTCGACTACCGCGTGCTGACCTCCGATGCGGACACCACCCGTCGGCTCATTGCCGGGCACCCCGGTCTGGAGCTGGTCCAAGACCGCACACGCCTCCGGCTCGGGGAGGATGTCGTCGTCGCGCGTGGTCCGGTCAGCGCGGTCGACGACCTCGTCGTACGCCTCGTCGGCGCGGGCGTCGCGGTCCGCGAGCTCGGTCCGGTGGTCCCACCGCTCGAGGCGGCCTTCCTGGCACTGACCGGCGCCGATGACGACGTCCTCGCCTCGCAGGGGGCTGTCCGATGAGCGCGACGACCGCGAGCGCGACGACCGAGAGCCAGCCGGTGACGGCTCCCGATCCCGAGCGGGCCGGGACGGCCCGCGTGACCCGTCCCGCCGGCCTCGGATCCAGCGTGCGCTTCGAGCTGTTCAAGCTGCTCGCCCAGTGGCGCGTGCGGATCGTCCTCGCCGCCTGCTGGATCGCACCGGCCGGTTTCATCGCCGCCGCCAGCGGACAGAGCTCGCTGCCGAGCGACACCGTGTTCGGACGGTGGATGTTCGCCACCGGGTGGGCAGCCTCCCTCGTGGTGCTCAGCTTCGCCTGCACGTGGGCGCTCCCGCTGCTGACCTCCCTCGTGGCCGGTGACGTCTTCGCTGCCGAGGACCGCTTGGGGACGTGGCGCCACCTGCTCATGGCGGTTCGATCGCCCCGTCGCATCTTCGTCGCCAAGGCGCTCGCCAGTACCGCCGTGATCGTCGCCATGGAGGTCGGTCTCGCCGTCTCCAGCATTGGCGGCGGCCTTGCCGTGATGGGCAACCGGGATCTCGTCGGGCTCGACGGGCAGCTCATCGACACGAGCCAGAGCGCGCGGCTCGTGCTGCTCGCCTGGGCGTGCACGGTGGTCGCCTCGCTCGCGTTCGCGGCCGTCGGCCTGCTCGGGTCGGTCGCGCTGGGGCGCTCGCCGATGGGCCTGCTCGTGCCGGCGGTCCTGGCCTTTGTGCTCCAGGCAGTCCAGCTGCTTCCCCTCCCGGCCGTCGTCCGCCTCGCCCTGCCGAGCCAGGGATTCCTCGCCTGGCGGGGCCTGTTCAGCGATCCGTCCCAGACCGGGCCCCTGGTCGTCGGCCTGGTCGTCAGCAGTGCCTGGGCCCTCGTCGCGACGGCTGCGGCATACCTCCTCTTCGTGCGGCGTGACTTCACCGACGTCGCGTACGACGGGTCGGGGAGACGGTCCGTGGTCCTGGGGGTCCTTCCCGTGGCCACCCTGGCGGCCGTGAGCGTGGCTGTCGTCGCGGTGGCGACGCCCGCGAGCGGCTCCGGGATCGACCGGGCCAAGATCGAGAGCTCGCTCGCCGCCTCCTTCGCCCACCTCTACCGGCTCCAGTCCCGCGAGCTGCACCGCCCCGACGTGACCGAGGAGCAGCTGCGCACCAGCGCGTCCTGCTACCGGGGCGGCTCGCCGGGCGACGACGAGGGGGCGGGCAACGACTGGCGGTGTGCCGTGTCGTGGCACATCCCCGGAGCCACGGCCGTCGGAACGGCCCTCTACCAGCTCGACGTCGCCCCCGAAGGGCGCTACGTCGCCGACGGGGACGGGCCCAAGGAAGTGAACGGCTACTTCCAGGTGCGGACCCCCAGTGGGGACGCACCCAACCCCCTGTGGCAGATCGACAGCCTCGTCGACCTGTCCTCTGGCAGTACATCGAGCAGTACCTCGAAAGGATGATCATGCAGGTCACTCGTCAACGGCTCTCCGGCTCCGAACCGGCTCCTGAGCGCCGTCGCACCACCCGCAGGATCCGTGTCGCCGCGGCCGGTACCGCGGCCCTCACCATCGTCGGTGGTGGCATCGCCACCGCCGCCACCGGGGCCTTCGGCAACCACACCGTCGGCACGGAGTACGCCAACGGGCTCCAGATCTCCGACAACCAGGTGATCAAGCCCATCGGCGACCGGATCATGACCCAGTACGGCAAGTTCATGGGCTCGACGGTCAGCGCCGACGGCCGCTTCCTCGCCGCGAGCAGCGCCGACAAGAAGGTCGTCCTCCAGGTCTTCGACCTCGCCGCCAACAAGCTGATCTACCGCGTCGGCAAGGCCGCCGGCGTCGACCAGACCCTCTCGGACGGCAGCGTCGGCCAGGAGGGCCCGACCTACTCGCCCGACGGCAAGTTCCTCTGGTTGTCCCAGCAGGACGCCCTGACCCGGTTCCCGGTCAACGCCGACGGCACCCTGGGCAGTGCCACGCGCTTCCCGCTCCCGCAGGTCGACGGCCACTCAGCCCTTCCCGGCAAGTCGGTCTACTCGCCAGACGGGTCGACGCTCTACGTCGCGGTCAACGGCCAGAACACCGTCGTGGCCATCGACCCGGCGACCGGCACGGTCAAGCAGACCTGGAAGGTCGGCATCGCACCGAGGCACCTGGCATTCGTCGGCGGCAAGCTCTACGTCAGCAACGAGGGTGGCCGCCACGCCAAGCCGGGCGAGCCCACGATCAACTCCTACGGCACCGACGTCCCGGCCGACCCCTACCTCGGCGCCTCGACCACCGGCACCCTCAGCGTCATCGACACCGCCGCCCCGTCCTCGGCCGTCAGGTCGATCAACGTCGGGCTGCACCCGACCGCGCTGTATGCCGCGGGCAACGCCCTCTTCGTGGCCAACACCAACAGCGACACGGTGTCGGTCGTCGACACCCGCAAGGACGCCGTCGTCCAGACCATCGCGACGCAGCCGTGGCCCAAGGCCAAGGTGGGCTACGAGCCCACCGGCATCGCGCTGACCAAGGACGGGCATCTTCTGGTCACCCTCGGCCGGGCGAACGCGGTCGCCGTCTACCGCTACGCCGGGACGCCGCAGGCGCCGGTCAGCCACGTCGGCCTGCTGCCGACGGACTACTACCCCTCCGACGTGGCCACGGTCGGCAACCGGGTTGTCGTCACCAACACTCGCGGCATCGACGCCCGCGGTCCGGCCATCACGACGAACAAGGGCTACGGCGTCCCCGTCGTCAGCGGGCACGACACGCACAGCACGACCGCGTCCCTGACGAGCTTCACGATGCCCAGCGACGAGGAGATCAGCCGCTACACCGCGACCGTCTTCGCCCAGAACGACTGGGGCCACAACGACGTCAAGCAGGCCGAGGGCCACCGGGCCAAGGCGGTGCCCGTGCCCGTGCGGCTCGGGGACCCGTCGACGATCAAGCACGTCTTCATGATCGTCAAGGAGAACCGGACCTACGACCAGGTCTACGGCGACGACAGCCGTGGCAACGGCGACCCCTCGCTCGTGCAGTTCGGGCAGAAGGTCACCCCCAACCAGCACGCCCTGGCCAAGCAGTTCGGCCTCTACGACAACCTCTACGACATCGGCACCAACTCCGCCGAGGGCCACAACTGGATCATGCAGGGTGACAACCCGGAGTACACGGAGTCCAGTGCCGGTGAGTACGTGCGCAGCTATGACACCGAGGACGACGCCCTTGGGCACCAGCGCTCCGGATTCCTTTGGACCGCAGTCCAGTCCGCGGGCAAGACGGCGCGCAACTACGGCGAGTTCACCCAGTTCCTGACCAAGCCGGACGGCGCGACGTGGCAGAAGTACTACTGCACCGCCAAGCAGGTCGAAGCCGGCGGCGACCCCAGCCTCCTGACGGACCCGTCCGTCAAGACGGACACCCAGTCGCCGATCCCGTCGCTCAACGCGATCACCGAGCACGACTACCCGAAGTTCGACGTCAACATCCCCGACATCTACCGCTTCCAGCTCTGGAAGCAGCACTTCGAGAAGGACGGGCCGGCGAACTTCAACATGCTCTGGCTCTCCAGCGACCACACCGGAGGGGCGCCGGACGCCAGGGCTCAGGTCGCCGACGGTGACCTCGCTGTCGGCAAGGTCGTCGACGAGATCTCGCACAGCAAGTACTGGAAGGACTCGGCCATCTTCGTGGTGGAGGACGACAGCCAGGACGGCGCGGACCACGTCGACGGACACCGTGCGCCGGTGCAGGTCATCAGCCCCTGGGCCCAGCACGGCAAGGTCAACAGCACCTACTACTCGCAGATCAACATGGTGCGCACCATCGAGCAGATCCTCGGCGCTCGGCCGCTGAACCAGAAGCTCGCCGCGGCGACGCCGATGTTCGACGCGTTCCAGTCCAAGCCCGACCTGACGCCCTTCACCACGCTGCCGAACCAGATCCCGCTCACCGAGCAGGTCACCCCTGCGCCGGCGTGCGGTCAGGACACCACGCCGGCAGCGAGCGGCGCTGCGGCGCAGTCGAGCCCGGCCACCGTGCCGACGTCCGAGAAGGCCGTCGCGGCGCAGTGGGAGGCCTGGCGTGTCAAGCAGGGCTTCAACGGCAGCAACCCGGCCCCTGACACCGCGAGCCCCGAGCTGATGAACCGGTTCACGTGGTACCAGGCGCACAACTGGGCCGCCCCCTATCCGGGCGACTCGACGATCTACACGCCGTCGCAGGTTCCGGGCGGCTACATCCCCAGCGCTGACGCGCAGTGACCCCCAGCCAGGGGTAGCCGAGCGTGCGGGCCGGTCGACGGAGGCACTCGGGCGCGGTCCTCGAGGTTGAGTCGTGACAGCACCTGCTCCACGGCGGCCAGGATGGAGCCGCGCAGCAGCCACGACGAGGTGTCCTCACGGGCACGCACGAGAATGAGCTCGGTGAGGATGGCCTGGGTCTCCCGAAGGATGTCGAGGCTCTGCGCCAACGCATCCTCGGTGTCCTCCTCGCGGCCCTCGGACTCGGCGATGACGAGGCCGCCGAACGCGCGCAGGCAGTCGGCCGTGTCGTGCAGGACGACCGCGAACGCCGAGCGCAGCTCGTCACCGTAGGGGTCCTCAGGCGCTGATTCGGCGGGCAGCTCGGCGAGCAGCAAGGTGAAGAGGGCACGGATGGCCAGCAGGCAGTGCTCGAAGGTGTCGAGGGCCGAGGCCAGCACGGGCTCGACATCGACGGTGCCGAGGGCCCGTGGGTTGAACCGTCGGCTGTCCTTGAGATGGCCGATCGTCTCGGTGGCCCGGGCGACCTCGCGGTTCGCCGAGCGGACCCTGTCGATCCACTCCCCGACCTGCTCGCGGGTCACCGGGCCCGCCTCGAGGGCCTCACCCGCGGCATCGAGGGCAGAGGCCGCGGCCTCGACCACGCGGAGCAGCGCCTGCCTCGCCGCCCCCGTCGGCATGGCCGGTGGGTAGACGATGCTGAAGGCGATCCCGACCGCGGCACCGATCAGGGTGTTGACGATCCGGGTCTCCGCGGCGATGTCGTGGTTGCTGACGCCGAGGATGAGCATCGCGCTGATGGGGGTCTCGAGGGCCTGGTCGCCGAGGCGCAGCACCTTGGCTAGCAGCAGGGACGCGGCGATGGCCGCGGCGAGGCTCCACCAGGTGAGCCCGCTCCAGGTCGACAGGAGCGTGGCCACGAGGATTCCCGAGAGCACCGCGCCGACCCGGACGGCCCCCATCTTGATCGTCGAGAAGGCCGTGGCCTGCACGACCAGCAGGGCCGTCAGGGGGCCGGTCAGGTCAGGGGTGCCGGGAGTGACCACCTGGGAGAGCACGTAGGCCGCCACCGCGGCCGCCGTGAGCCGGAAGATCGTCACCAGTGTGGGTCGCACGCGACGCGGCACGTCTCGCCACCGCGCGGGGTGACTCGGCCAGACCCACGTGATCAGACGGTTCCACGGGGTCGCCCCGGAGCTGTTCTCTGGTGACATGCGCCGCCCTCGGGTGTGCGATGTGGTCACGGTCTCGCCGGGTCGGGCGAACCCTGCGCGCCACCCGCATCGTACGAGACGTAGGCCAGCACCTGCGGGAGCCAGCGTCGCGGGGAGTCCACCGAGAAGACTTGATTGTTTCCAGAAAGCGGGACAGACTCGGACCATGTCCGGTGCCGACCTCGAGGAGCAGCTGCGCGAGTCGGGGCTGCGTGTCACGCGTCAACGTCTCGCCGTGCTCACGGTGCTGCACGACCACCCGCACACCGACACCGACACGGTGATCCGGCGGGTCCGGGAGGTCGCGGGGGACGTGTCGCACCAGGCCGTGTACGACGTCCTGCGAGCCCTCACCGAGGTCGGCCTCGTGCGTCGGATCCAGCCGACCGGCTCCGTGGCCCGCTACGAAGTCCGCGTCGGCGACAACCACCACCACGTCGTCTGCCGCTCGTGTGCCGCGATCGCCGACGTCGACTGCGCCGTCGGAGCGGCCCCCTGCCTCACGGCATCCGCCGACCACGGATTCCTCATCGACCAGGCCGAGGTGA
Source organism: Terrabacter sp. 2YAF2 (assembly GCF_052114705.1). Lineage (NCBI taxonomy): Bacteria > Bacillati > Actinomycetota > Actinomycetes > Micrococcales > Intrasporangiaceae > Terrabacter > Terrabacter sp. 2YAF2. The sequence continues at coordinate 15,588 of NZ_JBFRFG010000014.1, forward strand.
CGTACTGGGGACTGTGTCCCGCATGCGCCGCGGCGGCCGCTTCCTGAATGCCCATCCCGAAGAAGAGAAGGACCTCCCGTGTCTGAGCAGCAGCACACCGCCAAGCCTGACGCCGAAGTCGGCGAGATGAACGAGCCGGAGGCCGCCAAGTGCCCCGTGCCCCACGACCGCGCCACGCGACCCGGCGGGACGAGCAACGAGGAGTGGTGGCCGAACCGCCTCAACCTCAAGGTGCTGGCAAAGAACCCTGCCGTCGCAAACCCACTCGGTGACGACTTCGACTACGCCGCGGCCTTCAACAGCCTCGACCTGGCCGCCGTCAAGGCCGACATCGCGGCCGTGCTCACCGACTCGCAGGACTGGTGGCCGGCAGACTTCGGGCACTACGGCCCGTTCATGATCCGCATGGCCTGGCACAGCGCCGGCACCTACCGCGTGCACGACGGCCGCGGAGGTGCGGGCGCCGGACAGCAGCGTTTCGCGCCGCTCAACTCCTGGCCTGACAACGGCAACCTCGACAAGGCCCGGCGCCTGTTGTGGCCGGTCAAGAAGAAGTACGGCCAGAAGCTCTCGTGGGCCGACCTCATCGTCCTCACCGGCAACGTCGCCCTCGAGTCGATGGGCTTCAAGACGTTCGGCTTCGGCGGCGGACGCGCGGACGTCTGGGAGCCGGACGACGACGTGTACTGGGGCTCGGAGGCCGAGTGGCTCGGCGACGAGCGCTACACCGGGGACCGGGACCTCGAGAGCCCGCTCGCAGCCGTCCAGATGGGCCTCATCTACGTCAACCCCGAGGGCCCCAACGGCACCCCCGACCCGCTCTCCTCGGCCCGTGACATCCGCGAGACGTTCGGCCGGATGGCGATGAACGACGAGGAGACCGTGGCCCTCATCGCCGGCGGCCACACCTTCGGCAAGACCCACGGTGCCGCCGACCCGCTGAAGTACGTCGGCAAGGAGCCCGAGGGAGCCCCGCTCGAGGAGCAGGGTCTCGGCTGGAAGCAGTCCTTCGGCACGGGGAAGCTCCAGGACGTCATCACCTCGGGCCTCGAGGTCACGTGGACCCCGACGCCGACGCAGTGGGACAACACCTTCTTCGACGTCCTCTTCGGCCACGAGTGGGAGCTCTCCCACAGCCCGGCCGGCGCGAACCAGTGGGTGGCCAAGGACGCCGAGGCGACCATCCCGGCCCCGAACGCCGACGGCGAGAAGCGACTGCCCACGATGCTGACGACCGACCTGGCACTGCGGGTCGACCCGGCATACGAGAAGATCTCGCGACGCTTCCACGAGAACCCGGCGGAGTTCGCCGACGCGTTCGCGCGCGCGTGGTTCAAGCTGACCCACCGCGACATGGGCCCCCTCGAGCGCTACCTCGGTCCCGAGGTGCCCCAGGAGGAGCTCCTCTGGCAGGACCCGCTGCCCGCCGCCTCGGGCGAGCCGGTCAGCGCCGAGGACGTCGCCACACTGAAGCGGGCCATCGCCGACGCCGACCTGACCGTCACGCAGCTCGTCAAGGCGGCCTGGGCGTCCGCCTCGACGTTCCGCAGCAGCGACAAGCGCGGCGGCGCCAACGGTGCCCGCGTGCGCCTCGAGCCGCAGAGCGGCTGGGACGTCAACGACCCCGCCGAGCTCGCCACGACCCTGCGGGCGCTCGAGGGCATCCAGGCCGACTTCAACGGCCGCGGTGGCTCGACCGTCTCGCTCGCCGACCTCATCGTCCTCGGCGGCAACGTCGCGGTCGAGCAGGCTGCTGCCGCAGCCGGATTCACGGTCGAGGTGCCCTTCCGCGCCGGCCGCGTCGACGCCTCACAGGAGCAGACCGATGTCGAGTCGTTCGGCTACCTCGAGCCGAAGCACGACGGCTTCCGCAACTACCTCGGCAAGTCCGGGCGCGTCCCGGCCGAGTACCTCCTCGTCGACCGCGCCAACCTGCTCGGGCTGTCGGCACCGCAGATGACGGTCCTCGTGGGCGGTCTGCGCGTCCTCGGCGCCAACACCGGCGGCTCGACGACGGGCGTGTTCACCGAGCGTGTCGGCACGCTGAGCAACGACTTCTTCGTCAACCTGCTCGAGCTCGGCACCACGTGGACCGCTGCGAACGAGGGCGCCGACACGTTCACCGCGACCAACGCCGCCGGCGAGCAGACGTGGACCGGCAGCCGCGTCGACCTGCTCTTCGGGTCCAACTCCGAGCTGCGCGCCCTCGCCGAGGTCTACGCCAGCGACGACGCGGCCGAGAAGTTCGTCCACGACTTCGTCGCGGCCTGGTCGCACGTCATGCAGGCCGACCGCTTCGACGTGAAGTGATCGGCTGACGCACGCAGTGGGCCCGGGATGGCGTATGCCGTCCCGGGCCCTTCGCGTGCGGGTGCGGATCGGTCCGCACCGTCGACGGAGACACCCGATCCGATGAGTGACCGCTGAACCCGCGTCGCTCGCGCCGCGGGCCGTGACCGGCTTGCGGCCGGCCGCTGACGGCCCGATCATCTGGGCATGAACGAGACGCCTGGCGCAGCGAGGCGCAGACATGCCGTCCGGGCGGTCATCCTGGACGACGATGACCGTGTCCTGCTGTGCCGCTTCAGCTTCCCGCATCCAGCCGTACCGGCGGACGCCACGGTCGTGTGGGCCGCCCCCGGCGGCGGCATCGAGCCCGGTGAGCTGCCGCTGGCGGCACTGCGCCGGGAGCTGCACGAGGAGACGGGGCTCGTCCTCGACGCCGACCCGACCCATGTCTGGCACCAGGAGGTCGCCGCTCCGGGCCAGGCGGACGGCTACGACGGGCTGGTCAACGACTACTTCCTCGTCCGCACCGCGCGCTTCGACCCGCGCGGCGCGCTGTCCGACGCCGACCTCGCCGCCGAGCACATCACCGGGATGCGATGGTGGCGGCACGCAGACATCGCCGGTTACGACGGAACCGATCTGTTCTCGCCCCGGGACCTCGCGACACCGCTGGCGGCGCTGATCGCCGGTGACCTCCCGGGCACGCCGGTGATGCTCGGCCTGTGATCTCCCGGTCCTGACAGGTCCGCTGTCGCGGTCCGGCAGCACGGGACGCGGGCGCGTGAGGGGGCACACGGCATACGCGATCGCCTCGAGCGCGGTGTCGGTCGGGCGTGATGGAATCCTCCGGTGGTCATCCTCCGTCGCGCTCCTGCCCTCGCCCCCGTGCGGGTGCGGCTCGACGACCGCCAGCAGGCCGCTCTCGACTCGTCCGCACGCGTGCTCCGCGTCCTCGGCGGGCCCGGGTCCGGCAAGTCGACCCTCGCGGTCGAGCTCGTCGTCGACGCCGTCCGACAGCAGGGGCTGCGCGCCGACTCGTGCCTCGTCCTGACCTCGAGCCGCAGCGCTGCAGCCGCGCTGCGCCAGCAGGTCACCGCGCGCCTGGGCGGCACGTCGACGGAGTCGCTCGCGCGCACCTGGCAGGCGTTCGGCTTCGGCGTGCTGCGCGCCGAGGCGGCCCTGCGCGGCGACCCACCGCCTCGCCTGCTCAACGGCCCGGAGCAGGACGTCATCCTGCGTGACCTGCTCGCCGGGCACGCCTCCGGAGAGGTGACGGGGCCGGAGTGGCCCCACGAGCTCCGGGAGGCCCTGACGACCCGCGGCTTCCGCAACGAGCTGCGCGACCTGCTCATGCGGTCGGTCGAGCTCGGGCAGGGGCCCGACGACCTGACGCGGCTCGCCGTCGAGCACGACCGGCCCGAGTGGGCAGCGGCGGCGCACGTGCTGCGGGAGTACGACCAGGTCACCTCGTTCACCCGGCACGGGTCCTACGACCCCGCCTGGGTGCTGACGGCCGCCGCCGAGCTGCTCGACGAGGACCCGTCGGCCCTCGACCGCCTCCACGAGCGCATCCGTCTCGTCGTGGTCGACGAGGCCCAGGAGCTGACCTCCGCCGCGGCCCGGTTGCTTCGCGTCGTGGCCCGTCCCGGTGGGCCGCGGGTCGTCCTCATCGGCGACCCCGACGTCGCCGTCCAGACCTTCCGCGGCGCCGACCCGCGGTTCCTCGCCGACGGGTGGACCGACCTCGCCGGCTCCGGGCGCGACCCGCGCTTCGTCGGCGGCCTCTTCGACCTGCTCGACGACCGCGACGAGGGCGAGACCGTCGTCCTGGACCGCACGCACCGGTTCGGGGCAGCCATGGCCGGAGTGGCCGACCGGGTGTCCCGCCGCATCGGGGCTCTCGGCGGCGGGGAGCAGCGACGGATGACGCCGGCGACGGACGATCCGGCACGCGGCACCGTCGAGGTGGCGCTGCTGCGGTCGGCCGCGCAGGAGACGGCGCACGTCGCGGCCCTGCTGCGACGCGCCCACCTCGTCGAGGGCGTGCCGTGGACCGACATGGCCGTCGTCGTCCGCGGTTCTGGGCGTGCCGACACGATGCGCCGGCTCCTCGGTCAGGCCGGGGTGCCGGTCGAGGCCGGCAGCGCGGAGGCCCCGGTGCGCGACGAGAGCGCGGTCAGACCACTCCTGCACCTGCTCGAGGAGAGCATCGAGATCGCGCGTGCCGAGCATCGCGGCGAGTCCCACACCATCGACCCGGTCAGGGCGGCCGACCTGGTCCTCTCGCCGGTCGGCGGGTCCGACACCGTCGGACTGCGGCGGCTTCGGCGACTCCTGCGACAGGACGAGCTCGCCGCTGGTGGTGGACGGTCCAGCGACGAGCTGCTGGCCGAGCTGCTCCAGTCGCCGCCGCGGGCCCGGACGCTCGGGTCGACCGCGCGACCTGCCGAGCGCATCGCGACGGCGCTGGCCGCGGGTGCCGCTGCTGCGCGGGTGGACGACGACGGCCGCTGGGCCCGCGGGGTCACGGCCGAGTCCGTGCTCTGGGCCCTCTGGCAGGGTGCCGGGGTCGCCGAGGGCTGGCGCCGGCAGGCGCTCTCCGGCGGGGCGTCGGGCGAGCGCGCGGACCGCGACCTGGACGCGGTGCTCGCGCTCTTCGACGCTGCGGGGGCCTTCGTGGACCGGCTGCCCACCGCCGGGCCCGACACCTTCCTCGAGCACATCCAGGGGCAGGACGTCCCCGGCGACACGTTGCTCGTCGGCGCACAGTCGGGCGGTCGCGTCGCGCTGCTGACGCCGCAGACCGCTGCCGGCCGACAGTGGCGCATCGTCGTCGTCGCCGGCGTCCAGGAGGGCGTCTGGCCCGACCTGCGCCTGCGCGGTTCCGTCCTCGGCTCCGAGGACCTCGTCGACGTCGTGGCGCAGCGACCCCTCGGCTTCCGGGCCGCGCAGGCCGCCGTGCGCTATGACGAGACGCGCCTCTTCCTCGTCGCCGTCACCCGGGCCACCGAGCGACTTCTCGTCACCGCCGTCGGCAACGAGGACGAGCAGCCCTCCGTCTACCTCGACCTCGTCGATCCACCGGCGACGACCCGCCTCGCCGACGAGGTGCGCCCGCACTCCGAGGTCGCCCGCACGATGACCCTGCCGGGACTCGTCGGAGAGCTCCGCCGCGAGGCGGTGGACCCGGATCCGGCCGTCGCCGAGCCGGCCCTCAACCTGCTCGCCGTGGCGGCCCGTGAAGGGGTGCGCGGCGCCGACCCGAGGTCGTGGTGGGCGCTGCGGTCGGTCACGAGCGAGCGCCCGGTGCGCCGGCCCGACGAGCCCGTTCCCGTGTCTCCGTCGAAGGTCACCTACTTCTCCGAGTGCGGGTTGCGCTGGTTCCTCACGTCGGTCGGGGGTGAAGGGGTGTCCCTCGGCGCCGCGTCGGTCGGCACGTTCGTCCACGACATCATCGCCGAGCTGCCCGATGCGCCTCTCGTCGAGCTGAAGCGCGAGGTCGACGAGCGCTGGGGCAGGCTCGGGCTCAAGCCGGGCTGGGTCACCGACCGCACCCACCAGGAGGCGCACGACATGGTGGCCCGGTTCGCGGCCTACCGCGACGGGGCCGAGCGGGAGTGGGAGCGTGTCGGCATCGAGACCGGCTTCCGGGTCGAGGTCGGTCGGGCCGTCGTGGCCGGCCGTGTCGACCGCATCGAACGTGACGCCGAGGGGCGGTTGCGCATCGTCGACCTCAAGACCGGCAAGTCCAAGCCGACCAAGGCCGAGCTCGCCGAGCACGGACAGCTCGGCGCCTACCAGGTGGCCGTCGAGGAGGGCGGCTTCCCCGACCTCGGTGAGCGCAGCGCCGGGGCCGCGCTCGTCTTCATCGGCAAGGGCGGCCTGTCGGGACTCAAGCCGAGCGTGCTGCCGCAACCGCCGCTCGCCGGCAGCACCGACCCGACGTGGGCGCGGACCCTGGTCGAGGAGACCGCAGAGGGGATGGGCGCGGGGGAGTTCCGTGCCTCCCAGGGCAAGGCGTGCGAGACCTGCCCGGTGCGATCCTCGTGCCCGGTCCAGCCCGAGGGGGACGCGCTGTGACGACCATCGAGGCCTCGAACGCGACCGGCCGCGCGACGGCGGTGCAGCACAGCGCGCTCGACATCGCCACGGCGCTCGAGATGCCGCCGCCCACTGCCGAGCAGGCCGCCGTCATCGAGGCCGGCGCCCGCCCCCTGCTCGTCGTCGCGGGCGCCGGCTCGGGCAAGACCGAGACGATGGCCGCGCGCGTCGTGTGGCTCGTCGCCAACGGCCTCGTCGACCCCGACCAGGTGCTCGGCCTCACCTTCACCCGCAAGGCCGCGGCCGAGCTCTCCCAGCGCATCGCCAAGCGACTGCGCGGTCTCGAGCGTGCGGGCATCTGGACGCCGCCCGCTGACGACGGCACGGGCGCAGAGGTGCTCGGCGGCACCCCGACCGTCTCGACCTACCATGCGTATGCCGGCCGTCTCGTCCGCGAGCACGCGCTCCGCGTGGGCATCGAGCCGGAGTTCCGCATCCTCACCGAGGCCGGCGCCTGGCAGCTCGCCGCCGAGGCGGTGTCCCGGTGGGACGGCCCGATGGACGACGTCGTCAAGAGCGAGGCCACCGTCATCCAGGCCGTCATGGCGCTCGCCGGTGAGATGGCCGAGCACGTACGCACCCCGGGCGAGGTCATGGAGCACCTCGATGCCGTACTCGCCCGACTGGACGCGCTGCCCGACGGCGAGGGCCGCGGTTCGCTCACGGCCGCCCGCGACGCCGTGGCCGTGCTGCGCGAGCGGCGCACGGTTCTGCCCATCGTCGAGGCGTTCCTCGCCCTCAAGCGCGAGCGCGAGTCCCTCGACTTCGCCGACCAGATGGCCATCGCGGCGCGTCTGACCCGCTCGATCCCGGCCGTCGGAGAGACCGAGCGGCAGCGGTTCCGGGCCGTGCTGCTCGACGAGTTCCAGGACACCTCCGAGGCCCAGCTCGAGCTGCTGCGCTCGCTCTTCCACCACCCCGGAGTCGCACTGACGGCGGTCGGCGACCCGAACCAGTCGATCTACGGGTGGCGCGGAGCGAGCGCGACGACGCTGCTGCGCTTCCCCTCCGAGTTCGCGGGCGATGGAGGCCCTGCCGACGTGCTCCCGCTCTCGACGAGCTGGCGCAACGACTCCCTCATCCTCGACGCGGCCAACACCGTCGCGGCGCCGCTCGCGACCGAGCACGTGCAACCGCTCCGGCCTCGCCCCGGCGCCGGTGTCGGCTCGATCGCGGTGGCCCGGCTGGAGACCGCGGAGGAGGAGGCCGACCACCTGGCCGGCTGGATCGCCTCGCACTGGTTCAGCCCCAGTGGGCGCCGCACCGGCCGCAGCGCCGCGGTGCTGTGCCGTCGGCGCTCGACCTTCCCGCTGGTCCTCGAGGCGCTGCGGCGCCGCCAGCTCCCCGTCGAGGTCGTCGGCCTGGGCGGCCTGCTCGTGACCCCCGAGGTCAGCGACCTCGTCTCAGCGCTCTGGGTCGTGCAGGACCCGACCCGGGGTGACCAGCTGATGCGCCTGCTCACCGGTCCTGTCGTGCGCCTCGGGGCGGCCGACCTCGCCGGGCTGTGGGCCTGGGCGCGCGAGCTGCACTCCAGGACCCCTCGCCCGGGAGCGGTGCCGACCGCTCCCGACGCGTCCGCGGTGCCGGATCCGACGCCGTCGACCACGACGGAGCAGGCGGTCGACGCGCCGACGGCATCAGGCGCCGCCGATCCGGCCGCCGACCGCCGCGGGTCCGACCTCGCGGCCGACAGCGCCGACACGGCCACGCTCGTCGAGGCCCTCGACGAGCTGCCCCGGGCCGGGTGGACCGCCCGCGACGGCGCCCGGATCAGCGACGAGGCCCTCGGCCGCCTGCACGACCTCGGTGACGTCGTGCGGCGCCTGCGCCGCCTCACCGCGCTGCCGCTCGTCGACCTCGTCGCCGAGGCCGAGGTCGCGATCGGGCTCGACATCGAGGTGCTCTCGCGTCCCGAGCACACCGCGTCGACGGCGCGAGTGCACCTCGACGCCTTCGCCGACGTCGCCGCCCGCTACGCCACCACTGCCGATCGCCCCACGCTCTCCGGCTTCCTCAGCTGGCTCGACGCCGCGCGCGACCAGGAGCGCGGACTCGATGCCGGGCACACCGAGTCCGACGCGGACGCCGTGCAGGTGCTCACCGTCCACGCCGCCAAGGGACTCGAGTGGGACGTGGTCGCCATCCCCACCCTCGTCGAGGGCGTCTTCCCCGCCCACGGCGCGACCGCGGTGTCGCCCGTCGCGGACAGCGACCCCACGGCATACGCCTGCTCCGGCGACGTCAAGGACAAGGGCTGGCTCGTGGGGCTCGACTCGCTGCCCTACGACCTGCGCGGTGACCGGGCGGGCCTGCCGCACCTGGACTGGCGCGGAGTCCCGGACCGCAGGACGCTGAGCGCCGCCATCGATGCGTTCGTCCTCGAGGGCGGCCGCCACGCCGTCGCCGAGGAGCGTCGCCTCGCCTACGTCGCGCTGACGCGGGCGCGATCCTCGATGCTGCTGACCACACACCTGTGGGGAGCTGCGAAGAAGACGCTGTCGGTGCCGTCCCGCTTCCTGACCGAGGTCGAGGACTCCCTCCCGGATGCCGTCGTGCGCACGGTCTGGGTTCCCGCACCCGAGCCCGTCGTGGACGACAAGGGCAAGGCGGCGGCACCGACCAACCCGCACCTCGCCGTCCCGGTCTCGCAGCTGTGGCCGCACGACCCGATGGGCGCCCGACGCGCCGCCCTCATCGACGTCCACCGTCGCATCATCTCGCTGGCCGAGGCCGGGCCCACTGTGCCGCAAGGAGATCCGCGGGTGGACGACCTGCGCATCCTCCTCGCGGAGCAGGCGGCACGGCGATCGAGGGGTGAGCCGGTCGTCGACGTCCCACGTCACCTCTCGGCCTCAGCGGTCGTGTCGTTGGCCCGTGACGCCGAGGCCTTCGCGATGTCCCTCCGCCGTCCGATGCCGAGCCCGCCGGCGGTCGCCGCCCGCCAGGGCACCGCCTTCCACGCCTGGATCGAGGAGCACTACTCCCGCGCCGCGTTCGTCGACCTGCTCGACCTGCCCGGCAGCGCCGACGAGGGCGCTGCCGACGACGGCGATCTCGACTCCATGAAGGAGCGTTTTCTCGCCAGTGAGTGGGCCGATCGCATCCCCGAGGAGATCGAGATGTCGATCGAGACGATCATCGACGGCATCGCGGTTCGAGGTCGTGTGGATGCCGTGTTCCCCCGCGACGACGGGGGGTGGACGGTCGTCGACTGGAAGACCGGTGCCCGGCCCACCGGGCGAGATGCCGCCGTCCGTGCCCTCCAGCTCGGGGCGTATGCCGTCGCCTTCGCCCGGCTGCGCGATGTCGACCCGTCGCTCGTCGACGCGGCGTTCTACTACGCGGGGGAGGGCGTCACCGTCCGTCCCGACCTCCCGGGCGAGGCGGCGCTCGTCGACCTCCTGCGCACCCTCCCCGACTAGGGACCTACGCGGGCGCCTTCGGTCCGCGCGGCCACAGTCTGCGCACAGGTGGATCGGGCACCCTGCGGGGGCCTGCCGGTTCGGTGGGCACTCTGCCGTGCGGGACCAGTCAGCGTGAGCATCAGGAAGCTCCTCGGATGCCTTGTCCTTCGGTCCACCAACCTGACGACGAAAGAGCTACCCATGATCGAGGCCCTGGGTCTCACGAAGCGCTACGGCCAGAAAACCGCCGTCGACGACCTCACCTTCACTGTGAAGCCAGGGGTGGTCACCGGGTTCCTGGGCCCCAACGGCGCCGGCAAGTCCACGACGATGCGCATGATTCTGGGACTGGACGCTCCCACCGCGGGCACTGTCCGCGTGAACGGGAAGGCGTACCGCGAGCACACCGCCCCGCTGCACGAAGTGGGCGCCCTGCTGGAGGCGCGGTCGGTCCACACGGGCCGCAGCGCGTTCAACCACCTGCTGGCCCTGGCCCAGACCGCCGGCATCTCTCGGGGGCGGGTCGACGAGGTGGTCGACCTGGTCGGCCTGCGCGAGGTCGCCAAGAAGCGGGCCGGGGGCTTCTCGCTCGGGATGGGGCAGCGGCTCGGCATCGCCTCGGCCCTGCTGGGTGACCCGCAGACCGTCATCCTCGACGAGCCGGTCAACGGTCTCGACCCCGACGGCATCCGCTGGATCCGCAACCTGCTCAAGTCGCTGGCCGCCGAAGGGCGCACCGTGTTCGTCTCCTCGCACCTGATGAGCGAGATGGCCCAGACCGCCGAGCACCTCATCGTCGTCGGACGAGGGAAGCTGATCGCGAACACCAGTGTCCAGGAATTCATCGCGAGCTCCTCGGGCAACCGGGTGCGGGTCCGCACGACCGACCCTCACGCGCTTGCGACGGTACTCGCCGGGCCGAACGTGACCGTCGAGAGCACCGGCGGCGACGCGCTGGAGGTGAGCGGGCTGAGCACCGACCAGATCGGTCTCGCGGCCGGCGGCGCCGGTATCACCCTGCTCGAGCTGTCCGCCCAGCAGACCTCGCTGGAGGAGGCCTTCATGGACCTGACCAAGGACGCCGTCGAGTACCACGGCGCCACGACCACCGAGGGCGGCAGCGCTCTCGAGACCGCCGGAGCGAACCGATGAGCACTGCAACCACGAGCAGCACCGCGCTGCGTCCACGCACGTCGCCTCAGAAGAAGGTCACCCAGGCGCGGGTTGTCCTGTCGGAGTGGACCAAGCTGCGTTCCCTTCGCTCGACCATCCTCTCCATGCTCGCCGCGGTCGTCTTCATCGTCGGGCTCTCCATCCTCGTGCCGTCCGTGACCGTCGCGCACTGGCCGCCACACAATCCTCGTGAGGCGGCCGGCTTCGACCCCACCTCGCGCAGCTTGGCCGGCATCTTCCTCGCACAGCTGGCCATCGGCGTCCTGGGTGTCCTGCTCGTCACCGGTGAGTACGCAACCGGGATGATCCGGGCGACCCTTGCGGCCGTCCCGTCCCGTCTGCCCGTGCTGTGGGCCAAGGCCGCGGTCTTCGCCGCCGTGACGCTGGTGCTGACCGTCCCTTCGGTGCTCGGCGCGTTCCTGATCGGGCAGTCGATCCTGGGGGCCAAGCACCTGCAGGCCGGGTTGGGTGACCCGGGCGTGCTGCGTGCCGTGCTCGGGGCCGCGTTGTACCTGACCGTGGTCGGCCTGCTCGGCCTGGGCCTCGGCGCCCTGCTGCGCAACACCGCCGGCGGCATCTCCGCCCTGTTCGGCGTGCTGTTCGTCCTCCCGATCATCGTGCGCTTCCTGCCCGCGTCGTGGGCCGACCCGATCGACAAGTACCTGCCCAGCACGGTCGGGGAGGGCATCACCCACGTGCACGCCGACCCGGCCGCGTTGGCTCCGTGGGCCGGCTTCGCTCTCTTCTGCGGGTATGCCGCCGTCATCCTGGGCCTGGCCGCGATCCGCCTGCGGCGGCGCGACGCCTGACCACCTATGCCCACGGTGACGGCGACGAGCGCGATCCTCCCGCGCAGTCGCTGGCCCGGCAAGCCTTCGGCGCGACCCTCGGGCTGATCGGCGACCGCGTCAACCGGGAACCGGTGTCGCACGGGCGTGCGTGTTCAGCCAGGGGGTTGATGGGCGTGATCGGGCTTGGGGACCGGCACGAAGTCGGAGGCGCCCTCGTGGAGGTCGAGCACTCCGTCCGCGTCCTCGGGCAGCGCCTCGACCTCGTCGATCTCGAATGGTGACGCGTCAGGGTCCGCCGCGACGACAGGGACGGGTTGCGAGTCCTCGAGGTCCGGGTCGTCGGTGTCGGTCACGGGCAACGCCGACTCGGCGCCGGCGCGTGTCGGTGCGGGGTCGGGCGTCGTCGTCCCCGACGGGTCGGTGTGGGCATCTGGCGGCGCGGCGGCAGATGCCTCCCCGGTATTGCCCTCGTCACCGCCCGCACGCCGGTCGTCCACGAGGTCCGTCATCGAGATGGCCTGGGTCTCGCCGAGCATCGGGAAGGGCGCGTGCGGCTGGGTGGCGTCCCACTCGGGTTCGGGTGGCTCAGCCCGCTGGCGGGCGGGGTCCTCGCGATCGAGCACGGGGGTGGCCTGCTCACGGGCCTGTCTGGTGCGCTCGCTGCGCTCGGCGTCCTCCCGGGCGTGACGGCGGTCGGCCGCCTCGACACGGGCGTCGAGAGTCCGCAGCTGCTCGGCGGTGCGCTCGACGACGTCCAGCTGTCCCGAGGAGAGGGCGTGCAGCAGGGCCCGGAGGGGCGTCATCTCGGCTGCGAGGCGGGCGCGCCGCACGAGGTGGACGTCCGGCCGTTCGATGCGGGAGGCGGCGTAGGCCTCGAGGACGGCGTCGAGCGTCGCCGGCGGGGCGACACTGGCGAGCTCGGCGAAGTCGTCGGCCGGGTCGCCGACGCGGCTCTCCTCCCAGGCCAGGACTCCGCGGACGTGGCCGGTCGACGAGTCGCTGTCGTCGTCGAACGACGCGAGGACGTTCTGGCCGGTGAACGTGCCGTGGACCGCGCTCGGGGCGAAGCGCCACAGCGAGACGTCCTCGAGCGCGTGCTCCCAGCGGGTGAGCAGGCCGGTCGGCACGTGCCCCGTGGCGGCGGCACGGTCGAGCTCGGAGAGCTGGCGTCGGCGGTGCGCCTCGGCGTCGTACGACGGGCGACCGGCCTCCTCGAACACCAGGTGCTCCACGTTGTGGATGTGCGCGAGCGTGCGGCCGACCTCGACCGTCAGGGGCCCCGGCGTGAGAGCGGCGAAGTCCAGCGGGCGGCCAGGGACGCGCAGGTACACGGTGGCCCGCCCCTCGGGCACCGGAGCGAAGCCCCGCACCATCGGCATGGCCACGTCGAGCCGACGCCCCAGCAGCCCGGAGAGCGCGGAGATGTCATCGAGCATCGCCCCCGCGGCGGCGGTGCACGGCGCCTTGACGACCCACCGGCGGTCCTGGCTGTCCTGCACGTAGGCGATCTCGAAGAGGTCGCCCGGCTCGCCCGGCACACCCTCCACCGTCACCGGATCGAGGCCCGGCACGGCCGAGCTCGCCAGGGCGGCGAGGAAGAGAGGGCTGCGTGTCACGACACCACCGTAGGTCGTACGACCCGCCCAGCGTGGGAGGCGAGGCGCGCCGTCGTCCGTTCGGCCCGCGGCGCTCGGCCCCTACAGGATGACGCGAGCGCGCCCTCTAGGGTGGCCGTGTGGCACTGACCGACGAGACCCTGGCCGATCTGGCGCTCTCGCGCAGCGCGCTGGGCCGGGTGGCGCTCGAGCGCCGTCGTCCCGAGATCCTCACCGAGCTGCTCGACGACCCTCGCACCAGGGTCGCCGAGATCCGGGGCGACCGGATGCGCGTGGCACCGTCGCGCGACGGTCGCGACGGCGCCACCGGCGACGGCCTTCTCCAGCTCGCGCTCCGCGCCCCCGAGGCCGCGGACCACGCCGGGCTGGGACTGCACCTGGGGCGCGACGCGGACGGCACGGCATACGTCGGCGTCGTGACCCGTGAGGTCGGCAGCGGTCCGGCAGACGGCGCGAGCGACCCGGCGGCCGATGGTTGGCTCACCCTGCGGCAGGCCGGGGAGGCCCTCGCGCCGCGCGACGCCGGGGTGTTCACGACCGCCCTGGCCCTGGCGAACTGGCACGCCACCCACCGCTTCTGCCCGCGCTGCGGCGCGCCCACCCAGCCCACCCAGGGGGGCTGGGTGCGGCGGTGCGAGCGGGAGGGCAGCGAGCACTACCCACGCACCGACCCCGCCGTCATCATGTCGGTCGTCGACCCCGACGACCGACTGCTGCTCGGCCGTGGAGCGCACTGGCCAGAGGGGCGGTTCTCGGTGCTCGCCGGCTTCGTCGAGCCGGGGGAGTCGTTCGAGGCCGCGGTCGCCCGCGAGGTCGCCGAGGAGGTCGGCGTCACCGTGGACGGGGCTCGCTACCTGGGCAACCAGCCCTGGCCGTTCCCGTCGTCGGTGATGATCGGCTTCGCCGCCACGACCCGGGAGACGGAGCTGACCATCGACCCCGTCGAGATGGCCGAGGCACGCTGGGTGACGCGCGATGAGTACCGTGACCTGCTGCTGAGCGACACGATCCGCACCCCGAGTGGCATCTCGATCGCCAAGCGCATCATCGAGCACTGGCTGGGCCAGACGGTCGAGTCCGTGCTGCCGCCCGGACGCGCGGGAGGGTTCTGAAGCCGCGAGGGGCTCGTCAGCCGGCGAGGCGGGAACGCACCTCCGCGAGCGACGGGTTGGTCGCGGCCGATCCGTCGGGGAAGACGACCGTCGGGACGGTGCGGTTGCCGCCGTTGACGCGCTCGACGAAGTCGACGTGCTCGGGGTTGGCCTCGAGGTCGATCTCGGTGAACGGCACGCCCTCGCGGGTCAGCTGGCCCTTGAGGCGCGTGCAGTAGCCGCACCACGTCGTCGTGAACATCGTGATCGAGCCCTCGTCGGGCCTGACCTGGCTGGTGTCTGGCATCGGTTCCTCTGTCGTCCTGTGCGCGGGGTGTCGCCTTGGGGACGGGGGCCACGGGCGTCGTCCCTCGGTGCAAGGATGACCCCATGGCCAAACGCCGTGCAAAACGACCCCGGAGGATGGACCTCGACGTATACGAGACCGAGGTCCGTCGCCTGCAGGCGGAGCTCGTCGCGTTCCAGGAGTGGGTGCGCGCCACCGGTCAGCGTGTCGTCGTCGTCTTCGAGGGTCGCGACGCCGCCGGCAAGGGATCGGCGATCAAGCGGATCACCGAGTACCTCAGCCCGCGCGTCGCCCGCATCGCGGCGCTCCCGGCGCCGACCGACCGCGAGAAGTCGCAGTGGTACTTCCAGCGCTACATCGCCCACCTGCCCGCCGCGGGCGAGATCGTGCTGTTCGACCGGTCCTGGTACAACCGTGCCGGCGTCGAGCGCGTCATGGGCTTCTGCACCGACGCGCAGTACTCCCGCTTCCTCGAGCAGGCGCCCGTCTTCGAGCAGATGCTCGTCGACGACGGCATCATCCTGCGCAAGTACTGGTTCAGCGTCTCCGACGTCGAGCAGGAGCGCCGCTTCCGCTCCCGCGCCAAGGACCCCATGCGCCAGTGGAAGCTCTCGCCGATGGACCTCGAGTCGATCACCCGGTGGGAGGACTACTCCGAGGCGAAGGACATCATGATGGCCGAGACGAGCACCGACCATGCGCCGTGGCACGTCGTCGAGTCCGAGGACAAGCGCCGCTCGCGGGTCAACGTCATGCACCACCTGCTCAGCTCCATCCCGCATGCCGACGTGGCCCCCGACGTACCCCGCGTCCCGAAGCGCCCGGCCCCGCGCGGTTACGAGCGCCCGCCGCAGCACGAGCAGAACTATGTGCCGGACCACGCCGCGCGCGTGCTGGCCACCTCGAAGGGTGATCACTCCTGAGCGCAGTACCCGCAGTGCCCACTGCCGACCAGATCCTCGACGGGCTCGACCCCGAGCAGCGCGAGGTCGCGATGGCCCCGCCGGGACCCTTGTGCATCCTGGCGGGCGCCGGCACGGGCAAGACCCGCGCCATCACCCACCGCATCGCGTATGCCGTCCACTCGGGCGCCCAGCAGCCGCAGCGTGTGCTCGCGCTCACCTTCACGGCGCGCGCCGCCGGTGAGATGCGCACGCGCCTGCGCGGCCTCGGGGTGCAGGGCGTCCAGGCGCGCACCTTCCACGCAGCCGCACTGCGCCAGCTCCACTTCTTCTGGCCGCAGGCGATCGGCGGCGCGGCCCCCGAGGTGATGAGCCACAAGGCTGCGGCTGTCGCCGAGGCGGCGAGCCGCCTGCGCATGCAGTTCGACCGCACCACCGTGCGCGACCTCGCCGCGGAGATCGAGTGGGCCAAGGTCAACCTGCTGACCCCGCAGTCGTATGCCGCCCGCGCCCGTGAGCAGCGCCGTGAACCACCCGGCCTCGACCTCACGGCCATGGCGAGGCTCTTCGAGGCCTACGAGGACGTCAAGCAGCGGCGTGGGGTCATCGACTTCGAGGACGTCCTGCTCCTCACCGTCGGCATCCTCGACGAGCGCGAGGACATCGCCCGCACCGTGCGGGGGCAGTACCGCCAGTTCGTCGTCGACGAGTACCAGGACGTCAACGACCTGCAGCAGCGGCTGCTCGACCAGTGGCTGGGGGAGCGCAAGGAGCTCTGCGTCGTCGGTGACCCTGCCCAGACCATCTACTCGTTCACCGGAGCCAGCCCCCGACACCTCGTCGGCTTCCCCCAGCGCTTCCCGGGGGCCCAGGTCGTGCGGCTCGTCCGCAACTACCGGTCGACGCCGCAGATCGTCGGTCTCGCCAACACGATCGTCGCCTCGGGCACGCAGGCAGCCCGCGAGGGCGCGGTGCGCCTGCTCGCGCAGTCCGAGCCCGGTCCCGCTCCCGAGCTGACGAGCCATCCCGACGACCCGGCCGAGGCCGCCGCGGTCGCGGAGCGCATCCGGGCACTCGTGGCCGGTGGGCATCCCGCCGCCGAGATCGCGATCCTCTTCCGCACCAACGCCCAGTCCGAGGCCTTCGAGTCGGCCCTGACCGACGCGGGTGTGCCCTACCTCGTGCGTGGCGGTGACCGCTTCTTCGCGCGCAAGGAGGTGCGTGACGCGATCCTGCTGCTGCGCGGTGCTGCTCGCAGCGACGACGGCGACAAGCCGCTCGGCGAGATCGCGCGCGACGTCATCACCGGGGCCGGCTGGTCGCACGAGCCGCCGTCGGGCGGTGGGGCGACCCGTGAGCGCTGGGAGTCGTTGACCGCCCTCGCCACGCTGGCCGACGACATCGCCGTGGCAGCACCCGAGGCGCGGCTGCCCGAGCTCGTCGCCGAGCTCGACCGTCGCGCAGCCGAGCAGCACGCCCCGGCCGTCCAGGGGGTGACGTTGGCCAGCCTGCACGCAGCGAAGGGACTTGAGTGGGACACCGTCTTCCTCGTCGGCGCCTCTGACGGTCTCATGCCGATCTCGATGGCCGAGGGTCCCGATGCCATCGAGGAGGAGCGCCGGTTGCTCTACGTCGGGCTCACCCGGGCGCGCAAGCAGCTGTTCCTGTCGTGGTCCGGCGCTCGCACACCGGGCGCCCGCGCCACGCGGCGCGTCTCGCGCTTCCTCGCTCCGGCCTCCGACATCCTCGGTCAGGGCGCTCGCAGCGAGGCCCGCTCCGGTGGGTCCAAGCGGTCCGCTCCCAAGGTGGCGCGCCTCGCCCACTGCCGCGGATGCGGCGCCGAGCTGGTCTCTGCCGCGCAACGCAAGACCGGCCGCTGCGACGACTGCCCGCCCACCTACGACGAGGCGACGTTCGAGCGGCTGCGCGAGTGGCGGCTGGCCGTCGCGCGCGAGGCGAGCGTGCCGGCATACGTCGTCTTCACCGACGCGACGCTCACCGCGATCGCCGAGAGCGCGCCGTCCGACGAGGGTGGGCTCTCGCTCATCAGCGGGGTCGGCGCGCGCAAGATCGAGCAGTACGGCAGCGACGTCCTGGCGATCCTCGCCGGTGCGGACCCGCAAGAACTGATCGAAAGCCGTTCTGCGGCAAAGGAATCCGCCGAATAGCGGCGCTCCGCAAAAATAAGTTCCCAAAACTTCGTTAAATCAGTTGTTCGCCAGCGAGGCGCACGCGTACCCTTGACGAAGTCAAGCCCAGTGGTCTCGGTGGCCAGCTGGGGCCCGTGAGCAGAAGTGAGGAGGTCGGCCTGATGGACAACACCACGATGACGATGAACGCAGTCTCCTGCGTCCTTTCCGTGCGTCTGCGGCCGACCACCGGCCAGGTCCGCCTTGCGGCCACTCTCGCTCCGGAGCAGGGGACCACTGTGTCCGTCGCCGCCTTCTTGGGTGGCCGTGTCGCCGACTTCCGCGCCCCGGTCCAGGGAGACGTCTCGGTCACGGGCCGCACGTCCGCCCCCGCCTACAAGATCCCCGATGTCGTTCGCTCCCGCTCTGGGAGGCCCCCGGTCTGACCAGACCCGAAGCCTCACCTCCAGGCCGCGAACCCGACATCACCGGGTCCGCGGCCTTCGTGTTTCTCCGGGCAGGTTCCCGGCCGATCGCCGTTCCACATGCACGAACCGACACCGCCAGATGAGCACCCGACCGGGTGCCTGACAGATCAGGGACACAGATGACTCCCCGGATGCCGAGCAACAGGACCGAGACGTGCACCACCGGTGCGGGCCTTCGGACCAGACCAGACACGAGTGAGCAGGGGCGCTCCACCACGGGTGCCCAGGAGACGGAGGTGAGAACGATGCAGCTGACCGAACTGATCGACATGCGGGCCGAGGCCGAGCAGGTCGGCGAGACCATTCCGTGTCGCGACTACGACGCGGAGCTCTGGTTCGCCGAGCGACCCGAGGACGTCGAGTTCGCCAAGACGCTCTGCGGGCTCTGCCCTGCACGCGTCCAGTGCCTTGCCGGCGCGCTCGAGCGCCAGGAGCCGTGGGGCGTCTGGGGCGGGCAGCTGCTCGTCCAGGGCGCCGTCGTGGCTCGCAAGCGACCCCGCGGCCGTCCGCGCAAGCACCCAGTGGCCGCCTGAGCCTGCGTGAGCACGCATGTCCCAGACGCCGATCCCAGCAGACCACCCTTTTCACAGACCAGGAGAACGTCATGAACCAGCTCGAGATGCTGGCTCGCGACCGGATCAACCAGCGCAGTCAGCGCCAGGAACGCAGCGGCATCCGTCGCAGCGCCCGGCTGATCGCCGAGGAGATCCGCGCCAGTCGACGCCACAGCACGAAGTGAACGACCGCGCCACGAAGCGCGTTGCAGGACAACTGAATCGAGTGAGCGAGCCGCGGGTGACGCGCACGTCACCCGCGGTTTCGCATGTCGAGGGGCGAACGCCCCTCAGCTGAACGGCCTCTCCGCGCCCCCTCTGAATCACGCGCGATCCGCGTGGCACCACGTCTGGCCCCCGGATCGGCGGATACTCGAGAGAGGAGAAGGGAGAAGCCCATGGACGCTTCTACCAGCACGTCGGCTCAGGGCCAGCAGCTCGTCTGCTCCAGCTGCGGCGCGACGCCGCGGACCGATGAGCAGGCCGCGGCCCGGCTCTCGTGGAGTCGAGGCTCTGACGGTGGGCGCACGACCTGGACGTGCCAGCGCTGCAGCCGCGAGAACCTGCGCTCGATCGAGGGCAAGCTCGACTCCGTCTGGTGGTGACGGGCCGCGACCGCCGGTGGGTCAGCCGGCGTCGGCGACCGGCGGCAGATCGGCGCCGGGAAGCAGCTCGTCGACGATGGCCCGTCCGTGGACGGTGCCGCCGAGCTGGCTGAGCACGCCGATGCCCCCACCCCAGACGCGGTGGATAAGGAGGTACTCGGGCGGCAGGTTGAGCTTGTACGCGACGGCGTAGTTGGGCTGTCGCGGGTCGTTGATGTGGGCGAAGACCCCCCGGAGCCAGTCCCGGCTGAAGGTGAAGGTGTCGGTGCGGAAGGGCGCCATGAAGGGCTCGAGGTAGTCGAGCAGCCGCTGCGGGTCGAGGTCGATGCGCTCCTTGACGAAACCGATCTCCCGCAGGCCCGCGAGCACGTCCTCGGCGCTGCCCTCGAGGCCGGTGGTCAGCAGCGGCCCGATCTCCGGTGGCATACCGTCGGGGAGCCGGTTGACGGCGCCGAAGTCGATGACGCCCAAGCGACCATCGGGAGTGATGCGGAAGTTGCCCGGGTGGGGGTCGGCGTGCAGCAGGCCGGCGCGCGCCGGTCCGGCCAGCAGGAAGCGCAGGTAGAGCTGCGAGGCGGTGTCACGCTGCTCCTGGGTGCCCTCGGCGATGATCCGCGAGAGCGGCAGGCCCTCGAGCCACTCCGACACGATGACGTGCTCGCGGCCCTCGACGACGTGGGGCACGGCGAAGTCGGGGTCGCCGTCGAAGGCCGCGGCGAAGGTCGCCTGCGACTCGGCTTCGAGGCGGTAGTCGAGCTCCTCGGCCATCCGGTCACGCAGCTCGTCGAGGATCGGACCCAGCTCGATGCCAGGGACCCAGCTGGCGGCGACCTTGGCCACCCGGCTGATCTGTCGGATGTCGCTCATCAGGGCGGCGCCGGCGCCGGGGTACTGGATCTTCACTGCGACGTCCCGGCCGTCCTTCCAGACGGCGCGATGGACCTGTCCGATCGAGGCAGAGGCCACCGGGTGGTCGTCGAACGAGGTGAACTTGCTGCGCCAGCGGGTGCCGAGGTCGGCACGGAGCACTCCGTGCACCGACGTGGTCGGCATCGGGGGCGCGCTGTCCTGGAGCTTGGTCAGCATCGCGCGATAGTGCACGGCGAGGTCCTCGGGCAGGGCCGCCTCGAAGATCGAGAGGGCCTGCCCGAACTTCATCGCGCCGCCCTTGAGCTCCCCGAGCACCTGGAAGAGCTGCTGGGCCGTGCGTGCCTGCAGCTCCGCCGCCACGATCTCGGCCGGCCGACCCCCGAGGCGCTTGCCGAGGCCGAGGGCAGTGCGGCCGGCGAAGCCGAGCGGCACCGAGGCGAGCTTGGCGGAGCGCACGACGGCCTTGCGGGGCAGATCGGTCACGGCGGCACCTCCTCGGGCGGTTCGGCAGGTCTCAGGTGGGCCCGAGCCCGCTGCCACGGCGGTGACACGACTCCATCGCCAGGCGGCGGGTCGGCGCCCACGCTCGACTCTATGTGTACCCGCCGGCGCACGTTCACCTGACCTTCTGTACAGCCTTCGGTGTGCCGGTCACGCCCCGCGCTGCAGCGATCCGTCCAGGGAGCGGCAGTCGGTCGCCGGGCCCCCGGCGACTCCGGTCGTCGCCGTGTGAGAGGGATGCTCGGTGCAGAGCGGATGGGGCGGCCAGCGCCGGTGGTCCATCCGGGGCCAGGGGAGGCTGACCTCGACCGAGACGCCCGGCGGGGAGGGGTGGCCCTCGAGGACGCCCATGGCCAGCAGCGTCACGGTGCCGACGACGAGGTGCGCCAGTCCCGGGCTCAGCGCGTCGTGCAGGCCCTCGGGTGGGCCCGTCAGTGCGAGGGTGCGACCGGGTGCGGCCTGGCTCATCACGGCCGGCCAGGCTTCGTCGCGGTCGGCGCGGTGGCGTTCCAGGCACCACAGGCACGGCGCGCCGGGGGAGGCGTCGACGAGGGGCCCGACGAGGGTTCGCGGGCCAGCCGGGGCCACCGGCAGATGGGGCACGCCGTGTCGCAGCCAGAGCTGTCCACGGCGTGGGTCGACCACCGGAGATCCGACGAGGACCACGAGGTCGGGTCGTGGTCGCAGCGGTGACGCCACGGCCCTGTCGACGGCAGCGCGACCGTGCACGACGGTCGTGCCCGCCTGCGCCAGCGCGTCCGCGATGCCGGAGGCCACCTCACCGCAGCCATCGACGACGACGCGTCCCGTCCCGTCGGGCCCCGAGCCGGGGACGGGCGGCGTGCGGTCGGTGAGCAGGCCCAGGTCGGTCGTCAGCTCGAGGAGGGCCCGCCACCGCGCCGGTGCGATCCCGGCCTCTGCCGCCACCAAGTCGGTCGATTCGAGGGGGAGCGCACCGTCGAGGCGGGCGAGCAGCTCGACCTCGGCGCCGGTGATCCCGGTGACGACAGGGCCGCCGGGCAGCACACCGAACTGGACCTCGCCGGGTCGTCGTACCAAGGGCCGGAGCCAGGCGGGCAGGCGCGGGTGGGGCGGGACGGCAGCTGCGGACATCGGACCTCCAGACCCGGTGGCGCCACCAACGGCCGCCACCCTCGGTCGTCAGGCTCGCAGCCGCCCCGGTCCGCGCGTGGGCGTCGTCCACAGCCGGAGTGCACGAGACCTGTCCGGGCACGTGCGAAAGGGCGGGACCGTGTGGTCCCGCCCCCTCGATGTGCGGCGTCAGTGACGCCGCCGTGACCTGGTCAGGCCTTGCCCAGAATGCGGTTCAGGTTGGTACCGCAGACGGGGCACTGTCCCTTGGCCATGCGGCGACCGTTGTCGGAAACGACAACCTTGCCCTCGGCCTCGCGCTTCTCCTTGCACTTCACGCAGTAGAACTCGCCCTTGTAGGTCTCGTCAGCCATTGGTGTCTCCTTGTAGATGGCACCCATCCGACGGGTGCCTCGACTCGTTCAACCCTAAGGCACGCTGAGCACGAATTCATGCTCATCCCCGCTTGGCGCGCCCGTGCGGGGTGCGGTATGACGCGCGGGCGCGGCCGTGTCGGGCGCGCGCTGCGGACCGTTGTCCCCACCCTGACCTACCCTGCCCTCATGACGACGGTGCGACGCGAGGTGGTGCACACGGTCGTCGACGGCGTGACCGTCGAGGTCCGACGCAGCGCCAAGCGTCGCCGCACCGTCTCCGCCTACCGTCAGGAGGGGCGGCTCGTGGTCCTCGTCCCGGCCCGGATGAGCCGCGCCGAGGAGGGGGAGTGGGTGCGCACCATGGTGGCCCGTGTCGCCGCCTCCGAGCAGCGCCGCCAGCGCAGCGACGGCGACCTCGAGCAGCGTGCGCTCGCCCTGTCCCGCGAGCACCTCGGTGGTCGGGCCGTGCCCGCGAGCGTGCGCTGGGTGTCCAACCAGAACTCCAGATGGGGCTCGTGCACCCCCGCGGAGGGCTCGATTCGCTTGTCCGACAAGCTCCGTGGCATGCCGGGGTGGGTCGTGGACTACGTCCTGCTCCACGAGCTCGCGCATCTGTTGCAGCCGGGGCACGGACCGGAGTTCTGGGAGCTGCTGCGCGGCTATCCCCGTCTCGAGCGGGCTCGCGGCTACCTCCA
This sequence comes from Terrabacter sp. 2YAF2, assembly GCF_052114705.1. Lineage (NCBI taxonomy): Bacteria > Bacillati > Actinomycetota > Actinomycetes > Micrococcales > Intrasporangiaceae > Terrabacter > Terrabacter sp. 2YAF2. The sequence continues at coordinate 38,573 of NZ_JBFRFG010000014.1, forward strand.
GGGTGTCTCCGCGGCCGCGGGTCTCGACCTCAGCGACGAGTGAGCGCCGACCGCGCGCGCCACCTGACGGCATACGACCACGTATGCCGTCACGTCGCGCCCATCCGTCCGCGCGGTCAGCGGGGGAGCCGGCGCCGGGCGGCGTCGACGAGCGGTCGCAGGTCGTCACCGGTGCCTTCGGGAAGGGCGTCGACCGGCCACCACCGCACGTCGATCGACTCGGCGCTGACGGCGGACGCGGCAGACCGTGCTGACACGGCCGCGAACCTGATGTCGAGGTGCTCGCGGCAGCGGCCGAAGTCGCCGGAGAGGACATGGCGATCGAGCTGGACGATCGTCGGAAGCACCGAGATGTCGGATATGCCCGACTCCTCTCGGGCCTCCCGTCGCGCGGCGTGCCACACCGAGGCGTCGCCCGGCTCGAAGTGGCCGCCGAACTGGAACCACTCGCGCGCCCGACGGTGCAGCGTGAGCAGGGCCGAGTCGCCCTCCTCGTCGAGCACGATGACGCTGCCGGTGAGATGAGCCGGAGGGCCGGCCTTGCTCAGGGCGTCGGGGTGCGCGAGCAGGTGCTCGAGGAAGTCGAGGCGCAGACGTTCCTGCTGGTCGTCGGGCGCCTCCCACGACTGCAGCCGGGCGACGGCGTCGGCGTGCAGGCGCCGCCACCCGGCTGCGTCGGCGTCCGAGGACCCCGACCCACCGAACGGGATCGAGCTCGAGCCCGTCACCGGGTGGGGCCTGCGTCGCCGTCGTCGCCGGACTGCTGCTCGTCGTCGTCGGAGCGGTCGTCGTGGACCGCTGAGCCGGGCGCCGTGCCTCGCTCGCGGTCAGCCTCCTCGAGGATGCCCTGCAGCACGGAGTCGAGGTCGTCGCCCAGCCCGGCACCGACGGCCTCGGGGGCGCCCACCACCCCGGCAGCACCCTCACCGGTGGCGCGCTCGACGTAGCCGATGAGGTCGTCGAGGTCGGCCGAGGTGGGAGCGAGGTCAGGGTGGGCCCAGCGACCGTCGCGCAGGGTGGCTCCGCCGGCGCTCTCGAGCGCGGCCCAGAGGTTCGCGGCGTCGCGGAGCCGGCGCGGACGCAGCTCGAGACCGACGAGCCCGGCGAAGGTCTTCTGCGCCGCGCCGCCGACGCGCCGGCGGCGGATCGTCTCGGCCAGGGCCGCCGACTGCGGCAGGTGCTGGGCCGTCGTGCGGTCGGTCACGTGGTCGACCCAGCCCTCGGCCAGGGCGAGGAGGGTCTCGAGGCGCTCGAGCGCGGCACGCTGGGCCGCCGTGGGCTGGGGCCGGAAGAGGTTGCCCTGCAGCGCCGAGCGCAGGGCTTCGGGGTCGGACGGGTCGATCGTCGACAGCGCGGACTCGATGGCCTCGGTGTCGATGGTGATGTTGCGGGCGTAGTCCGACACCGCCGACAGCAGCTGGGGCCCGAGCCACGGCACCTCGGAGAAGAGCCGGACCCGCGCAGCCTCGCGCACGGCCAGGTAGAGGCGCACCTGCGCGACGTCGATCTCGAGGGACTCGGCGAGCTGTGCGACGTTGCCGGGAAGCAGGGCGACGACACCGGGCTCGGTGAGCGGCAGGCCCACCTCGGTCCCGCTCACGACCTCCGTCGCCAGCGTGCCGACGGCCTGCCCGAGCTGGGCCGAGAACATCTGTCGGCTGAGGTTGCCGAGCATCGGCGCCCACTGCTCGACCATCTCCCGGGGGTCGAAGCCCTCGGGCAGACCCCCGGGCAGCGCTTCGCCGAACGCCTCGGGGCCCAGCTCTCCGACCTGCTTGCGCATGGCGTCGGACGTCGCGGCCGTGACGCCGTCGGAGACCGGCTCGATGAGCTCGAACCACCGCGGCATCGTCGCCTCGACCCACTCGGCGCGGCTGAGACCCGTCGCGCGCCAGACGGGAGAGGCCAGCGTGGTCTGCTCGTCGAGCCACAAGGTCGCGACGGAGACGGCGTCGGCGACCGCGCGGGCGGCCGCCTCGTCGTGGACGTCGTTGCCCTCGACGGTCATCACATGACGGCGGGCGACCTCGGTGGCCATGTCACGTGATCCGGTCGGCGACTCCTGAGCCGCCATGAAGGTTCCGAGCTGAGCCCGCATCGCGGCCTGTGTCGCAGGGTCGGTCGGGTCGACTCCCATGCTCTTCATGACCTCGGCGAGCTCGGGGTTGTCGGCGGCCTCGCCCAACACCCTCTCCAGCATCGCGCCGAGGTCGGAGGGGTCCATCCCGCCGAGGTCGGGCAGCCCCGGGAAACCCCCGCCCGGCCCGCCGCCGAAACCGGCGCCGAAGCCGGCAGGGCTCGAGCCGCTGCCGGGCGAGCCGGCGCCGGGACGGTTCAGGGGCAGCCCGAACGGGGACTCGCCGCGCGCCCGGCCCTCGTCGCCGGAGCCCGGGTGGTCGTTGGCTGCGCCCTGCTGGTCGGGGCCGGCCTGCTCCTCGCCGGGCGCGTCACCAGACAGGTCACGGGGAACCTCTCCGCCCTCGTCGTCCTTGTCGTCGCTGCGGTTGTCGTCACCGCGTCCACGGTCGTCGGCCATGCCTGCTCATCCCCAACTCGAACGGATCTCCTGCCGGCCGTGTGGCCGCACATCAAGACAACCACGGATGGACCCGGTTGGTTCCCCTGGATCAGGGCCCGACGGGGCGGCCGTGACACGTGGGCGTCGGCGGTGCAGCATACGATTGCGGGCGTGACGGTCACCCTTGTCGAGATCCGTGAGACACCCCTGTCTGTCGACGAGGTGCTCGCGAGCGTCTCCTCACCCCGGGCCGGTGGCGTGTGCCTGTTCGTCGGGACCGTCCGCGACCACGACGGGCCTGCGCCCGCCGACGTCGACGAGCCGGTCGACCAGCCGGTCGACCAGCCGGGCGACAAGACAGTGGCCGCCCTCGACTACTCCGCACACCCGCAGGCCGCCGAGGTGGCCCGCGCGCTCGCGGACCGCCTGGCGCACGACGGGCGCGCCGTCCGGCTCGCGGTCGTCCACCGGGTCGGCCACCTCGAGGTGGGCGACATCGCCGTCGTCGTCGGAGTCAGCGCGGAGCACCGCGGGGAGGCGTTCGACGTCTGCCGCGAGCTCATCGACGAGTTCAAGGCCACGATCCCGATCTGGAAGCACCAGCGCTTCGCCGACGGCGCCGACGAGTGGGTCGGGCTGCCGTGAGGACGATCAAGCGCGTGCCGGAGCAGCCCGCCGGCACCGACCTGCCGACGCGCGCCCAGGTGGCGGAGGGGGAGGACCTCGGCAAGCTGACGCGCGGCAACAAGGCCCTGCTCGCCGCCTTCTTCCTCTTCCTCGTCGTCGTGGTGCTCGGCTCCGTCATCCACCTGCCGTATGCCGTCATGAGCCCCGGGCCGACGCAGAACACCCTGGGCACCTCGGCCAACGGCAAGGGCACACCGATCATCACCATCTCGGGCCTGCCGACCTACCCCACCGACGGGGCCCTGCGCTTCACGACGGTGCGGGTCGAGGGCGGGCCGGGCTACCCCGTCAACGCGTGGGACGTCCTGCGGGCGTGGGTCGACCCGGCGCAGGAGGTCCTCCCGGTCGACCAGGTCTTCGACCCGCAGGTCACGCAGCAGCAGGTCTCCGAGGAGAACACCTTCCAGATGCAGGGCTCCCAGGAGGAGGCCACCGCGGTCGCGCTGCGCGCGCTCGGCAAGCCCGTCCCGACCCACATCGCCGTCATCGGACTGACGGCGGCCTCCAAGGCCAAGGGGCTGCTCGAGGCCAACGACCGGCTCGAGCGCATCGACGGCCAGCCGCTCCCCACGACCCAGGCCGTCCGCGACGTGCTCCAGAAGAAGAAGCCCGGCGAGACGGTGTCCATCACCGTCACCCGCAAGGGCAAGGAGCAGACCGTCGTCGTGCCGACCGTGGCGGGCCAGGGGGGCAAGACGGCCCTCGGCGTCCTGCTCGGCCTCAGCCACGACTTCCCGGGCAAGATCACCATCGACGCCGGATCGATCGGGGGGCCCTCCGCGGGGCTGATGTTCTCGCTCGGCATCTACGACAAGCTGACTCCCGGCCCCCTGGCCGGGGGGCGCCAGATCGCCGGCACCGGCACCATCGACGACCAGGGCCAGGTGGGGCCCATCGGCGGCATCCGGCAGAAGCTCGCCGGCGCCCGCGCCGACGGCGCGCAGTACTTCCTCGCCCCGGCCGACAACTGCGACGAGGTGGTCGGGCACGTGCCCGACGGCCTCGACGTCTTCAAGGTCGGCACCTTCGCAGAGGCCCGCACCGCCGTCGAGGAGATCGCCCGGGGCCAGACGGCCTCGCTGCCGCGCTGCTGAGGCTCAGTCCTCGAAGCTCGCCTTGAGGGCCTCGACGAGCCCGGGGGCGATGTCCTTGCCGGTCGCGACGGCGTCATCTGAGTCATGGTCGCGCTGGCGCAGCAGGCAGATCGACGCGCCGTCGCGCAGGACGGCCACCACGAGGCGGACGTCCTTGCGGTCCGGATGGGCCGCGAGGTGGTCGACGGCGTCCTCGCCGCGAGCCGGCAGCTCGCGCTCGGCCTCCGGCGGCACGACCATGCGCTCGATCGCAAAGGCGCAGCCGTCCACCTCGTCCGGCCACGCGAGCCGCCCGAGCAGGGTCTCGAGGGAGCTCGTCGTCGGCAGGCCCTCCTGCTCGATGGCGGTCAGGGCTCCTTCGGCGAGGTCGGAGGGCCCCATCTGCTCGCGCAGCTGCGGCTCACGCTGGAGCAGGTCGGCCGTGCGCACCAGCGCGAAGAGGCGGGCCGGCTGGTCCCAGCCCGCGGCGGCGACGTGGCGCTCGGTATCGAGGGCGGCGATGGCGAGGGGGTCGATGACGGGCTGCGAGTTCACGTGCCCATGCTGCCGTATGCCGCGAGCAGGGTCCGTGCGGACCCGCGCGTTCCCGTCCGGTCACGTTGCGGTATCACGCGGTGGGTGCCGCTGGACCGCGGGTTATGGTTGCCGCAGGCGGCCGGAGGAGGTCGCCCACGGGTCCGCTCGACCACCCGCCCGCCCCAGCACCCAAGGCACTCCACGTGAGCGACAGCAACTTCGGCCCCCCGCCGGGCAACTCCCACAACGACGACTCCGGCGCGCCCAAGCGTCCCGGCGCGGCCACGCTGCCGCCGACCCGACGTCCGCTCGTCACGGCGCTCGTCGTGACGGCCGTCCTGCTCGTGGTCATCGCCCTCGCGGCGCAGTTCTGGACCGAGGTGCTGTGGTACCAGTCGGTCGGCTTTGCGGGGGTCTTCACGACCCAGCTCGTCACGAAGATCCTGCTCGGTCTGGTCGGGGGTCTGCTGACGGCGGCGATGGTCTGGTCGAGCATCCACTTCGCCTACCGGAACCGTCCGATCTACGCCCCGTCGCCCGAGACGCAGGCCATGGACCACTACCGCGAGCTCGTCGAGCCGATGCGCCGCACCGCCACGGTCGCGGCGCCGCTCGCCGTCGGTCTCTTCGCGGGCCTCTCGGCGGCGACCCAGTGGGACACCTTCCTGCTGTGGCGCAACGGCAGCCCCTTCGGCACGACGGACCCCGAGTTCAAGCTCGACATCGGCTTCTTCGTCTTCGACCTGCCGTGGATCAACTTCGTCGTCGCGTTCCTGACGATGATCCTCGTCATCGGTTTCATCACGGCCGCGTTCACCCACTACCTCTACGGCGGCATCGTCGCCGGGTCCAAGATGCGCTCGACCCAGGCCGCTCGCGTGCACCTGTCGGTCATCGCGGCGGTCCTGGTCCTCGTGCGGGCCGTGGCCTTCTGGATCGACCGCTACAACCTCGCGACCGCAGAGTCGACGAAGATCACCGGCATCCAGTACACCGAGTCGCACGCGATCATCCCGACGAAGGGCATCCTGGCGGTCGCCGCCGTGATGTGCGCCATCATGTTCCTGACGACGATCTGGACCCGCTCCTGGCGCCTCCCGCTCGTCGGTGTCGCCGTCCTCGCCGTCCTCGTCGTCGCGGTCGGCGGCATCTACCCGGCGCTCGTGCAGTCGCTCAAGGTGCGGCCGTCGGAGAAATCCCTCGAAGTCACCTACATCCAGCGCAACATCGACGCGACGCGCGCGGCCTACGGGCTCTCCGGCATCACGCCCGACCCCTACGACACGAAGACCGTTGCCGCACCCGGCCAGCTGCGCGGCGACGCGGCGACCGTGCCGGGCATCCGACTCATCGACCCCAACATCGTGAGCCCGACGTTCAAGCAGCTCGAGGCGAGCAAGGGCTATTACCAGTTCGCCGACGTGCTCGACGTCGACCGCTACCAGATCGACGGCAAGTCGCAGGACACCGTCATCGCCGCCCGCGAGCTCGACCTGAACGGTGTGCCCGACGCGCAGCGCAACTGGCTCAACGACCACACCGTCTACACCCACGGCTACGGCGTCGTCGCCGCCAAGGGCAACACCCGTGAGCCCGACGGCCGCCCGACGTTCATCGAGTCGCAGATCGGCACGACGGGCGCGCTCGGGAAGTACCAACCGCGCATCTACTTCGGTGAGAGCTCGCCGGAGTACTCCGTCGTCGGCGGCAACAAGCAGGAGTTCGACTACCCGGACCCGAACGGCACCGGGCAGATCAGCTACACCTACGCCGGCACGGGCGGCGTGCAGCTCGACGCCATCAAGCGCCTCGCGTATGCCGTCAAGTACCGGGAGGTCAACTTCCTCCTCTCTGACGCGGTGACCAACGACTCGCGGGTCCTCGACCACCGGACGCCGCGCGAGCGCGTGCAGCGGGTCGCGCCGTGGCTGACCCTCGACGGCAACGCCTACCCCGCCGTCGTCGACGGCCGGGTGCAGTGGATCCTCGACGGCTACACGACGTCGGCGAGCTACCCCTACTCGGAGAACACGACGCTCGACACCGCCACCGAGGACGCCGTCACGAGCACTCGCACGGCCGTACGTGCCGTGCAGGCCGGCCAGGTCAACTACGTGCGCAACTCCGTCAAGGCCACCGTCGACGCCTACGACGGCACCGTGACGCTCTACCAGTGGGACGAGCAGGACCCCGTGCTCAAGGCCTGGATGTCGATCTTCCCCGGAACCGTGAAGCCGCTCAGCGACATCAAGGGCTCGCTCATGGCGCACCTGCGCTACCCCGAGGACCTCTTCAAGGTGCAGCGCAAGCTGCTGGAGAAATACCACGACACGCAAGCGAGCTCGTTCTACGGCGGCCAGAACTTCTGGCGCGTGCCCGACGACCCGACGCAGCCGGCCGACGCCCTCATGCAGCCGCCCTACTACCTCTCGCTCGCCATGCCCGACCAGTCGAAGCCGGCGTTCTCGCTCACGTCGACGTTCATGCCGACGGGTGACCGCAACGTGCTGTCGGGCTTCCTCGCCGTGGACGGCGACGCCGGGAGCCAGACCGGCAAGAAGTCGCCGGACTACGGCAAGCTGCGTCTGCTCGAGACGACGGGCGGGACGGTCAACGGGCCGGGGCAGGTCTACAACGACATGCGCACCTCGACGGTCACCTCCAACGACGCGTCGCTCGGCCGCCAGCTGACGCTGGCGCAGTTCATCTCGACGACCTCGTCGACGGGTGCCAGCGTCATCTTCGGCAACCAGCTGACGCTGCCTGTCGGCGGGGGGCTGCTCTACGTCCAACCGATCTACGTCCAGGCGCGATCGACGGGCTCGGGCACCTACCCGCGACTGTCGGCCGTCGCGGTCGCCTTCGGCGACAAGATCGCCTGGGCTGGCTCGCTCGACGCGGCGCTCAACGACCTCTTCGGCGGCTCGTCGGGCGCGCAGGCCGGCGACACCGGGACGACGCCGACGCCGGCCCCGGTGCCGGGTGGCACACCGACGCCGACACCGTCGGGCACTGCGACGCCGCCTCCGGCGGGCAGCGCGGACTCCGCGGCGCTGTCCAAGGCGCTCAAGGACGCTCAGGCTGCCTACGTCCAGGGGGAGGCGGCGCTGCGCAAGGGCGACTTCGCGGCATACGGTCAGGCGCAGGCCGAGCTCAAGGACGCTCTCCAGCGGGCCGTCGACGCCTCGCCGCAGGGCAAGGCGACCGCCAAGCCCTGACCGGGGCCAACATCCGAAGGCACTGTGGCAGCATGCGAATCACCCGCTGCCACAGTGCCTTTCGGCTTCTTGTGGCTTGATTCGTAGCGCGGTGTCACCTCGATTTGGTCTTGCAGGAGGTTTCGCGTAACGTTGCTCTTGCCGACGCGGGGTGGAGCAGCTCGGTAGCTCGCCGGGCTCATAACCCGGAGGTCGCAGGTTCAAATCCTGCCCCCGCTACTACGCAACATTGCGACTGTAGTGTTCAACGAAAGCCCTCCAGGTTCGCCTGGGGGGCTTTCGTCATCTGGTGGATTCGCGGACAGCGGTCGGGTGGCGCCACGAAGATCGATCCATGCCTCGCAACATCACGCGACCGAAACGCGTGCTCCCGTCGTCGCGCACCGTGGTCCTGGTGTGCCTTCTGGCAGCGGGGCCAGTCGTGGCCGCTTGCGACGGGGCAGGGACTGCAGCGCCTGTCGGCCCGTTCGCCCGCACCGTGTCCACGTCGGTCAAGGCGTCGGGGGCACGCCCGTCGACGTCGGCAGCGACGCCTTCAACGTCTACTGCTCGACCGTCGGCGTCTGCTGCCGCCCCCGTCGCCGCACGCGACATCTCACCGGTCCCCGTCATCCCGTCGGCACGCGTCCAARCCCTGTTGGGGCACCTGCCGCTGACCCGGGACCGGTGCTCGACGAGAGTGCGGACGCCGGACGTCGAGGCAGCATGGCAGGCGCTCTTCGGGCATCGGGAGCGCACCGACCTGACGGTGGAGGAGCTGGCCGGCCGCGTCGAGGCGGCCGCGGCGGCCGTGACCCGGTTCCGGTCCGAGCACAACTTCATGCGGCTACCCCTCGCGGACTACGAAACCCTCGAGAGGGACGCCCTCGGCCCGCGGGCACTGCCGCTGGGCCGGTACGAGTCGTTCGCCGCCACGCTCCTGGCGGGCAGCGGGGCACGCGCGCTGTACTCGGTGCCACGCCCGACCGCGACGCCCGACCCGCAGCTCGGACTCGCCCAGGACATCGTGTGGAACGAGACACGGCCCGTGCAGGAGAAGAAGGTCGGCGACAACAAAGTGGTCCGCGCGACGATGCTCAACTCGCTCCGCCAGCTCTCGGTGACCCCACCGGACGAGCTGACGCGCTCCATCATCGCGTTCGTCGGGATCAACGCGCCCGACCAGGCCGGGAGCACGACCGGACCGAACGCCCTCGTTCTGGTGGACGTCGTCAAGGGGGCCGCCGACACGGACCCGGTGTACGCATACGTCGGGCACGGCCCCGATGGGGAGGTGGTCGCGCACGAGTTCGCCCACCTGATGAGCTGGCGGGTGTGCGGCGGGATGCTCGACGCCCAGGGGAACTGGGTCGACCCGCTCTTCACGTCGCTGGTGCCCGGGTTCACCTTCTCTGCGCAGGCGGAGGCGACGCTTCTACAGGTCGGGGTCTATCGCGGGTGGACCTCGTGGGAGATCCCGCAGAGCGCACCGGTCGCAGTCGCTCGGCCCTACGGCGCGCGCAACCCGGAGGAGGCGCAGGCGGTGCTCAACGGTGAGCTGCTCATGGACAGCCGTTTCGTGGGACGGCTCTACACGGACGCCCCGGGCGCTGACCTCGACGCGGTCAAGGTCCAGCTCGCCGTGTGGATGGCGCGACTGGCCAAGTCCCGGCCGGAGTCGTACGCGTACTACCGGCTCACCGCGGACCTGGCCCGGCTGCGTGCCACGCTTCGTCAGCGGCTCGAGCCCTTCGAGGTGCGGGCCGCCGAGCTCACCGGCCGGGTGGACACGATCTACACGTCGACGAACCCCGCCGTCCTCGCTCTGCGCCGCGGCGGGATGACCCGACTCAAGCAGGCTGAGGATGTCGCGACGATGGCGTTGACCGGGCTGCCGCCATATCCGGCCAGTGCCTTCAGCCAGTTCCGCGACTGAGGAGCCGCTGCAGGGACCCGGAGAGATCCGGGCCCTTCGTCGTGTCTGGCCCGAAGCACTGGCGCGATGCCGTTCCCTCGCGGCAGTCTTGGCCCCTAGGCTCCACGACCGGTGGAGCGCGACGAGGGGCCGACACCATGGCGGAGACGGTCAGGGAGCGGGCCGCGCGCCTCATCGCGCAGGGCAACCCGGCGGGTCTGCTCTACGGCGCCATCCTCGCCGGCGCCGTCATGAGCGCCACGGCGAACCACGTCCCGTCGACGGCTCGGGTCCTCGTCGCGGCGGTCTTCGTGCTCGTCGTCTACTGGCTGGCCGACATCTACGTGCGGGCCTTCTCCGAACCGTTTCACGCCGGGCGGTCACCGTTGCCGAAGCGTCTGGTCGCTGCGGCACGTCACGAGTCCCGCGTGCTGGTCGGTGGCGTGCCTGCCCTGGCGCTGGTGGTCGTGGCCTCACTGTTCGGCGCCGACACCGCCCTCGCGGTCAACCTCGCACTGTGGCTCACCGTCGCCGAGCTCGGGACGGTGGGCTACTTGTCGGCCCGCTATGTCGGGTCGAGCCCACGGATCGCCTTCGGGGAGTCGCTCGCCGCAGGGCTGCTCGGGGTCGTCATGGTGGCGGCCAAGACCTTCCTGCACTGAGGCGGCGCGCTGAGCCGGCGCGTCAGCCGCCGCCGATCAGTGCGCCGCGCGAGGCGTCGTCCGGAAGATCGTCCGGCACGTCGAGGGTGAAGTCCGACGGCAGCCCCTCGACGGTCACGTCGCCGGACGTGTCCACCGTGACGGAGATGGTGGCCTCGCCGACGCGCAGGCCCTTCACCGTCAGGGCACCGAAGGGCTGAGGCGACGGCGGTCGCACCTGCACGCGGCGACCCGGCACGTCGACCGTGATCCCGAGCGCCACGGTGAGCATCGCCACGGCCGACGCGGCCGCCCACGCCTGGGGGCGACAGGATGCTGGGTACGGGGCCCACTGTCCGAGCGTCGCCGAGTCGGCGAAGAGCTCGGGGAGCCGGTAGTCGAACGCCTCCCCGACGTCCAGCAGCTTGCCCACGACCACGGCGGCTTGGGCGGTATGGCCCTCCCGCGCCATGCCCCAGGCACAGATGGCGGTGTCGTGGACCCACACCGATCCCGTGTGGTAACCGATGGGGTTGAAACCGCCGTTGTCGGTCGCCAGCGTGGCGATGCCGAAGTCACCGAGCATCCTCGAGCCCACGAGCGTGTCGGTGACCTGTTTGGCCTCGCTCGTCGTGAGCGCTCCGGTGCCCAGGGCATGGCCCATGTTGGACCCGACGCCGTCCACCGGACGGGCCGTGCCGTCGATGGCCATCGCGAGGTAGCGCTCGTCGGGCGGTCCGACCCAGAACCGCGACCGGATGCGCTGTTGGAGCCCGTCGGCCCACTGCTCGAGCTCCACCGCCCGTGCCAGGTCCGACGGGTCCGAGGGCTCCGACCGGTCCCCGTTCGACGCGGGCCCATCCGTGCTGTGGTCACCGAGCGCCCGCAGGAGCGCAGCTGCGCCGACGGCCGCCTCGACGGCATACGCCTGAGCTTCGATGAGCGCGATGGGGGAGGCCGCGATCGACCCGTCCCGGAACCGCATGGAGTCGCCCGAGTCCTTCCACCCCTGGTTGGCCAAGCCGTGGCCGCTCTCGTCGACGTACTTGATGAAGCCGTCCTCGTCGGGCGTGGCGAGGTCGGTCAGCCAGGACGTCGCCGCGCGCAGGTGCGGGAGGAGGGAGCGCACCTCGTCGATGTCCATGCCCCAGCGCCACGCGTCGTGCAGCAGGCAGATCCACAGAGCCGTGGCGTCCACCGTGCCCCAGTAGACCGGGGGCAGGCTGAAGTCCACGGACACGTCCTCGTATGCCGTGCGGCGCAGCTCGTGGGCGATCTTGCCCGGCGCTTCCGCCGTGTCGGCATCATGCTTCGTGCCCTGACGGCGGGCGAGGGCTCGGAGCGTGCCAGAGGCGAGCGTCGTTCCCAGAGGCAGCATCATCCTCGCCGTCCAGAGCGAGTCGCGGCCGAAAAGCGTGAGGTACCAAGGGGTTCCGGCAGCAGCGAACACGTCGCGGGGGTCGGCGGGATCCCTCAGCAGCAGGCTGCGGAGGTCGGCCATCGACGCCTCCAGCAGCTTGCCGAGGCGCGGGTCGCTCGCGTCGACCTGGAGGCTCTCCGGCCAGTCGACGGCGCCCGAGCCGCTGTCGGCCGGGAAGTGGCTCTCGCGTCGGCGCTCGGTCTGCACCTCGACCTCGACCTCGCTCTCGGTCCCGGGAGCGATCGAGAGGGCGAAGGTGGCCAGCACGCCGTCCGGGCCGACATCGAGGTGGTCCGGGGCGGGGGAGAAAATCACGCGAACCGACTGCGCCTCGCTCTGCCAGTGAGCGGCCGCACCCTGGCCGACGGTCGGGCTCGCCCCGTCCCCGTGCCCCGGATGGGCCTCGAGCAGCTCGCCGCTCGCGACGCCGGCCTTGACCGGGCCGATGTCCGCGCCGTCGCCACCGAGCCTGATCACGAGCGGGGCATCGACGACCCGGGAGGCTCTGGAGGCCACGGAGATTCGTTCGCGAAGGGTCCCGCCGGCCACGCGGCGGCGGCGGTGCAGCTCGACGGTGGGGTCCGGGCCGGGGTCACCGAGACCGCGGGCCGAGGTGAAGAACTCGCTGCGCGGGCCGCGGCTGGAGTGCGCCACCTTCACGAGCTGCGCCGCTCCGAGGCTCACGGTGAAGTGGGAGACGGACCGCTGGTCGTCGACGAAGAAGCCGTGTGCTCCGCGTCCCCGCATCGACCCGTCCGTCTCGCTGAGGGCCGTGCCGTTGCCGTCGACGCAGATGGCCAGGTCGTGCAGCCAGGGCTGTTGGCCCACCGGCGCCGTCGTCGGTTCTGCGCTCGCGGCGCCGTCCGTGCGGTGCGTGGTCATGGGCCCTCCAGCTCGTGCTCGTGCCTGCGACGTGTTCTGCGGAAGCGACGCGCCCTCTTGACACGGCCGCACGGGGAGCACAGTATCCGGATGGCCATAAATACGTTTAAATCGCCACGGTTTGAACGTTCCACTTCGGAGAGACGGCGTCAAGGGTGACTTCGAGTTCTTCTGCCACGCGGCGGACGACGATCAACGATGTGGCACGCGCCGCGTCGGTCTCCCGCCAGACCGTGAGCAACGTCGTCAACGCACCGGAGCGCGTCGCCGCCGACACGCTGGCCCGGGTCCAGGCGCAGATCGAGATCCTCGGCTTCCGCCCCAACCGAGCGGCTCAGTCGCTCAAGCAGGAGCGGGCCGGCGCCTGGGGCCTGGAGCTGAACTCCGCGGGCTTCGGACGGCTCGGCTCGATCATCGACACCTTCCTCATCGAGCTGACGGGGGGAGCCTCCGTCCGGGGATCGCACATCGTGCCCTTCACGGCGCCGGACCCCACCGAGCCGATCCCGTCCTACGAGCGGCTCGTCGCCAGTCGGGTCGCGGACGGCTTCGTGCTCACCGACACCCGCCGCAACGACCCGCGACCCGGCTGGCTCGACGCCCACCACGTGCCGTATGCCGCGTTCGGTCGCGTGTGGGACGACCCGAGCATCACCTCCTGGGTCGACGTGGACGGTGCGTCGGGTATCGAGGCGGCCGTGCATCATCTCGCGGCGCAGGGCTACAAGAAGATCGGCTACCTCGGTTGGCCGGAGGGCTCTCCCGTCGGTGACGACCGTCGCTCCGGCTGGGCACGGGCCACCGCGGAGCTCGGCCTGGCGCACCCGGGGTGGCAGGCGACGAGCCCGCAGGCGCTGGAGTCCGCGTCCCGCGCCGCGGCCGGGCTTCTCGATGTCCTCGGACCTGGTGCCGCGATCGTGTGCGCCTCCGACGCGCTGGCCCTGGGTGTCTGGCGCGTCCTCGTCGAACGCCGGCTGTCGCCGGGCGTCGACGTCGGCATCGTGTGCTTCGACGACACGGACATCGCGCACGCGCTCGACCTCAGCAGCCTCCACCAGCCCCTCGACCGCGTTGCCGACCGCGTGCTCCACATGCTCGCAACCGGTTCCGACTCCCGCGATCCCGCGGGTGGTCTCCTCCTCACCCCCGAGCTCGTCGTCAGATCCAGCTCGAAACCTGCGGGCGACCGCATGACACGGAAAGAGAAGTGACATGAGAGCACCCAGCACGCGAGGTGCAGCCGCACTCGCGCTCGCAGCCACCGGCGCGCTCGTCCTGAGCGCCTGCGGCGGAGGCGGATTCAGTGGCAGCAGCAACAACGCGCCGCAGAGCACCGGCAAGGGCCCGGTCAAGCTGACGATCATGATCGGCAGCTCCGGCGATGCGGAGACCACGGCGGTCAAGAAGGCGGCCGACGCCTGGGCGAAGAAGTCCGGGAACCAGGTCGAGGTCATCGCCGCGGCAGACCTCGGGCAGCAGCTCGGTCAGGCCTTCGCGTCGACGACCCCGCCCGACGTCTTCTACACCGACGCCTCCAAGGTCGGCACCTTCGCCAAGGCGGGCAATCTCTACGCCTACGGCGACCAGGTGAAGGATGCCGGGTTCCTGCCGGCCCTCGTGCAGACCTTCACCTACGACAACAAGTTCTACTGCGCGCCCAAGGACTACTCGACCCTGGCCCTCGAGATCAACACCGACCTCTGGACCAAGGCCGGGCTCACGGACGCGGACATTCCCAAGGACTGGGCGGGCCTCGAGGCGGTCGCCAAGAAGCTGACGTCCGGGAAGGTGACGGGCCTCGTCCTCGGCAACGACATCAACCGCAGCGGAGCCTTCATCAAGCAGGCCGGCGGCTGGATCGTCTCGCCCGACGGCAAGACGATGACGGCCGACAGCGCGCCCGCGAAGGCGGGTCTGGCGCAGGTCCAGAAGATGATGAAGGAAGGCGTCCTGAAGTTCAGCTCCGACACCTCACCGGCCACCGGCTGGGGCGGCGAGGCGCTGGGCAAGGGTGTTGCCGCGATGACCATCGAGGGCAACTGGATCAGCGGCGCCAAGAAGGACTACCCGAACCTCAAGTACAAGGTCGTGGAGCTCCCCGCAGGACCGGCCGGCAAGGGCACCCTGCTGTTCAGCAACTGCTGGGGCATCGCCGCCAAGTCGCCGAACCAGGGGCAGGCGGTCGACCTGGTGAAGTCGCTCATCACGACGGACCAGCAGATGGCCTTCGCCGACGCCTTCGGCGTCATGCCCTCCACCGAGGAAGGGGCCAAGGCCTTCGCGGCCAAGTACCCCGAGTCGCAGGCCTTCGTCGCCGGTGGGCAGTATGCCCAGGGCCCGGTCAACCTGCCCGGCTTCGACGAGGTGATGGCCAAGTTCAACTCCGAGCTGGCCACCATGGGCAAGGGCGGCGACCCGAACGCGTGGCTCGCGGAGCTGCAGAAGAACGGCACGGCGGCGCTCGCCGGCTGATCCCCCGTGTGGCGTCCGTCCGCCGCCCACCCGACGGGCGGACGCCACCCCATCGCGTCACTGATCCCACAGGAGGGCACCATGGCCCGCATCGACGACGAGCGTCCGGTCGAGGACCTCGTCACTCCCGCGGGGGCGCGGGCCGGCCAGGTGGCCTCGGCCTCGGCCGGCGTTCCGACCGGTCAGGCCGGCGTGCCGGGCGCTCGCCGCAGCCGCACCCGTGGCGGCCTACGCGGTCGTGAGGGCACTGCGGGATGGATCTTCGTGGCCCCGATGATCATCATCCTCGGGCTCTTCCTCGTCATCCCCATCGGCATGGCGCTGTGGGTGAGCTTCACCAACTGGCAGGGCAACACCAACCCCTTCGCGGTCGGTCAGGGCACCGACGTCGTCGGTCTGAAGAACTACACCGACCTCTTCGCCCGGGACGGGCTGACCCGCGACAACTTCATGCAGTCCATCGGCAACACGTTCTACTACGTGCTGCTCGTCGTTCCACTGCAGACCGTCCTCGCGCTCGGACTCGCCTTGCTCGTCAACAACTCGATGCTCAAGGGCCGCAGCTTCTTCCGCACCGCGTTCTACTTTCCATCGGTGACCAGCTCGATCGCGATCGCGACGGTCTTCCTGTTCCTCTTCTCCAACACCGGCGCCGTCAACGCGTTCCTCAGCTTCTTCGGGATCGACGGGCCGCAGTGGTTCAGCGACAGCCGGGGACTGCTGCACCTGGCCTTCAACGCCGTCGGGGTGGACAACCCCGGGTGGGCGCAGGGCCAGGTCCTCGGCCGCAGCATCTGGGACTGGCTGTCGGGCCCGTCCGTCGCGATGTTCGTCATCATCTTCCTCGTCATCTGGACGACGTCGGGCACCTTCATGCTGATGTTCATCGCGGCGCTGCAGGACCTTCCCGTCGAGATCGACGAGGCGGCCGCCCTGGACGGCACCACCGGGTGGCAGAAGCTCCGGCACGTGACGCTGCCGATGATCAAGCCGGCGCTCTTCCTCGTCATCACGCTCGGGCTGATCGGGACGTGGCAGGTCTTCGACCAGATCTACGTCATGGGCAAGGGCGCTCCGGCGGGGACGACGCTGAGCCCGGCGTTCCTGTCGTACCAGCAGAGCTTCGGCAACTTCCGCTACGGCTCGGGGGCGGCCATGGCCTTCGTCGTCTTCCTCATCATCATCGTCCTCACGCGAGTCCAGCGACACGTGCTCACCGACAAGGACGAACGCAAGCCCCTCTTCGGACTCGGAGGCCGCAAGTGAACGCCCGCACGTCCAACCCCGTGAAGACGATCGTGCTGTACGCGGCGCTGCTGGCCTTCGCCGTCCTGTTCATCTATCCCTTCCTCATCCAGATCTCGACGTCGTTCAAGACCGACCCCGACGCGGCCAACAACCCGCTGTCGCTGGTACCCAACCCGTTCACCGCGCAGGTGTGGCAGCGGATCTTCGGCCAGACCGGCGACGCGTCGGTGCCGGTCACCACGTGGGTGCGGAACTCGGTCCTCATCACCATCGTCGTCACGGCGGCCCGGGTCTTCCTCGACTCGCTGGCCGGCTACGCGCTGTCGCGGCTGCACTTCCGCGGTCGCAAGGCCGTCTTCGCCGGTCTGCTCGCGGTGATGGCGGTCCCGGGCGTGGCCCTGCTCATCCCCAAGTTCCTCATGGTCAACTACCTCGGCATCTACGACACGTACACCGCCATGATCCTGCCCCTCGTCGTCGACGCCGCGGGCGTCTTCATCATGAAGCAGTTCTTCGACTCCGTGCCGGTGTCGATCGAGGAGGCCGCCCGCATGGACGGCGCGAGCATCTTCCGGACCTTCTGGTCCGTGGTGCTGCCCATGGCGAAGCCGGCCCTGATCACCCTGACCATCCTGTCCTTCCAAGGGTCCTGGAACGAGTTCTCCCACTTCCTCGTGGTGACCAGGGGCACCCCGGAGCACCAGACGCTCGTCACCGGTCTGGCGAGCATGACGAGCGGCCAGCTGGGCGCCGGCACGCAGTACCCGCTCAAGCTCGGTACCGCCCTGCTCACGACGATCCCCGTCGCACTCCTCTTCTTCGCCCTGCAGCGCTACTTCATCCGTGGCGCCAACGAGGGAGGCGTCAAGGGTTGAGCATGGCCCCGCGGCCCAGCGGCCCAGCGGCCCAGCGGCCCAGCGGCCCAGTGCCGCAGGCGGATCCGGGATCGCTGGTCACACCAGCGATCGCAGCGACCGCACGTAGCGGTCGGTGATGCGCTGCTGGACGATCCGCCCGGCGGCCCCAGCGACTCGCGTCAGCATGCCGCCCGGGCGCGAGAAGGCCCGCACCGTGAAGGTCACGACGTCGTCGTCGCCGATCGACACGATGAAGGACTCCTCGCCCGACTCGGGGTGTCCGGGCAGCGTCCCGTAGGCGAAGCCGCGACGGCGCGGCTCGTCCAGGACGGCGACGACGCGTACCGGTGCCCGAAGGGACAACGGCCCGGGGCCCATCCGCAGGTCTGCGACCGCGGCAGCGTGGACCTGCGGGCTCGACGGGAGCACCCGCAGACCGGCCCTGCGGTGCACGGCCCATCCGAGCAACGCCACGGCGGATCGCTCGAGGTCGTCGGCCCCCCGACCGATGACGGCCAGACGCCGCAGGTGGTGGTAGCCGGCGGGCAGGCCCTCAACGCCCAGCGTCGCACCCACCTCCGCGTAGGTGAGCGGCGCGCGCGTGAGGCCGGCGAGCCGCTCGCCGTCGAGCAGCTGCGCGTCCATGCGCCCAGCATGCCCGATCGTGCCGGCAGATGGCGGCTGCCATGCTCGTGCTCATGGTCCGATCGGTCGCCCCGTCTCCGCCGTCGTCAGGAGCCGCGACGACGCCGGGTCGCGCCATGTGGGTCTGGGGCTGGAGCGATGCCGGGTCGGTCGTCCGGTTCGCCCGGACCCGTGGAGTGGACACGCTCTTCGTCGCGGTGCCCGCCGACCTGACGACGAGCCCGAGCCTGACGAGGGTGCACGCCCTCGTGATGCAGGCCCGGTCGGCAGGTCTGCACGTCGACGCCCTCGGCGGTGACCCCGGCTGGGTCGACGACCCGACGTGGGCGGTCGACCGCTGGCTCCGACCGGCCGTCGCAACAGGGCTGTTCACCGGACTGCACGTCGACGTCGAACCGTGGACGACGGCAGCCTGGACCACGCGACGGTCGACGACGATCTCCGCGTACCTCACGCTGCTCGACCGACTCGGGTCCGCGAGCGGCACCCTCCCGCTCGAGATCGACATCCCGTTCTGGTTCGACCGGATCACGGCACGTGAGCGGTCGACGCTCGACCGGGAGGCGATGAGCCGGGTCTCGGCGGTGACGCTCATGGCCTACCGCGACACCGCGGTCGGCACGGACGGCACCCTCGACGTGGCCGCGGCCGGGCTCGCCGCAGCCGCCGACCTGGGAAAGCCGGCCCGCATCGGCCAGGAGACGACGCGGCTCGGGCTCGACCCGACCGAGGTCAAGCAGACCTTCCACGGCCAGACCCTGACGCGGATGAACGACCAGCTCGCACAGGTGGATTCGGGGGCCAGCGCATACGAGACGTATGCGGGAGTCGCCATCCACGACTACACAGGGTTTGCCGCCATGACTCCGTGACGGATGCGGCCCACGGCTGTAGGGCGTCGCTCAGCGAGGCAGGCTGCGGATGGGAAGGTCGAACCACCGCAGGTGGTCGAAGTCCACGTTGACGTGGGCCTCGTCGCACGGCTCGGCCGACGCCGCGGCGAGGATCGCGCGCGCGTCGGCCAGGTGTCGGGCGAGCGCGTCCTCGCCGGCCCGCTCGTGCTGCGCCGGGTAGGTGAGGTGGCCGTGCTCGAAGCTCACCTGGTGCAGTCGCAGGGGAGGCTCGACCGGACCGTCGTGGTGCTTCCACAGACCCGTCGCAGGCTCGAAGACGTAGTCGCCGAGCAGGCGCCACCCGTCACGGGCCACGAGCCGGACCGCCTCGATGACGTAGTCGGCGACGACGTCGGAGATGAAGTAGTTGAAGTTGACGCGCACCCAGCCGGGCTTGATTCCCTCACAGCCGCGCCCGATCTCGCGCTCGAACTCGTGGGAGCGCTCGAGGTCGATGCCGAGCAGGTAGTGGCCGTAGGGGCCGGCGCACGAACAGCCGCCGCGGGCCTGGATGCCGAAGAGGTCGTTGAGGACGGCGACGACGAAGTTGTGGTGCAGGTAGCGCTCGCCCTGGCCACGGACGACGAACGACACGATCGACAGCCGCTCGGCGTCGAGGTTGCCGAGGATCTCGATGCCGGGCTCGTCCCGCCAGGCCGCGACGGCGCGCTGGAGGAAGTGGTCCTCCCGGGCGCGGATCGTCGGCGTGCCGACCGCCTGCTTGAGCTTGAAGACGAGACCCGCGCGGATCGCCTCGATGATGGCAGGCGTACCGCCCTCCTCGCGGTGGGCGGGATCGGTCAGGTAGGCGTGGTCGTCGGGGTTGACGTAGGCGACGGTGCCGCCGCCGGGCACGTCGGGCACCCGGTTGGTCATGAGCTCGCGGCGCACGACGAGGACGCCGGGCGTGCTCGGGCCACCGATGAACTTGTGGGGGCTGAGGAACACCGCGTCCTTGTATGCCGCGGGGTCGGCCACTCCGGGTCCGCCACGGCCGTACATCTCGATGTCGACGTAGGGCGCCGCAGCGGCGTAGTCCCAGAAGGCGAGGGCGCCGTGCTCGTGCAGGAGGGAGGAGATCGCGTCGGTGTCGGTGACGATGCCCGTGACGTTGCTCGCGGCCGAGAAGGAGCCGATGAGGAGGGGGCGCTCGGCGTGCTCGACCAGGCGCCGCCGCAGCACCGTGATGTCCACGTGGCCGTCGAGATCCTGGGGGATGACGACGACGTCGGCCACGCACTCACGCCACATGACCTCGTTGGAGTGGTGCTCATAGGGGCCGATGAAGACGACCGGGCGCTGGTCGGCGGGGACCAGGTCGCTGGCGTGCCAACGGTCCTCGAAGTTCGACGGGATGCGCAGTCCGAGGATGCCCACGAGCTTGTCGATGGCCCCGGTGCAGCCCGAGCCGGCGAAGACGACCACCGTCTCGTCGTCACCGCCGACGGCGTCACGGATGGTGCGACGGGCGTCCTCGCGCAGCCGGGTCGTCTGCAGGCCGGTGCCCGAGCTCTCGGTGTGGGTGTTGGCGTAGCGGGGGAGCACCTCGTCGCGGATGAAGTCCTCGATGAAGGTCAGGCCGCGACCCGAGGCGGTGTAGTCGGCGTAGGTGACCCGCCGCGGGCCGTAGGGCCCGTGCATCACCTGGTCCTCGCCGATGACCGCGGCGCGGATGGTGGCGAGAAGGTCGGTCTCCGCAGCTGCCTCCATGACACCGATCATAGCGGCTGGTGATGCTAAAGCGAAAGAGCATAACCAAGTGTTAGGTCATATCCCGCCGATCCGGGGGGCAGGCCCGGCTCCTACTTGGGGTCCGCCACGCAGATGACCGTGCCGGTACCGCCCGAGGAGTCGGCGCTCGTGAAGGCGCCCCGGGCACCGTGCGCCGAGCAGAGGCGAAGAGCGGCGGCCTCCTCGGTGGACACGTCCTTCTCGATGTACGAGACGCTGCCGAGCGAGGTCGAGTCCTTGCAGTCGACCTTCTTGAAGTCGTCGGAGCCGACGGCCGCGACGCACTGACCGGTCTGGATGCCGTGGGTGCCGTCGTCGGCGGTGAAGGCACGGAAGAGGAAGAACGCGAGCATCGCCAGGAGGGGAACCGCATAAGGCTTGAGGCGCGAGAGGCGACCGCCCGGAGCGGCAGTGCGGTCGGGGCGGTCGGTCATGGGTGAGTGGCTCCTGACGGGTCGGTGGCGGGTGCGCCGAGCGCATTCTCCACGAAGGTCCGGCCTTGCGGGCGTTCGACGGCCCGTCATCTTCGCGCTCGCGTCGCATAGGGTCGAGCCCGTGACAGCCATCTCCTATCCACTCGCCGAGCGCACGCTCGCCAACGGCCTGCGTGTCATCGTCAGCGAGGACCACACGGTGCCCAACGTCGCGGTGAACCTCTGGGTCGGAGTCGGCTCCCGCCACGAGACGCCAGGTCGCACCGGGTTCGCCCACCTGTTCGAGCACCTGATGTTCCAGGGCAGCCGCAACGTCGCCTCCGGCGAGCACTTCTCGGCCCTGATGGACGAGGGAGCCCGGCTCAACGCGACGACGTGGTTCGACCGCACCAACTACTTCGAGACCGTGCCGACCGGCGCCCTCGAGCTCGCCCTGTGGCTCGAGGCCGACCGCCACGGCCACCTGCTCGACGCGCTGACGCAGGAGAACCTCGACAACCAGCGGGACGTCGTCAAGGAGGAGAAGCGCCAGCGCTACGACAACGTGCCCTACGGGTCGGCCCTCATCGACATCTACGCCACCGTCTTCCCTGAGGACCACCCGTACCACCACCCGACGATCGGGTCGATGGAGGACCTCGACGCCGCCACGCTCGAGGACGTCCACGCCTTCTTCCGGGCGCACTACGGACCCAACAACACCGTCCTCACCCTCGTCGGGGACGTCACCCCGGAGGAGGGCTTCGCCGCCGCCGAGAAGTACTTCGGACCCCTGCCGGCCATCGAGCTGAGCTGCCGTGCTCGACACCCGCAGCTGCCGCCGCTGGCCGAGCCCGTGCGGCTCGACCGGGTCGGTGACGTGCCCAACGACCGGATCTACGTCTCGTTCCGGCTTCCCGTCGACACCACTCCCGAGTACCTCGCCTGCCAGGTCGCCGTCGACGTCCTCGGCGGCCTCGCGAGCTCGCGGCTCGTGCGTCGTCTCGTCCGCACCGACGAGACGGCCGTGGCCGTGGGCGGCTGGACGATGGGCCTCGTCGACGGTTCCGGTCTGGGCACCATCACCGTGGACGTGTCCGCCGGCGCCGACGTCGACGAGGTCGAGTCCGCCGTGTGCGAGGAGATCCGTCGCTTCGTCGAGGAGGGGCCGGATGCCGCGGAGCTGGAGTCCGTCATCGCGGACACGGAGCGTTCGTGGCTCAGCGCCCTCGCCAGCATCGAGGAACGCGCCGACCACATCAGCCACCACGCGCTGCTGACGGGCGACCCGGCATACGTCAACACGTTCGTCGAGCGCATCCGCTCCGTGACCGCCGAGCAGGCGCGCCTCGCCGCGGCGACCTGGCTCGACCCCGAGGCCCGGGCCGTCGTCCGCTACCTCACCGACCCGACGTCCCAGGACCCCGAGGAGGCCTCATGACCGCCGTCGCCCGCCCCGTCGTCGTCCCACCCGAGCCGTGGGAGTTCCCCGAAGGCAGCACCTACGACCTGCCCAACGGCCTGCGCCTGCTCACCTACGACGTCCCGGGGCAGTACGTCGTGTCGGTCCGGATCGGTGTGCCCGTGTCGTTGCGCGACGAGCCGCGGGAGCGTGAGGGCGTCGCCTCGATCATGGCGCGCACCCTCGACGAGGGCACGGAGAACCACACCGCCGAGGAGTTCGCGCGGCTGCTCGAGCGCAAGGGCGTGAGCTTCGGTGCGGGCATGGCGGACGCGGGCCTGTCCATCGACCTCGATGTCGTCAAGGGCAACCTCGAGCCGGCGCTGGACCTGCTGCGCCAGATCCTCACCGAGCCGACCTTCCCGCAGACCGAGGTCGCCCGCCAGGTCCGCACCCGGATCGCGGAGATCGAGCAGGAGCGCTCGAACGCCGCACACCGGGCCGGGCTCGAGTTCGTCCGCACCTTCTACGCGCCGGAGGACCGGTCGTCCCGACCCACCGGCGGCACCCGCGAGACGGTGTCGTCCATCACCCGCGAGGACGTGGCGGCCTTCCATGCCGAGCACGTCGTCGCTGCGGGCGTGACCCTCGTCGTCGCCGGCGACCTCCGAGGCCTCGACGTGCCGGTGCTCGTCGAGTCGGCTCTGGGCCGCTGGGCGAAGGGCCCCCGCCATCGGGAGCGCCACCTCCAGCACGCCGCCGCCCTCGCACCCGACCGGGGGCGCATCGTGCTCGTGTCGCGACCGGGTTCCGTGCAGACCGAGCTCGTCATCGGAGCGCCTGGTCCGGACCGGTCCGTCGCGGGCGGTTGGGCGCCCTACCCCGTGCTCGGCTTCGTCCTCGGCGGTTCGCCGAACGCCCGCATCGACGCGGTCCTTCGCGAGGAGAAGGGCTACACGTACGGCATCCGCTCGAGCTTCCGTCCCCGTCGCCGCGGTGGCGTGTTCCTCACCTCGGGCTCGGTGCGGGCGGACTCGACCGCGGAGTCGCTGCGGCTATTGGTCGAGATCCTCGACGGCGGCCGAGATGGCTTCACCGACAAGGAGATCCGCTCGGGCGTGGACTTCATCTCCAAGACCGCGCCGGGTCGCTACGCCACGGCCGACGCCATCGCCGACGAAGCCGTCAGCATGGCACTCGACGGTCGCACGACGGCCTTCACCACGGCCAACCTGCGTGACCTCGCGACGGTCGACCGCAGCCGGGTCGACGCGGCCTACGCGCGGTTTGCCGATGGCGCCGGCATCGGAGCTGGCGCTCCGGGCGCCGGGTGGACCATCGTCATGGTCGGGGACGCCACGGCGCAGCTCGACGCGATCAAGGCCCTCGACCTGGGCGAGGTCACCGTCGTCACGGACGCCTGAGCCGGCACGGGGGCCGACTAGGGGCGTGGGTCGAGGGCGCGCTCCATCACGTAGTCGTCCTCGTAGACACCGCCGACGAGGAACCGCTTGGTGCCGACACGCTCGAAGCCGCTCTTGCCGTAGAAGCGCTGGGCGCGCTCGTTCTGCTGGTTGACGCCCAGCCAGACGCCGGCGGCGCCGGTCGCTCGCGCCCACTCCAGGGCCCGGGCCATGAGGAGCGCGGCCGCGCCCGTGCCGTGGGCCTGTGGCAGCACGTAGATCTTCGACAGCTCGACCGTCGGCCGGAGCCGGATCGTGGCCCGCACGTCGTCGTCCGACGGCTCGCCGCGGACGAGCATGGCGTAGCCCAGCACGGTCCCCCCGGTCTCGGCCAGCAGGACCTGCCGGGTGGGGTCGGCGACGTAGTCGGCGAAGCGCTCGGGGGAGAGGACCTCGTCGACGAACGCCTCGACCCGGTCCCGGGTCATCGACGGTGGGCACGCGAGCTCGAACGTCGCGGCCGCGACGGCGGCGACCGGAGAGACGTCCGCCGCGCCGGCAGGGCGGACCGTCGCTCTGGAGACAGGGACGGAGACGGGGACAGAGGCAGTGCTGTCGGTGGGTCCGGTGCTCATGCCGAAAGGCTAGGCCTGGCACGGCACCCCGCCCAGTGCCGACCACCCAGCGGTCTCAGGCCGGCGACGTGCCGATGCGTGAGAGCACCTCGTCGTGCAGCAGGCCGTTGGTCGCGAGCGCGTTGCCGCTCCAGCAGCCGTCCCGCCCGTCGAGGCCGGTGAAGCGGCCGCCGGCCTCCTCGACGATCGCGACGAGCGCCGCCATGTCGTGGACGGCGAGCTCGGGCTCGGCCGCGATGTCGGCGGCACCCTCGGCGACGAGCATGTAGGACCAGAAGTCACCGTAGGCGCGCGTGCGCCAGCAGTCGTCCATGAGGTCGAGGAAGTCGTCACGTCGCCCGCGCACGCGCCAGCCGGCCAGTGAGGAGTACGACAGGGACGCGTCGCCGAGCCTGCCGACCTGCGACACGGAGATGCGTCGGGCCGACGACAGCGAGCGGCCGGTCCAGGCGCCGGAGCCGGTCGCCGCCCACCAGCGACGCTGCAGGGCTGGCGCCGCGACGAGGCCGAGCACGGGCACGTTGTCGACGACGAGGCCGATGAGCGTGGCCCAGACGGGCACTCCACGCACGAAGTTCTTCGTGCCGTCGATCGGGTCGATGATCCAGCGGCGGGGACCGTGACCGGTCGTCTCGAACTCCTCACCCTCCACGGCGTCGCGTGGTCGGGTGCGCTTGAGCTGGTGCCGGACGAGCTCCTCGGCCGCGCGGTCGGCGTCGGTGACGGGCGTGAGGTCCGGCTTGCTCTCCACGACGAGATCGGCTGCGCGGAAGCGTGCCATCGTCACCCGCTCGACGGCATCCGCCAGGACGTGGGCCAGACGGAGGTCATCGTCGTAGGAGGTCACCGGGTCAACCTAGCGGCATCGGCCCGAGCGGGGGAGCGCGGCCCGAGGGCGTATGCCGCTGCCCCTCAGTGATCCTCGGTCGTGCTCCGGCTGCTGAGCAGGCGACGCAACGACTCCAGCCGTGAGGCGCCGGCGGGCCCGGCGTGGCCCTCGGCGACCCAGGCGTCGAGCGCGCACTCCTCCTCGTCGTGGGTGCACCCGCGAGGGCAGCCGTCCGTGCCCGCTGCGAGGTCGGGGAAGTGGTCGATGATCCGGTCGACGTCGATGTGGGCCAGTCCGAACGAGCGGATGCCGGGCGTGTCGATGACCCAGCCGTCGTCCGATCCGTCGGCGCCGCGCAGGCGCAGCGCCACGGCATTCGTCGACGTGTGTCGGCCACGGCCGGTCGTGTCGTTGACGATGCCCGTCGCCCGCAGGGCCCCCGGCACGAGGCCGTTGACGAGCGTGCTCTTGCCGACGCCGGAGTGGCCCACGAGGACGGAGACCTTGCCGGAGAGCTTCGCGCGCAGGGCGTCCAGTCCGGAGAAGTCTCCGTCCTTCCACGAGGTCACGACGTGCTCGACCTCGAGCGGCGTGTAGTTGGCGAGGAACTCGGTGGGGTCCACGAGGTCGGCCTTGGTCAGGGCGAGCAGCGGCACGAGGTCGGCGTCGTAGGCCGCGACGAGGCACCGGTCGACCATCCGCGGCCGGGGCTCCGGGTCGGCGAGCGCCGTGACGATGACCAGCTGGTCGGCGTTGGCGACGATGATGCGCTCGTAGGGGTCGGTGTCGTCGGCCGTGCGGCGCAGCACCGAGCGGCGCTCCTCGATGCGCACGATGCGCGCCAGGGCGTCCGGTCCGCCCGCGAGGTCGCCGACGAGAGCGACGTCGTCTCCGACCACGACGCGGGTGCGGCCGATCTCGCGGGCCTTCATCGCCGTGACGACACGCTCGGGTTCCTTCTTGCCGAGCGAGCCCTTGGGGATCAGGCACGTGTAGCGACCGCGGTCGACGCCGATGACCATGGCGACGACCGCGTCGACGTGGGCGGGGCGTTCCTTCGTTCGGGGCCTGGACCCCTTGCGGCTCGGACGGACCCGGATGTCACCCTCGTCGAGGTCCCGCCAGCTCATCGCGCCCGCACCGCCGGGCCGGAGCGGTCGAGCATGCCCTGCCACAGCCCCACGAAGTCGGGGAGGGTCTTGCGCGTCGTCCCGATGTCCTCGACGTGCACGCCCGGCACGCGCAGTCCGATGATCGCCCCGGCGGTGGCCATCCGGTGGTCGTGGTAGCTGCGGAAACGCCCGCCGTGCAAGGGCGCCGGCGCGATGCGCAGGCCGTCCTCGGTCTCGGCCACCTGCGCGCCGAGGCCGCTGAGCTCCGCGGTGAGTGCTGCGAGCCGGTCCGTCTCGTGTCCACGGATGTGCGCGACACCCCGGATCCACGTCGGAGTCGACGCGAGAGCGGCGAGAGCTGCGACCGTGGGTGTCAGCTCCGCCGCATCGTGCAGGTCGATGTCGATGCCGACGAGCTCCCCACTGCCGATGACGGTGAGCCCAGCGCGGTCGAGCCGCACGTCGGCGCCCATCGTGTCGAGGATCTCGCGGAGGAGGTCACCGGCCTGGGTGGTGTGCTGCGGCCACCCCGGTACGCACACCGTGCCGCCCGCGACGAGGGCCGCGCCGACGAAGGGCCCGGCGTTGGAGAGGTCCGGCTCGACGGACACGTCGAGGGCGTTGATCTCGGACGGCTCGACGCGCCACCTGTTGGGCTCGCTGTCGTCGACGATCGCGCCGGCGTCGCGGAGGGTCTCGACCGTCATCAGGATGTGGGGCTCGCTCGGCACGGGCTTGCCGTCGTGGTGCACGGTGACGCCCTCGTCGTAGCGGGCTCCGGCGAGCAGGAGGGCGGAGATGAACTGCGAGGACGCCGACGCGTCCATCGTCACGTCACCGCCGGTCACGCGACCCCGGCCGTTGACCGTCACCGGCAGGTGTCCGGCGTCGTCGTCGAGGTCGGCCCCGAGCACCCGCAGTGCGTCGATGACGGGCCCCATGGGGCGCACCCGCGCCTGCGGGTCTCCGTCGAGCCGGACCGGCCCATCGGCCAGGGCCGCCACCGCCGGCAGGAACCGCATGACGGTGCCGGCCAGCCCGCAGTCGATGCTGACGTCACCGGTCAACGTCTCGGGTGGGGTGACCACCCAGTCGGGGACCTCGCCGGCCACGGACTCGCCCTCCGCGGCGACGTCGTCGATGCGCACCCCCAGGGAGCGCAGCGCGTCGGCCATCAGCAACGTGTCGCGCGACCGCAGCGGCGCTCGCAGCCGTGAGCGCTCGGTCGCCAGTGCTGCCAGGACGAGGTAGCGGTTCGTCAGGGACTTGCTCCCGGGGAGCACCACCGTGGCATCGAGCGGACCGCGAGCGACCGGGGCCGCCCAGTCCGGCTCCGCCGTCAGGATGGCGCGGTCAGGGGGGCCAGTCGTCACGGACGTCGGGCGAGGGGATGGTTCTGCGGGACTCAAGTCAGCTCACGACGTCCTGGGCTCGGCGGGCCAGCAGACGGGCCTCGCGCTTGGCGGTCCGCTGGGCGTGGCGGGCCTCGCGACGGGTCGTCTTCGTGGCGTGCTGGGCGCGCCACGCGAGGCCCGGGCGGCCCTCCGTGTCGACGGCTGCGAGGAGCAGACCGCCGAGCAGGCCGACGTTCTTGAGGAAGAGGCTGCGGCTCTGTGCCTTGCGGGCGGGGTCGGTCTCCTCCCAGAACGCGTGCTCGATGGCCGTGGTCGGGACGATGGACGCCGCGAGCACGGTCGAGGCCAGACGCGGCATACGCCCCGTTGCGAGGAGGAGGCCACCGCCCAGCAGCGCCGCGCCGTTGACCCGGACGAAGAGGTCGGGATCCTTCGCGGCGCCCTCGACCCCGGGGACCTGGTCGGGCACCTTCTGGAGCAGGTGGGCGGCCTGGTCGGTGCGCGCTGCGGGGTTGCGCAGCGCTTCCACGCCGGCGGCGACGAAGACGGACGCGAGCAGCGGACGGGCGAGACGGCGGACGATCATGCGATTTCCTCCTCTGGCCGCAGAGCGCCGGAGCGCGTCGTGGCCATCGTGGACGTGTGGGCACCTACGGTATCGACATACCCGCAGCCCACGGGACGACGCCCACGCCCGTCCGCTCGAGGTCGCCCCGGCATACGCTGTGGCTCATGTGTGGGAGGTATGCCGCGAGCGCGCGGCCCGACGAGCTCATCGAGGCCTTCGACGTCGAGCAGGACCACACGGGAGAGCCCTCACGCAGCGTGCTCAAGAACCCCCAGACCCCGCCCCCCGGAGAGCCCGACTGGAACATGGCGCCGTCCAAGCAGGCGCCCGTCGTCCTGACGCGCCGGCCAAGGAGCGAGGACGCGAGCGACGACCACGGCGGGGAGGCCCACCCGCTCCGCCAGCTCCGTCTCCTCACCTGGGGGCTCGTGCCGGCCTGGTCCAAGGACGTCAAGATGGGTCTGCGCATGACCAACGCCCGCGCCGAGTCGGTCCTCGGCAAGGGCGCCTTCGCCAAGGCCGCGCTCTCGCGGCGGTGCATCGTCCCGGGGGAGGGCTGGTACGAGTGGCAGGTGTCTCCGACCGCCCTCGACTCCAAGGGCAAGCCGCGCAAGCAACCCTTCTTCATCCACCGGGCCGACGGGGCTCCCGTCGCGTTCGCAGGTCTCTACGAGTTCTGGCGCGACAGGGAGCTGCCCGACGGCGACCCTGGCGCGTGGCTCACGACGTTCACCATCATCACGACCGCGGCCGATCCCGGCATGGACCGCATCCACGACCGCCAGCCCCTCGTCCTCGAGCCGGAGCAGTGGGAGCAGTGGCTCGACCCCGACGAGAAGGACCCCGCCTACGTCCAGGAGGTCCTCGGCTTCGCCGCACCCGGTCGCTTCGAGGCGCACCCCGTGAGTCGCGCCGTCGGCGCGACGCGCAACAACGGACCCGCCCTCGTCGAGCCCGTCCCCGAGTCCGAGCTCGAGGGCGTCGTCGACCCCATGACGGGCGAGGTGGTCGGCGCGTGATGGCCCCGATCCGGGTGTCGGTCCGCGAGATCGAGACGCCGGGCGGCCCCGGACGCGCCCACGTCCAGCGCCCGCCCGGCGCGCGCGGCACCGTCGTCCTCGGGCACGGCGCCGGGGGAGGCCTCGGCTCGATCGACCTCGCCCTCGCCCGTGAGGTGCTGGTCGGGGCGGGATGGGCCGTCGTGCTCGTCGAGCAGCCGTGGCTCGTGGCGGGGCGCAAGGTGGCCGGGCGACCACCGACCCTCGACGCCGCCTGGGTGCCCATCGTCGAGGCGCTCGTCACCGGCCGGGGACGGCTGCCGAGACCGCTCGTCGTCGGGGGCCGCAGTGCCGGGGCGCGGGTCGCGTGCCGCACGGCCGGGCCGCTCGAGGCCGACGCGGCGCTCCTGCTCAGCTTCCCCCTCCACCTGCCCGGGCAACCCGACCGGCTCCGTGCCCACGAGCTCGCCCTGGCGCCCGATCCGTCGTGGGTCGTGCAGGGCACGCGCGACGCCTTCGGCACCCCGGACGAGGTCCGCCCTCACCTGCCCCGGGGGACCGAGCTCCTCGAGGTGCCCGGCGCCCACAGCTTCCCCAAGAGCTCACGCAGCGCCCTCACCGAGGCGCTCACGAGGATCGCGGGAATGCTCCCCGGCTAGGTGTCGTTGCAGGGAGCATGGTCACCTGCCCCACCCGTGCGCCCGAGAGCAGCACGACCGCTGCCTCCGTGCGCGGTCTGCTCGCACAGCCCACCGGTCTAGGCTGGGAGGCGATGGCAAAGGACAAGAAGACCGATTCGAGCGCCGCCCTGCGGCTCGCGGACCCCGAGGACCTCGCCCGCGCCGACGCGAGCGTCGACGTGGCCAGCGAGAGTGAGACCCAGCGGCGGGCGCGCTTCGAGCGTGAGGCGATGCCGCTGCTCGACCAGCTCTACAGCGCCGCGCTGCGCACGACACGCAACCCGAGCGACGCCGAGGACCTCGTCCAGGAGACGTTCGCGAAGGCATACGCCGCGTTCCACCAGTACAAGCCGGGGACCAACCTCAAGGCGTGGATGTATCGCATCCTCACCAACACCTACATCAACACCTACCGCAAGAAGCAGCGGCAGCCCCTCGAGTCGGACGCGGCGCAGATCGAGGACTACCAGCTGGCGCGAGCCGAGTCGCACACGTCGGTGGGCCTGCGCTCCGCCGAGGCGGAGGCGCTCGACCACCTCCCGGACAGCGACGTCAAGCGCGCCCTCCAGGCGATCCCCGAGGAGTTCCGTCTCGCGGTGTACTTCGCCGACGTCGAGGGCTACTCCTACAAGGAGATCGCCGAGATCATGGACACGCCCATCGGCACCGTCATGAGCCGTCTGCACCGCGGCCGGCGCCAGCTGCGAGAGCTGCTCTCGGAGTATGCCGCCGAGCGCGGTTTCGTCGCCGCAGGCACGGAAGGAGGCCAGTCATGAGTGACCAGACGACGGACAGGCCCGACCCGTCGGGGGGTGCGGGGACGCACACCGACTGCTCCGAGGCCCTGCTGCGCGTCTACGAGTACCTCGACGGCGAGCTCGGCCCCGACGAGGTGGCGAAGATCCAGGCCCACCTCGACGAGTGCGGCCCGTGCCTCAAGGAGTACGACCTCGACACGACCCTCAAGTCGCTCATCAAGCGGTCCTGCGAGTCCGAGCAGGCCCCGGAGGCGCTGCGCCTGACGATCATGTCGCGCATCTCCATGACCGTCATCCAGGTCGACCGCGGCTGAAAGACCTGGTGCTCCTCACCGGCAGAACGGTTCGGGCAGCACGACCTCGGACACGACGAAGGCCCGCCCCGAACTGATCGGGTGCGGGCCTTTGACGTCTGCGGCTCAGGCGTTGGGCTTGCGGCCGTGGTTGGCGGCGTTGCCCTTGCGGGAGCGGCGCTTGCGGGCGCGCTTGCTCATCGTCGGCTCTCCTTGGTCCTGCGGATGCTTCGCACCCGACGGGCACGAAGCCCCGATTCTTCCACACGGGCCCTCAACCGCCCAATTCGGAGACAGGGTTGCGTCCCCGACCGTAAAATCTTGGTATAGATCCGTCCGAAACGCGCCGGATGTACTTCCGTGCGCTCGCGCGGTTTGAGATTGTGGGGTAGAGGGAAACCTCAGTTGTTCTGTGCTGCCGCGAGCAACGCCCCTCCATGGCGCACGCATCCGGAACATCGACGCTATCTAGGAGCCCCCAATGTTCGCTGCCCTGCTGTCCGCCCTTGCCTCCAACGACTTCATGACCCGAGCGATGGCATCGCTCGCCAACACCTGGACGTGGGGCCCCTGAGGCACCCTGCTCTTGTCGCACCAGTTCGGTCCCGCTTCCCACCGCGGTTGCGGGACCGATCTGTTGTGTCTTACCTGTAGTCCGTGAAAGACACACCCGCCCAGCGAGCCTCGTCGCCCCGGCTGCTCTGCTACGTCGCCCTCGTCTGCGTCGTGTCAGTCGTCCTCGGGGTGCTGGCCTGGGCCTACGGCCGCCACCCTGAGGCCGGTCCGCTCCTGCTGCTGTCGGCCATGGGTGTGCTGAGCTACACCCTCCGCGAGCCCACAGTCACCTCGCGCATAGGCTTCTCGTTCCTGTCGATCATCCTGCTCGCCTCAGGAGCGATCCTCGGCCCCTTCGGCGCGTGGCTCGTCGGGCTCGCGTCACAGAGCATCGAGCGTGAGTCCCGCATGAGGTGGTACCACCGTGCCTTCAACATCGCGATGAACGGCCTCATCGGTGTGGCCGGCGCCATGGCCTACATCCTGTGCGGGGGCGTCGCGTCGCTCCAGTCGGTCAGCGGCTTCCCCGACCTGGTCAGGCAAGTGGGGCTGCCGCTCATCGTCGCCGACGTGGTCCAGTGCCTGACCAACGCGTTCCTCGTGGCCGGCGCCGTGACCTTCGACCAGCAGGTCCCGTTCTGGGTCTTCGTCCGCCGCATCCTCGTCAGCTCCGGGGTCGCCTACATCGGCTACGGCGTCATCGGGTTCCTCTTCGTCATCCTCTGGTACCCCGCCGGGCTCGGCGCGTTCAGTGCGTTCCTCGTCATGGCGCCCCTGCTCGCGGCCCGGTGGGCCTTCGTCCAGTTCGGTGAGGAGCTGCGCTCCCACGAACGGGTCGTCGAGACGCTCGTCACCGCGCTGGGCACCAAGGAGCCGGCCGCGGTCGAGCGGAGCGCCCGGGTCGCCCAGCTGGCCGAGTGGACGGCTGAGGAGCTCGGTCTGGGGCCCCGACAGATCGCCACCGTCCGCTACACGGCCACGCTCCACGAGGTGGGCCATCTCGGGGTGCCCGCGCGGCTGCTGAGACGGTCCCCTGAAGCCATCAGCGCGGCGGAGCGTCGCGCCATCGACCGGCACTGCGTGGCGGGAGCCCGCATGATCGAGGGCATCGACTTCCTCGAGGACGCCCGTTCCGGCATTCGTCACCAGCACGAGCGATTCGACGGCGGCGGTAGTCCCGACGGCCTCGCGGGGCAGGAGATCCCGGTCGCCGCCCGCATCGTGGCCGTGGCGGCTGCGGTGGAGGCCCTGATGCCGGGACCGGTGGACGTGACACTCCCGGCGCGCGTCGTCGATGCCGCACGCCTGCTCCGCTCTGATCCCGGTCGTTTCGACCCGGCGGTCGGGGCGGCGACGATCGAGGCCCTCGGGAAGCACGGCTGGCCCAGTGGTGTGGGCACCGGGGTGGCAACGTGAACGGCACCCTTCGTCGCGAGCCGGTCGCGCTGCTGGTCGGCCTCCTGGGCCTGGTGACGACCGCCCTGCTCACCCTGGTCGATCGCGACCTCCCCGAGGGCGGCGACGTCGGGGTCGTCTCCGTCTTCGCCCTCATGATCGTGCTGGGGGAGTGGTTCCGGCTGTCCGCTCCCGGCTTCCGTGGCTCGGCGCCGATCGCCACGGCCGCGGCGTTCGGTCTCGCCCTGACCACGGAGGTGCCGGCAGGGCACTTCGTCGGCTACGGGGCCGCCTTCGTCGTCGCCGTCACCGCCGTCGCCATGGTGATCGCCACGGCCACCCGGGTGCTGGCCGGGCGGGAGGTCAGCCTCGTCGAGACCACGGGCCGCTTCGTGGCCACTGCCGTCGTGACGGTCGTGTATCGCAACGTCTACCTGGGCCAGTCGCCCGGCACGGAGGCGCCCTCAGACGCGCTCCCGCCGTGGCAGCGGGCCGCCCTGATGCTCGGCATCTCGGTCCTTGCCCTCGTCGCGGACACGCTCTTCACCTCGGTGCTCCGCGCCCTGTCCGCGACCGCCAACCTCCGGCGCACCTTCGTCGAGGAGGTCCGCTCGTCGTTCGCGATGTCGATGGCGGTCGCCGTCACCGGGGTGCTCATCGCGCTCGCAGCCCCGCCCATGGGGATCGCGTCGGTGCCGCTCTTCCTCATGCCGCTCGTCCTCACCCTCTTCGCGTTCCGCCGTTACGTCAGCATCCGGGCCACCTACCTCCAGAGCGTCCGCACCCTCTCGCGGCTGACGGACGTAGCGGGCTACACCCCGGCGGGCCACTCCGAGCGGGTGGCTGCCCTCTCGGTCCGGGTCGGGCGCGAGCTCGGGCTCTCCGAGCGCGAGCTGCTCGACCTCGAGTACGCCGCCCTGCTGCACGACATCGGTCAGGTCGCCCTCGTCGAGCCGATCCCGGGCGGCGCCACGGTCCTCGCGGCACCGGCCGACCAGCGCCGCATCGAGGCCGACACGGTGGCGATCGTCCGCGAGACCGGTGTCTTCGACGGGGCAGCCCGGATCCTGGAGCACCAGACCACGCCCTACCGCCAGGTGCGCGAGCTCGGCGAGGAGATCCCGCTGACGAGCCGCATCGTCAAGGTCGTCAACGCCTACGAGGACCTCACGGCCGGTGCGCGCAGCGCACGGGCGCGAGAGGCCGCCGTCGAACGCATCTACCTCGGTCTGGGCTACGAGTACGACCCGCGCGTCGTCGATGCGCTGCTCACGTCGATCGGCAACGGGTCAGCCCAGGCCTGAGAGAGCCGTCACACCGCCGCGTCACCCCTTGGGTGGTGGCCGCTGGCGTGCCATCATGGCCACTTCGGGCAACCCCCGTCGCGAGAACGAGCATGCAGGCCAGACCCCCGGCGCTGTTCCACCAGTGAGGGCGCCTGCCCTCATCGTCTTCTGCGAACGAGGTGCTTCCAGCATGAGTGCGTTGCCCATCACCCGGCTCTTCGACCCGAGCGACCCGGTGTTCCGGGTCCACGAGGGCGGGAAGCTCGGGGTGCACGCCACGTCGGCCCTCCGGGACGCCGACGATCTCTCCCTCCTCTACACCCCTGGTGTCGCCCAGGTCTCCCGGGCCATAGCGGCCGACCCCGCGCTGGCCACGGTCTACACGAGCCGTCGCAACACGGTCGCCGTCGTCAGCGACGGCACCGCGGTCCTCGGCCTGGGGGACGTGGGTCCACTCGCCGCCATGCCGGTCATGGAGGGCAAGGCGGTGCTCTTCAAGCACTTCGCCGACGTCGACGCCGTGCCGGTCTGCATGGAGACCGGCAGCGTCGAGGAGATCGTCGACGCGGTGGTGCGGATCGCCCCGACCTACGGCGGCATCAACCTCGAGGACATCTCGGCTCCGCGCTGCTTCGAGATCGAGCGTCGGCTCCAGGCCCGCCTCGACATCCCGGTCTTCCACGACGACCAGCACGGGACGGCGATCGTTGCGCTCGCTGCCCTGCTGGGCGCCGTGCGGGTCGTCGGCAAGGACCTCGCGGACCTCACCGTCGTGGTGTCGGGGGCGGGGGCTGCCGGCGTCGCAGTGAGCCGCATCCTCGTCGCGGCCGGGGTGGGCGATGTCGTCGTCGTCGACTCGCGCGGCGTGCTCGGACCGGGCCGCGAGGACCTCGTCGCGCACAAGCGGGAGCTGCGAGATCTCACGAACCGGCGTGGGGTCACCGGCACGATCGGTGACGCCCTCTCCGCCGCCGACGTCCTCATCGGCGTCTCCGGCGGCACGGTGCTCGAGCGCGACCTCATGCGGATGGCTCCGCGAGCCATCATCTTCGCCCTCGCGAACCCCGACCCCGAGGTGCACCCGGAGGTGGCTGCCCGCTTCGCCGAGGTGGTGGCGACCGGCCGCTCGGACTTCCCGAACCAGATCAACAACGTGCTCGCCTTCCCCGGGATCTTCCGTGGCGCCCTGGACTCGGGCGCGCGCCGGATCACCGAGGAGATGAAGCTCGCGGCCGCGTATGCCATCGCCGGGCTCGTCGACGAGCCGACCGCCGACCGGATCGTGCCGAGCGTCTTCGACGAGCGGGTGGCGCCGGCCGTGGCCGCCGCGGTGGCGGGCCAGGTCGCCGAGACCGCGCGCTAACCCGGCCGGGCGCTCCCGGTCCGACCCGGGCCGGGAGCGTCGTCACCGGGGTCGGTGAGCCCCCGGGCCGCCAGCGCCTCGCCGGTGGATCGCGCGAACGCCACGACATGCACGACCGTCGGCACGACCACGGCTCGCGGGTTGCGGTCGAGGCCGCGGGCGCGGGCCGACTCGCGCACGCTCGAGAACGAGCCGGCCACCCAGGGCACCGAACGCACGACGACACCGAGGGTCAGTGCCACGACCTCGGGGTCGACGACACGGCGGAGCGGCCGCGCCGCGCGCACCGCGCCGTCGAGCAGGTCGGTGACCGGCGTCGTGGCGGTGAGGATCCCGGCTGCGACGAACGCGTTGACGATGCCGAGGACGACGCGAACGGCATACGCCAGGTCGTGGGACCACCACTGGAAGGCCAGGAGGAGGACGAGGACCGGCAGCAGGCCGCGCATCGAGCGCAGCAGGCGGCGTGCGGGCAGCCGGGTCACGACCACGACCCCTGCGAGCGCGGCCGTGACGAGCGCCAGGGGCCACACCGACGCAGCGACCCATGGCAGGACCCCGACGGCGAGGACGCCGGCGAGCTTGGCCCACAAAGGCATTCGGTGCACGACGGAGGTGCCTGGGACGTGGGCGGTGAACAGTCCCGGCTCTCTCACGGCTCGTCGACCAGTCGGACGTAGCGCTCCACGGCCGCTGCAGGGTCACCGTCGAAGACGACCTGTCCCTCGTCGACGACGAGGGTGCGCTCGGAGGCTGCGGCGAGGTCGAGGTCATGGGTCGCGAGGACGACGGTCTGGGGCAGGGCGTCGAGCAGCGCGTGCAGGCGGAGGGTGTTGCGGCGGTCGAGGAGGGTCGTCGGCTCGTCGAGCACCAGCAGGTCCGGGTCGGTCGCGAGGACGACGGCGAGGGCCATCAGCTGGCGCTCACCCCCGGACAGGTCGTAGACGCTCTGGTCGGCGAGGTGGGTCAGCCCGAAGCGCTCGAGCACCTGCTCGGCCGCGGCTCGACGATCGCTGCGTGACCGGTGCAGGCGCCGGAGCGAGAGCTCGACGTCCTCCCGGCCCGTCGGCATGACGAGCTGCGAGATCGGGTCGGTGAAGGCGAACGCCACGTGTCGGCGCACCCGTGCCCCGTCGCGCACCGTGTCGAGGCCGTCCACGGTGACCGCACCCGCGCTGGGGGACACGAGGCCGTTGAGCAGGCGGAGCAGGGTCGACTTGCCGGACCCGTTGGCGCCGATGACGGTGACCCGACGCTGTGTCAGGACGAGGTCCACGGGACCGAGGATGCGACGCGTCCGTCGGTCCGGGGAGCCGTCCACCGGCACGGTGACCGTGGCCCCGTCGAGCCGTACCTCCGTCACTGAGGGATCACGCGCGCGGGCGCAGGAGCACGTCCGAGAAGGCGCGGTGCACGGCGACCGCGGCCACGACCGCGACGACGTCCTTGACCAGGTCTCCGGGCAGGAAGGGCAGGTCGGCGCTCACCGCGGCCGAGAGCGGCAGCCGGAGGTTGACCATGAGTCCCACGATGCCGAGCGCGTGGACGACGACGACGGTGGTGGCGAACGACGCGACGAGCAACAGGGGCACCCAGAGCGCCTGGCGTGCCCGCCGGACGACCACCCGCGCCGCGAGCCCGACGACGAGGGCCGCCACGACGAACGACACGAGGTATCCGGCCGTCGGCCCGCTCAGCACCTGCAGGCCGGACTGGCCGCGGCTGAAGACGGGCAGCCCGACGAAGCCCAGGAGCAGGTAGAGCAGGACCGCGAGGCCGCCGCGGAACGGGC
This sequence comes from Terrabacter sp. 2YAF2, assembly GCF_052114705.1. NCBI lineage: Bacteria > Bacillati > Actinomycetota > Actinomycetes > Micrococcales > Intrasporangiaceae > Terrabacter > Terrabacter sp. 2YAF2. The sequence continues at coordinate 76,126 of NZ_JBFRFG010000014.1, forward strand.
CGAGCACGAGGCCGGTGAGCATCACGGCCAGGGTCTGCAGGGTGATCGGCACGCCGGCCCCGCCGAGCGGGACACCGGGCACGATTGCAGCCGCCACGAGCAGCGCCGTGAAGACGGCCACGAGGGCCACCGACTGCGCATCGACGCCTCGACCAGCCGGACGGTCCGGGACGGACGACGAGGTCTCGGGTGCACGGCCGCGGGGCGCCGCAGGTCCCGGCTGTGCTGGGCTGCGCACGGGCGTGTTGTCTGTCACGGGCAGGACCCTACCGGTGTCCACGGCGGTCACCGGTCACTATGGTGCTGGGATGCTCGCTGCCTACGCCGTCAGTCAGTCCGCCGCCGACCCGCTCTCGGGCCTCGTCGTAGGTGAGCGGCCCGACCCGCAGGCCCGGCCGGGCTGGACCGTGGTCGACCTGCGCGCGGCCGCGCTCAACCACCACGACGTGTGGTCCCTGCGTGGGGTGGGCCTGGCGCAGGATCGGCTGCCGATGATCCTCGGGTGCGACGGAGCCGGGGTGGACGCCGACGGCAACGAGGTCATCGTCCACGCCGTCGTCCCCTCGGACGGCTGGCGGGGCGACGAGACCCTGGACCCGCGCCGCACGCTCCTGTCGGAGCTTCACGACGGGACGCTCGCCGAGAAGGTCCTCGTGCCCACCGGCAACGTCGTGCCCAAGCCCGAGACGCTGTCGTGGGAGACGGCCGCGTGCCTCTCGACGGCGTGGCTCACGGCATACCGCATGCTCTTCACCAACTCCGGCGTGCAGCCGGGCGGCACCGTGCTCGTCCAGGGTGCCGGTGGTGGCGTGGCCACCGCGCTCATCCAGCTCGGCTCGGCTGCGGGCTACCGGATGTGGGCCACCTCCCGCGACGAGGCGCGGGGCCGACGCGCGCTCGAGATCGGCGCCGACCGCGTCTTCGGCTCGGGTGAGCGCCTGCCCGACCGCGTCGACGCCGTCATGGAGACCGTCGGCGCCGCCACCTGGTCGCACTCGGTCAACTCCCTGCGCCCCGGCGGCACCATCGTCATCTCGGGTGCCACGTCGGGCGACGCCCCGGCCAAGGCCGAGCTGACGAAGATCTTCTTCAAGCAGCTGCGCGTCGTCGGGTCGACGATGGGCACCCGCGAGGAGCTGGCGCAGCTGGCTCGCCTCGTCGAGCAGCGCCGCGTCGAGCCGGTGGTCGACTCGGTCATGCCGCTCGCCGACGCCCGCGACGGCTTCGCCCGGATGGTCGACGGTGATGTCTTCGGCAAGGTCGTCTTCACCATCGGCTGACGCCGCCCGGACGTCAGCTGGAGTGCGCTCCCGAGATGCGGACGACCACTGAGAGCCCGTCGGCCGACGGGCTATCGGCCGCGCCGACCAGCCATTCGCACCACAGGGCGGTGCACAGCCGGGAGACGAGCTGTCCCAGCTCGTAGGGGCTGTCGGCGCCGAGGGTGACGGAGAGACGCCCCACATCGGCGGTGCCTCCCTCGACACCGTGCAGCGCGGCGCGCACCGCCCGCGACACCGCGTCGAGGCGGCTGTCGCCGGCGGCCGGCGCCACGCCGACTGCCACCGCCGACGGGCTGCCCGGTTCGATGCCCAGCGCCGCTCGCACGGCCTCGACCCGGCCGTAGCCGAACCAGTCGCCGGGCCCGGTGCGCACGAGGTCGCGTCCGCGTGGGTGCCTCTCGAGGGGCTCGTCGACGAGGACCTCCGGGACGCCGCGGAGCAGCGCGGCCGGCACCGCCGCCACCTTGCCCTTGGCCAGGTCTGCCGCCGCTGCGATCTCGTCGGCGACCGCGCGCGTGGTCACCTCGAGCGGCTTGCCGTCGGCGTCGGTGCCCCCGCGCAGGTCGTCGACGACACGCAGACCGTGCGCCCCCAGCGCGAAGTCGATCTGACCCACTCGCCAGGCGCGGCCCGCGGTGTCGCTGAGCACGACGCCCAACCGCACGCCGTGCCGGGCCACCAGGGCGTCGTGGAGCTGCTCGCAGATCCCGTCGGGGTCGTGGGGGAGGAGCAGCCACCCGCCGCGCTCTCCGGTGTTGGATCCGTCCACGCCGGCCGCCGCCATGATCGGGCCCGCCTTGGCTCGCACGATGCGCGTGACCCCGGCTCCCACCGAACGCTCGGCCACGACGTACTCGGTCTCACCGCGCACGACACGGTCCTTGTCGGGGTCGTGCGTGACGAGGCCGAGGGCCTTGCTCGCGACCTTGCTCGAGACGACGAGGACGTCGCCGTCGGCCAGACGCACCCCGGCGTGGTCGAGCCCGACCTGCACGACGTCGGCCAGGTCGTCGCCCTCGCGGACCTCGGGTATGCCGGTCAGCGGCGTGATCGTGATGGGCCCCGTCACGCCGGCGCTCGCTCCGCCCGCAGTCGCAGACCGAGGTCCAGCGCGGCGCCGGCCATCTCGGCCGCCGCGTCCACGGAGCTCATCAGGAGCGGACGACGGACCACCTCGAGACGGCCCCCGCCCGGCATCGGGTCGTCCTCGTCGACGAGCCAACCGTCGAGGAAGTCGGAGTAGAGCCCGGCGACAGCGGCGCTCGTCTCGTCGACTCCGATGGTGCGCAGGCACACGTCCGCGTGTCCACGGACCGGTCGGCCGCCGACCAGCGGTGAGACCCCGACCACGGGGGCGCGAGTGCCGCGCAGGGCGTCCCTGACGCCCGGCACGCCGAGGATGATGCCGATCGAGACGACGGGGTTGCTCGGCGGCAGGATGACGACATCGGCCTCACGGATCGCGTCGAGCACCCCGGGGGCGGGGGCCGCCCGGTCGAGGCCCGCCACGACGAACCTCTCCGCGGGCAGCTCGGCCCGGTGCCTCACCCACCACTCCTGGAAGTGGATCGCGCGCTGCTCGCCCTTCTGCTCGACGACCACGTGGGTCTCGACGGGAGTGTCGGTCATCGGCAGGAGGCGGACACCGAGGTCTCCGAGCCCCCAGCGGGCGGAGAGCCGGTCGATGACGGCGCTCAGCGGCATACCCTGCCCGAGCAGCTGCGAGCGGTAGACGTGGGTGCCGAAGTCCTTGTCGCCGAGCGTGAACCACTGGGGCTCGGCGCCGAGCGCGGCGAGCTCCTCGGCGAGGTGGTGCGACTCGTCGGCCCGACCCCAGCCCTGGCCCTCGTGGATGCCGCCACCGAGGGTGTAGAGCAGGGTGTCGATGTCGGGACAGACCCGGAGCCCGAAGAGGGTGATGTCGTCGCCGGTGTTGCCGATCACCGTCAGGTGCACCGGATCGGAATCCGGCGTCAGGAGCTGGGTCTGTCGGACGTGGTGGTGCAGGCCGCGGAGGAACCGGGCGCCGCCGACTCCACCCGCCAGGGCGGTGATGCGCATGCCCCGATCCTCTCAGCAGGCCGTCCCGGGCCGGTCGCGCGGGGTGGGTCCGGCGCTTCGAACCTGCAAATATCACCCGCGGGCTTGACGTGAGGCATATGACACGCATGTAATTCCATTGTTGTGATCGGTCGGGGACGTGGTTCTGGAACGAATGGACGTAATTGTCCGAAACCTCCAGAGAGCGGGCTCGCTCGGTGCGACAGTGCTGACACACAGTGCAGTCAGGGTCGAGGAGGGGTCATGCACGATTTGATGGTGGTTTGGTCGAACACGGGCGAGCAGGAGGGTGAGCTCTCCTGGCAGGAGCGCTCGCTGTGCGCCCAGACCGATCCGGAGGCGTTCTTCCCCGAGAAGGGCGGATCCACGCGCGAGGCCAAGAAGGTCTGCGTCGGATGCGAGGTGCGCTCGGAGTGCCTCGAGTACGCCCTGTCCAACGACGAGCGCTTCGGCATCTGGGGCGGACTGTCGGAGCGGGAGCGCCGCAAGCTGAAGAAGCGCGCGGTCTGATCGTGAGGTTCCAACCCGGCCCCTCGCAGGTGTCCGGGTGAAGGTAGCCACTGTGCCCGAAGCGCTTGCCGAAGACCTGAGCACCCCCGCCACCGCGGGGAGTGCGTCGTCCGCGTCGTTGTCCGCCCCTCCCTCCACGGGGCAACGGCCGAACGCGACCGTCGAGGCGATCGTCGTCGTGCACAACGGAGCCACGTGGCTGGCGCAGTGTCTCGACGGCCTCGCCGCCCAGACGCTGCCGCCGGCGCGGCTCGTCATCGTCGACGTCGCGAGCAGCGACTCGTCGAACGCCATCGCCCACGCCCACACCGGCGTTCGCCGGGCGATCGAGTCCGTCGAGGTCATCCGCCTGGACGCCCGCGTGGCGCTCGGCCGGGCCATCGAGCGCGGCATCGAGGCGCTGCCCGTGCCGGCGGACGCATCGTCGAGCTGGGTCTGGGTCCTCCATGACGACACGGTGCCCCGGGCCAACGCCCTCGCCCAGCTGCTCCAGGCCGGGCTGCGGTCCAAGTCCGTCGGGGTCGCCGGGCCCAAGCTCGTCAGCTGGGAGGACCCGCGGCAGCTCGTCGAGATGGGCATCCAGATCACGCGCACGGGACGCCGGCTCGGCTCGTCGGTCCGCGGCGAGGCCGACCAGGGCCAGTACGACACGCGCGCAGACGTCCTCGCCGTGAGCACGAGCGGCATGCTCGTGCGGCGCTCCGTCCACGACGACATCGGCGGTTTCGACCCCGTGTTCGTCGACCACGGGGCCGATCTCGACTTCGGCTGGCGGGCCCAGCTCGCGGGCCACCGCGTCATCGTCGTCCCGGGCGCCGTCGTGCGCGACGCGTCCGCGAGCCTCGAGGGACGCCGACCCGGCGCCCCGGCACCGCGCGAGCTCGAGCGCCGCGGCCGCCGGGCCGCCCGTCAGGTCACGTTGGCCCGGTGCTCGCCGCTCGCCGCCCCCTTCCTCGCCATCTGGATGGCGCTCTCGGCGATCGTCGCCTCCGTCACGCTGCTCGTGGCCAAGCGTCCCCGTCAGGCCTGGCGCGAGCTGACCGACGTGACCGCCCTGCTACACCCGTTCGCGACGTTCGGCGCCCGCTGGCGCGGACGACGGACGAAACGTCTCCGCCGTGACCACCTCGGGACGCTCTTCGTCGCCCCCTTGGTCGCCGCTCGGACCACGATCGACCACATCCAGGACGCGATCACCCCGGAGCGCACCCGCGCGCGGCGCGAAGCGGCGGCGACCATCGAGACCGGCCCCGTCGCAGACGAGTCGGAGTCGCTGGACCACCTCCCGGCCTCCCTGCCTCGTCGCGTCGTCACCCACCCCGGCTTCCTCGCCGTCGCCGCCGTCCTCGCCGCCACCGTGGCGGCGTGGCGTGGCACGATCCGCGCCGGCGCGCTGTCGCCCACGAACGCCGGTGTCGCCGGTGGCGAGCTGCGTCCCGTCACCACCGACTCGTTGGGACTGTGGCACGCGTTCCGCGACGCCTGGCACGGTGCGGGGCTCGGCACGGGAGCCGAGTCCGGTCCCCACCTCGCGGTGCTCTCGGCACTCACCTGGCTGGCCGAGCGCGTCCCCGGTCTCGCCGAGAGCCGGTCGAGCGCGGGCGTCACCATCGCCTGGCTGCTCTTCCTGACGCCCGCGCTCGCCGCGTGGTCCACCTACCTCGCGGCCCGCGTCGTCACCTCCTCACGGGTGGCCCGGGCCCTGGCCGCGCTCGCGTGGGGGACTGCCGGCGTGGCTGCGTCCGGGCTGGCCCAGGGCCGGGTGAGCGTGGCGGTCGTTCACGTGCTGCTGCCCTTCGTCCTTGCCGGGTTCTGCCTCGCGGCCCGTCGCGACGGCACCTTCACGGCCACCTTCGCGACGGCTCTCGCCACGGCCGTGCTCGGCGCCTTCGCGCCGCCGCTGCTCGCCCTGTCAGTCGTCGCGGCGCTGCTGATGCTCGTCCTGGCGCCGGGACTGCGACGGGCGCGAGCGCTCGTCCTGCTCACCGTCCCCGTTGCCCTCCTCGGTCCGTGGATGGCGCGCTTCGTGACCGACCCACGCCTGCTCCTGTCCGGACCCGGGCTCGTCGCGACCTCCGCCGACCGCAGCCCGTGGGGCGTGCTCACCCACGTGCTCGGTGACACCGGCGGCACCACATGGGCCGCCTGGCTCGGGGCTCCGCTCGTCGTGCTCGGCGTCATCGGACTCGCGACGCGCGGGCGCTCTCGCGCCGAGTCCGTGGGCATGGCGGTCGGCGCGCTGCTGGCCGTCGGTGGGCTCGCGGGCGCGCTCGTCTCGGACCACCTCGTCCTCGGCTCAGCCGAGACGGGCGTGGGCCAGTCCGCCCCGGCACACCTCTGGGCGGGCCTCGGCGTGCAGCTGTGGTGGGCGGGCCTGCTCGTCGGCGTCCTGGCGGGCAGCCGTGCCGTGCTCGCCTCGTTGGGTCGCCCCGGCCGCCGGTGGGGCTTCGCCGCCGCGGTGGTCGCTGCGGCTCTCGCGGTTCTGCCGGTCCTCGCTGCCGCCACCGTGTGGGGGGTCCAGGGGATCGGCCGCACGCTGTCGGTCGGCCAGGCCACCCTGCCGGCCATCGCCGTCGAGCAGGGCGGCGGACCGCTCGGCAACCGTCTGCTGCTGCTGCGGCCCTCCGATGACGTCGTCGACTTCGTCCTCGCCGGGCAGGAGCCGGGTGAGCCGCTGCGCGACCTCGACCACGCCCCTGACGCCGACGACGCCGCCCTCGTCGCCGCCGTCGCCAACATCGTCGGAGGCCGGGGCGCCGACTCGCTCGACTCCAAGGCGCTGGCCCGTCTCGGCATCGGTTTCGTCCAGGTGCGTGCGACGGCCGACTCCGCGCTCGCTCGGCGCCTGGACTCCTCGCAGGGCCTGAGCCGCCTCGGCTCGAGCCAGCTCGGCATCCTCTGGAAGGTCCAGCCGCTACCGGCTGCCCCCGGTGTCGAGGCGGCCACGTCGCCGTCCCGGGCCCGGCTCGTCGACGCCGACGGCGCGTTGCTGCAGGTCGTGCCCACGGTGGGGCCGCACGCTGCGGTCGACACGACGATCCGGGCCGGCGCCGGCCCTCGCTTCGTCGTCCTGGCCGAGCCCAACGAGTGGTCGCGACAGGCGCTCGTGACCTTCGACGGCCGTCAGCTCGAGCCCGTGGCCGGCGCAGCTCAACCGACGTATGCCGTGCCGACCACCGCGGGCGCTCTCCAGATCGACCTCGCGGCCGCTCAGCCGTGGTGGCGCCTGGGTCAGGCGGTGCTGCTCGCGTTCGTCGTGTTCATGGCCGTGCCCTTCGGCAACCGACGCTCGAGGAGGCGCACATGAGGAACGTGTCCGGCATCGTCCGGGCCGCAGCCGTGGCCGTGGTCGCCGCCGGCCTCGCGGTCGGCGCGACCCGGGTGAGCGGCTCGGTGCAGCTGGCGACCCCGGGCGAACGCGTCGGCCTGCCCGAGTCGTCCAGCGTGCTCGTCGACGCCGCCTCGCTCGTGTGCCCCGGCCAGCAGCGCCTCGGCGCCACCGGCCTGCGCGACGTCCGGGGCACCGTCACGGCCGCTGCCGCGTCCCCGGACGCCGGGGTCGTCGCAGGCGCGCCCGGCAGCGGCTCGGGGAGCGTCCAGCTCCTCGGTGGACCGTCGTCGACGGGTCTGGCCCAGACCGCCGACCCTGGCGCGGTCGTCTCCGCCGGGGTGAGTGCCGCCGACGTCGTCGTCGCCAGGGCGAGCGGCATCCTGGCTCCCGGCCTCGTGGCCACCCAGGTGTGGCGACACACCGGTGACGACGACCGCGGCCTCACCGTGACGCCGTGCCAGCTGCCGTCGTCCGACGTGTGGCTCGTCGGGGGCGGGAGCGGGCCGTCGCGCACCGAGCGCATCATCGTCAGCAACCCCGGCGCGAATGCCGTCTCCGTCTCCTTCGAGGTCCTCGGGAGCTCCGGCCGCATCGACGCCGCAGCCGGCCGCGATGTCTCCATCCCGCCGCTGTCCCGCGAGGTCGTCTCGCTCGACGCCATCGCCCCCGACGAGGGTTACCCCGTCGTCCATGTCACCGCCACCGGTGGAGTCGTGTCAGCGGTGCTGGACGACCAGTGGATCCTCGGCGCCACGGGGCGTGGCATCGACGATGCGACCCGGGCCGCTTCCCCGGGCACCGACCTCGTCGTGCCCGGTGTCGAGACGGGCGGTGCGACGTCCCTGCGGCTGGCCAATCCCGGCGACACCGAGGCGCTGGCCCAGGTGCGGCTGCTCACCGACAAGGGTGCGGTGCAGCCCGACAACCTCAGGGCGGTCCGCGTTCCGGCCGGCTCGACGCTCGACGTCCCGCTGCCCGCCAACCGCGCGGCCATGGGCCTCGGCATCCGCTCCGACCAGCCGCTCGTCGCGGCGGCCTGGGCCGAGCGTCGTGCGACCACCGCGGACCGCATGGGCGACTTCGCCTGGACGCCGGCAACGCCCGCCCTCCGGGGCGTGGCCGGAGTCCTCCTGCCCGGGCTGAAGGGAACGACGAAACGCCTTCTGCTGACAGGGGGTCCGGCGCCCGCCAGCGCCCAGGTGCGCCTCGGGACCGGGGGCGGGGCGAAGCTCTCGACCGTTGCCGTGCCGGCCGACTCGACCGTGGCCGTCGCCGTGGGAGACGCCGACGCGGTCTGGGTCAGCCCGACAGCCGGGTCGGTCCGAGCTGCCGTCTCGGTCGGCGGTGTCGACGGAGGAGTGCCGTTCTTCTCGGTGGCCTCGCTCACCGACGCGCCGGTCCGAGCCCTGTCGGTCCCGGTCCGTCAGGTGCGCAACTGAGCGACTCGATCATCAGGCGGAGGTGGGCAGCGTCAGGATCTCCGCGCCGTCCTCGGTGATGGCGACGGTGTGCTCGCTGTGGGCCGTCAGGCAACCGGTCGCGCTCCGCAGCGTCCACCCGTCCGCGTCGGTGACGAGCTCCGCGGTGTCCGCCATGACCCACGGCTCCAGGGCGAGCAGCAGGCCCGGTCGCAGCCGGTACCCACGGCCGGGACGGCCCGTGTTGGAAACGTGCGGGTCCTGGTGCATCGTCGAGCCGACACCGTGACCGCCGAACTCGGTGTTGATGGCGTAGCCCGCCGCTGAGAGGACCTCGCCGATGGCGTGCGAGACGTCCCCGAGGTGGGCGCCCGGCCCGGCGGCGGCGATCCCGGCTGCGAGCGCCCGTTCTGTCGCGTCGATCATCTCGGTGCTCCCCGGAGGTCGCGACTCGCCGACGACGAAGCTGACGGCGGAGTCCGCGACGACGCCACCGTGCGAGACGGCCAGGTCGAGCGACAGCAGGTCGCCGTCGGCCAGGGCGTAGTCGCGGGGCAGGCCGTGGAGCACCGCGTCGTTGACCGACGTGCAGATGTAGTGGCCGAACGGCCCACGCCCGAAGGACGGTGCGTAGTCGACGTAGCAGGACTGGGCGCCAGCCTCCTCGATCATCTCCCTGGCCCACCGGTCGATCTCGAGCAGGCTCGTCCCGACCGTGCTGCGGCTCCGCAGCGTCTGCAGGGTGTCCGCGACGACGGCGCCCGCCTCGCGGGCCCGGTCCAGCTCGGCCGGGGTCAGGATCTCGATCATGCGGGCCTCTCTCGTCCAATAACTATCCCGGCAATGTTATCCCGGTCGGCTAGGATTCGTAGCATGGTCAGGTTGCCCCTCACCCCTGCTGAGCTGGCGCGCGGACAGCGTCTCGGCGCCCTCCTGCGCCGCGCCCGGGGCGAGCGGTCGATGCTCGAGACGGCCCTTGAGGCGCATGTCTCACCCGAGACCCTGCGCAAGATCGAGTCGGGCCGGGTCGCCACGCCGGCGTTCCCGACCATCGCGGCGATCGCCGACGTCCTCGGCCTCTCCCTCGACGCGGTGTGGGCCGAGGTCAACCATTCCGGCCCCGGTGCCGAGAGCGACGGTGCGCGCCGGTCGCGCGTCAGCGACCTCGCCTCGTAGCCGGGGCCGACGCTCGACCGGCGACCGCACCGACTGCTCCCACCGAGCGGTGAGCCGCGACCGGCTGCTCGCGTCACTCCCCGAAGCCGGGGTCCAGCTCCTCGGGGGCCACGCCGAGCAGGCCGGCCACCTGTTCCGTGACGATGTCGGCGACCAGTGCGGCGACGTCGCGACGGTCGGTGACCCGCGTCTCGACGGGCCGCCTGTAGACGACGATGCGCGCCGCGCGGGCGCTCGTCGCCGGGAAGAGCCGGCCGAGCGGGACCTCCCGGTGGTCCCACGGCGCCGGGCCGCGGGGCACGTCCTCGACCGCGAACTCGACTGCGGGGAAGGCTCGCCCGCACGTCGCCTCGAGCCGAGCGGCGGCATCGAGGACGAAGTCGTCGAACTCGTCACGGCGCGAGACCATGGCCGGGACCGGTGGCCACGCCAGTGGCCCGCGGCGGCCCCGTCCGTGACGGTCGCGTCGCCGACGACGCCCGGGAGTAAGGGGCGAGGCGGTGTCCACGACCCCACTGTAGATCGGCGGGCACGGCTCACGTCGCCGCCACGGCCGGCATACGCCCCCGTGATCTCACGCTCGGACGGCGTGGTGATTCGTCCTCTCGGTGAGGGCGGGCTAGAGTCCCGGATCGTGGGTCTGACACGTGGTTGCTCGAAGACGGGATGTGCGCGTCCAGCCGTCGCAACCCTGACCTACGCGTATGCCGACCGCGCCGTCGTCGTGGGCCCGCTCGCGACCTACGCCGAGCCGCACACCTATGACCTCTGTCTCGAGCACGCCGAGCGCATGACGGCGCCCCGCGGCTGGGAGGTCGTGCGCGTCGGTGGCGAGTTCCCCGAGCCCGCCCTCGCAGCCGACGACCTCGTCGCCCTGGCCGATGCGGTGCGCGAGGCCGGCCGCCCGCGCACCAACCGCCCGGCCGAGCCCCACTCGACGGCCCGCACGACGCCCCGCACGACGCCCCGGGGCCAGGCGAGTGCCGAGGCCGACTCCGGCGCTGTGGAGTCCGGCCGCCGGGGACACCTGCGCATCCTCAGGGACTCCTGACCACTAGGGTGTTCCGCGTGCCCCACCTCGCAGACTTCGTCAAGGCCTACGACGTGCGCGGACTCGTGCCGGAGCAGCTGTCGCCCGAGGTGGCCCACGCCATCGGCGCCGCGTTCGCCGAGGTCGTCGCCGTCCCTGACGGTTCCGACGGCGTCGTCATCGGCCACGACATGCGTCCCAGCTCGCCCGAGCTCTCGGCGGCCTTCGCCGCCGGCGTGACCTCGCGAGGCGTCGACGTCACCGTCATCGGACTCTGCTCCACCGACGGGCTCTACTACGCCAGCGGCGCGCTCGACCTGCCCGGCGCGATGTTCACAGCGAGCCACAACCCTGCGCAGTACAACGGCATCAAGCTGTGCCGCTCCGCGGCGCGTCCGGTCGGCCAGGACTCCGGCCTCGCCGAGATCCGTGACCTCGCGCAGTGGATGCTCGGCGGCGGCTCGGGCCTGGCCCGTCCTGCCGGTGGTCCCGGGTCGGTGACGACCCGCGACCTGCTCGGTGACTATGCCTCCTTCCTGCGCGGCCTCGTCGACCTCTCGGGCTCGCGCCCGCTCAAGGTCGTCGTCGACGCCGGCAACGGCATGGGCGGCCACACCGTCCCCGCCGTGCTCGGGACGGGCGCGGGCCTGCCCCAGCTGCCCCTGGAGATCGTGCCGCTCTACTTCGAGCTCGACGGCACGTTCCCCAACCACGAGGCCAACCCGCTCGACCCCGCCAACCTCGTCGACCTGCAGGCAGCCGTCCGCGAGCACGGCGCCGAGATCGGACTCGCCTTCGACGGGGACGCAGACCGCTGCTTCGTCGTCGACGCCGACGGTGAGCCCGTCTCCCCGAGCGCCGTGACGGGTCTCGTCGCCGTGCGCGAGATCAACCGGGCTCGCGCCGGCGGCGACACCACCGTGTCCATCGTGCACAACGTCATCTCGAGTGCCGCGGTCCGCGAGATCGTGCTCGAGGCCGACGCGACGCCGGTGCGCACCCGAGTCGGTCATTCGTTCATCAAGGCCGAGATGGCCCGGGCCGGCGCCGTCTTCGGCGGTGAGCACTCGGCCCACTACTACTTCCGCGACTTCTGGTTCGCCGACACCGGGATGCTCGCGGCCATGCACGTGCTCGCCGCCCTCGGCGAGCAGGACGCCCCGCTGTCCGAGCTCTGTGCCGCGTACGAGCGCTATGTCGCCTCGGGCGAGATCAACTCGACGGTGACCGACCAGGCTGCGGTCGTGGAGCAGGTTCGGGCCTGGGCCCAGGTGCGCGGAGCCACCACCGACGAGCTCGACGGACTCACGGTCAGCAGCCCCCAGGGACAGAGGCCGATGTGGTGGTTCAACGTGCGGGCCTCCAACACGGAGCCGCTGCTGCGGCTCAACGTCGAGGCCGCCGACCGTGACACCATGCAGGACGTGCGCGACGAGCTGCTCGCCCTGATCCGGTCGGGCGCCGCCGGCGCCGACGCACCCGACGAGGGCGGTCCCGCCACCGCCCAGGACGCAGGAGACGCTTCGTGAACCAGAGTCAGCCGACCATCGAGCCGTGGCTGCGCGGCATCATCCGGTGCCCGCAGTGCAAGGGCGAGGTCATCGACGCGGTCGCCACCGAGGAGGCTGGTGCCGCAGTCACCGAGCTGCGGTGCCCCACCTGCCAGCTCGCCTACCCCGTCGAGGGCGGCGTCCCCGTCCTCCTCGTCGACCTCGCCCGACGCACCGACGGCTGAGCCCGGTGGGCGCCGTGTTCGACGAGGCCCGCCTCGATGACGAGGGCGCCCTGGCGTCCCTCGACTCCGCCGAGACGCTCCGCGCCCTCGCCGGGGCCGGGGCGCAGGTGCGGCGCACGATGTCCGCCGCGGGAGAGGCCGGTCTCGACCGGCTGCGGGACGTCGAGCCACGCGGCGTCGTCGTCGCAGCCGCAGGCGGCTCCGGTGCTGTGGCCGACCTCTTCGAGGCCGTCTCGCGTGGCGCTGCCGCGCTGCCGGTCCAGAGCTGCTCGTCCGGTTCCCTGCCGGGGTGGGTGGGCGCTCTCGACGTCGTGATCGCCGTGTCCCAGTCCGGTCGCGCTGCGGGCACCCTCGCCCTCGCCGCCGAGGCGGCACGGCGCGGCGCGTTCCTCGTCACGGTCGGCGCCGCGGACTCTCCGCTCGCCGACGTGTGCGCGCGGTCCCACGGCGTGCACGTGCCGATCGCCGTCAGCGGGGCCTCGTCGCGGACGTCGGTGTGGGCGCAGGCCACGCCGGCGCTGCTCGCCGCCGATGCCATGGGCATCGCCTCCGTCAGCCACGAGACGTTGTCGGAGCTCGCCGACCTCCTCGACCGCACGGCCACGGACTCGCGGCCGTCGTCCGAGTCGTTCGTCAACCCGGCGAAGATCCTCGCGACCGAGCTCGCCGAGTCGACCCCGATCGTCCTCGGCGAAGGCCCGTTCGGCGACGTCACCGCTCGCCGGGCCGCCGCGATGTTCGGTCGCACCGGTCGGGTGCCCGTCGCCCACGGCTGCCTGCCGGACGCCGCGAGCCAGATCGTCGCCTGCTTCGACGGGCCGTTGTCTCCCGGCCAGTCGGGCGGTGGCGGCAGCGACGACATCTTCGCCGACCCGTTCCTCGACGGCCCCAGCCGGGCGCCGCTGCGGCTCATCATGCTGCGCGACACCTCGACCGGCGACGGGCACCGCCTGGCCGACACTGTCGTCTCCGTCGCCGAGGACGCCGGCGTCCGGGTGTCGCTCGTCGACGCGCCCGCGGCCGACCCGCTGCTCCGCCTCGCCCACCACGTGTCGCTGACCGACTTCGCCGCGACCTACCTGGCGCTCGGTTTCGGCTTCGACCCGGCCACCTCACCCCACGTCCGCCTGCTGCGGGGCTTCCGCGGGGACTGACCGCTCGGGTCCACCGAGGGCGTATGCCGCCCAGCGGGCTGCCCGGCGCCATGCCGTTTCGGGGACGGCGGACCGCCGCCACGTAGGCTGCCCCGGTGACGCAGCACTTCGACCTGGCCATCATCGGCAGCGGATCGGGCAACTCGCTCGTGACGCCGGACTTCGACGACAAGCGCGTCGCCATCATCGAGGGCGGCACGTTCGGCGGGACCTGCCTCAACGTCGGCTGCATCCCGACGAAGATGTTCGTGTACGCCGCGGACATCGCGCGTGACGTGCGCGAGGCCGGTCGCTACGGCGTCGACGCGACGCTCGAGGGCGTGCGCTGGACCGACGTGCGCGACCGCGTCTTCGGACGCATCGACCCCATCTCGGACGGTGGCCGGCGCTACCGCGTCGACGGGCCGTACACCACGGCATACCTCGGCCACGCGCGTTTCACCGGAGACCGCATGCTCACGGTCGCCCTCGGCGACGGCCGCGAGGAGTCGCTGACGGCCGACCAGGTGGTCGTCGCCGCCGGCGCCCACCCCGTCGTGCCCGACGTCGTCACCGAGTCCGGGGTGCCCTTCCACACCTCCGACACCGTGATGCGCATCGACGAACTGCCCGAGCGGCTCGCGATCATCGGGGGCGGCTTCATCGCCGCCGAGATGGCCCACGTCTTCGCCTCGTTCGGCGTGCACGTGACGGTCCTGGCGCGATCGTCGGTCCTGCTGCGGCACCTCGACACCGAGATCGCCCAGCGTTTCACCGACCTCGCCCGCGAGCAGTGGGACGTGCGCACCGGCACGAACGTCGTGCGTGTCGAGCCCGGCACCGGGGGAGCGGGGGTGCGACTCCACCTCGACAGCACCGCGGTCGTCGACGCCGACCTGCTGCTCGTCGCGACCGGCCGACAGCCCAACACGGCCGACCTCGGCGCCGACGCCGCCGGCCTTCGCCTCCTAGACGACGGACGGATCGAGGTCGACGACCACGGTCGCACGAGCGCCCCCGGGGTCTGGGCGCTCGGTGACGTGAGTGCTCCCTACCAGCTCAAGCACGTCGCCAACGCGGAGGCGCGGACCATCGCGCACAACCTCGCGCACCCCGACGACCTGCGCCGGCTGCCGCTCGAGCACGTGCCCTCGGGGGTCTTCAGCCACCCCCAGATCGCCACCGTCGGGCTGACCGAGCAGGAGTGCGTCGAGCAGGGACGCGCCCACGTGACGTATGTCCAGGCGTTCGGGGACACGGCATACGGCTGGGCGATGGAGGACACGACGAGCGTGTGCAAGCTCATCGCCGACCCGACGACCGGGCTGCTCCTCGGCGCCCACCTGATGGGACCGCAGGCCACCTCGCTCATCCAGCCGCTCGTGCAGGGCATGGCGTTCGGCACCTCGGTGCACGACCTGGCCCGCGGGCAGTACTGGATCCATCCGGCGCTCGCCGAGGTCGTCGAGAACGCCCTGCTCGGACTGAAGGTCGACGGCCCGGTCTGAGCGCGTTCCCAGCCGACTCCCAGACCACCCTAGGATGACGCCATGGCAGGCGGACTCGTAGCCCTACTCGACGACGTCGCGGCACTCGTGAAGCTCGCGGCGGCGTCCGTCGACGACGTGGGCGCCGCCGCGGCGAGGGCGAGCGTCAAGGCGACCGGTGTCGTGGTCGACGACACGGCCGTGACGCCGCGCTACGTGGAGGGCCTGGCGCCCGAGCGCGAGCTGCCGATCATCAAGAAGATCGCGCTCGGCTCGCTGCGCAACAAGCTGCTCATCATCCTTCCGGTCATCATGCTGCTCAGCCAGCTCGTGCCGTGGCTGCTGACCCCGATCCTCATGGTCGGTGGTGCCTACCTCGCCTACGAGGGCGCCGAGAAGGTCTGGGAGATCATCTCGGGCCACCGTGAGGAGGAGGCCGAGGTCGGCGAGGTCGACGAGAACGCCGTCGTCACGGGCGCCATCCGCACCGACTTCATCCTGTCGGCGGAGATCATGGTCATCGCACTCAACGAGGTCGACACCGAGCCGTTCCTCTCGCGCCTCATCATCCTCGTCATCGTCGCCCTGCTCATCACGGCGCTCGTCTACGGCGTCGTCGGGCTCATCGTCAAGATGGACGACGTCGGCCTGCACCTGGCCGGGCGCGACTCCGGCGCGGCGCAGCGCGTCGGACGTGGCCTCGTCAAGGGGATGCCGAAGCTGCTGTCGGTGCTGTCGACCGTCGGCATCGCCGCCATGCTCTGGGTCGGTGGCCACATCCTGCTCGTCGGGGTCGACGAGCTCGGCTGGCACGCGCTCTACGACCTCGTCCACCACCTCGAGGAGGGCGTGGCCGGGGTCGCGGGCATCGGCGGCTTTCTCGCCTGGGTCGTCAACACCCTCGCCTCGGCGCTCATCGGCCTCGTCGTCGGCGGGCTGGTCGTCGCCGTCCTGCACGTCATCCCGCGCAGGACGAAGCACGACGAAGGCGCGGCCACGCACTGACCCGCACCGCTGGAGCCAGCCACGTGGCATATGCCGTGTGCTGACCTCTCCTGGAGCCGCCGGGGGAGGCCGCGGGGTCGGGTCGCCCACCGGCCACGCCCGTCACAAGTCCGCCGGGGCGGAGTAGGTGCGGCGGTTTCGGGTCTGGTGACTGCGACAACTCCGCCGGGGCGGAGTAGGTGTGGCGGTTTCGGTCTGGTGACTGCAACAACTCCGCCGGGGCGGAGTAGGTGTGGCGGTTTCGGTCTGGTGACTGCAACAACTCCGCCGGGGCGGAGTAGGTGTGGCGGTTTCGGTCTGGTGACTGCAACAACTCCGCCGGGGCGGATTAGGTGTGGCGGTTTCGGGCCGGGTGACTGCGACAAGTCCGCCTCCGGCCGGGTCGGTGCGCCGAGACGAGGTGTGCGCTCAGACCCCGGGGAGTTGCGGGCGTGGCGGCGCAGGTTCGACACGGCAGTCGAGGTCGGGGCCCCGGCGCCGCTAGACTGGGCGACTGCCGGCGTGGGTGATGACCCGCCAGATGAGCCCAGAGGGGCGCGCCGGGTCTGCACACCGACGATCAAAGGAAACGATCACTCATGTCCTTCGACTACAAGGTTGCCGACCTGAGCCTCGCCGAGGCCGGCCGACACCAGCTCCGACTCGCCGAGCACGAGATGCCCGGCCTCATGGCGATCCGCGAGGAGTACGCCGCGGCCCAGCCCCTCAAGGGCGCCCGCATCGCCGGCTCGCTGCACATGACCGTCCAGACGGCCGTGCTCATCGAGACCCTCACCGCGCTCGGTGCCGAGGTCCGCTGGGCCTCCTGCAACATCTACTCGACCCAGGACGAGGCCGCCGCCGCCGTCGTCGTCGGCCCGAAGGGCTCCGCCGACGACCTCCAGGGCGTGCCCGTCTTCGCCTGGAAGGGCGAGACCCTCCCCGAGTACTGGTGGTGCACCGACCAGATCCTCACCTGGCCCGGCGGCGAGGGCCCGAACATGATCCTCGACGACGGCGGCGACGCCACGATGCTCGTCCACAAGGGCCGCGAGTGGGAGCAGGCCGGCCAGGTGCCGCCCACCACCGAGGAGGACTCCGAGGAGTTCGGTGTCTTCAAGGAGCTCGTGCGCCAGACGCTGGCCACCGACCCGCAGAAGTGGACGACGGTCGCCGCCGGCATCAAGGGCGTCACCGAGGAGACCACGACCGGTGTCCACCGCCTCTACCAGCTGGCCGAGGCCGGCGAGCTGCTCTTCCCGGCCATCAACGTCAACGACGCGGTGACCAAGAGCAAGTTCGACAACACCTACGGCTGCCGCCACTCGCTCATCGACGGCCTCAACCGCGCCACCGACGTCCTCATCGGCGGCAAGGTCGCCGTCGTTGCCGGTTACGGCGACGTGGGCAAGGGCTGCGCCGAGTCGCTCCGCGGCCAGGGCGCCCGCGTCATCGTCACCGAGATCGACCCGATCTGCGCGCTGCAGGCCGCGATGGAGGGCTTCCAGGTCGCCCGCCTCGAGGACGTCGTCGAGACCGCCGACATCTTCATCACGACGACCGGCTGCTACGACGTCATCACCGCCGAGCACATGACGAAGATGAAGAACAAGGCGATCGTGGCCAACATCGGCCACTTCGACAACGAGATCGACATGGCCGGCCTCGGCCGCGTCCCCGGCATCCAGAAGACCGAGATCAAGCCGCAGGTCCACGAGTGGACGTTCACCTCGGGCAGCTCGATCATCGTGCTCTCGGAGGGTCGCCTGATGAACCTCGGCAACGCCACCGGCCACCCGAGCTTCGTCATGAGCAACAGCTTCAGCAACCAGACGATCGCCCAGATCGAGCTCTTCACGAAGACGGGCGACTACGAGAAGCAGGTCTACACGCTGCCGAAGCACCTCGACGAGAAGGTCGCGCGCCTGCACCTCGACGCCCTCGGCGTCCGGCTCACCGAGCTGACCAAGGGCCAGGCCGAGTACCTCGGCGTCGACGTCGCCGGCCCGTACAAGCCGGAGCACTACCGCTACTGAGCGGACCCGGACGGGCTGAGCCCGCGCCACGAGAACGTATGCCGTCCCCCTCGCGAGGGGGACGGCATACGTCCGTCTCGGGTGACCTCAGCCGGTCGCGGCGGACGACCGGAGCAGCACGTAGGTCGAGCCGCGGGCGGCCACGGTCCAGTGGGCCTGCTGGACCATCGCCTCGACGACCGGCTGGTCCTTGGTCAGCAGCGCGTAGGTGCACCGGGTCCGCTGCAGATAGGCTTGCCAACCCGGCGCGGCTCGTTCGAAGTCGATGTGATCCTTGACGTGGCCGGTGGCGTAGACCTCGACGCGCCCGTCGATGGTGGGGCGCACGTTCGGGTGGCGCCAGATGAGCCAGCCCCCGACGCCGTAGTCGTTGCACACGACGGTGTCCCGAGGCAGGGCTGCGAGGCGAGCGTCGAGGTCATTCGCCCCCCACGTCGGGACCGCGGCCTTGGTCGGCAGGATGAGGGCCGCGATGACGAGGCCAAGCGTCGTGAGGCCCAGGGTCAGCGATACCTCCCGCCGGCTCATCGGCTCGCGGTCGGGAGGGAGCAGCGCCTGGATGGTCGCCGCCGCGACGGGAGCGATGACGGCGGCGCCGACGGCGACCGTGCGGCTGTAGAGCAGGGCCAGGCCGATCGCCAGACCTGTCAGCAGGATGGCGGTCCAACGCGGGCGGTGCCGGGCCCGCGCCCAAACGAGCACAACTGTGCTGGCGAGGACGAGGAAGGCTAGGAAGCCGGGTTGCCGCATCGACGGGGGCATCCACTCCTCGATGTACTGCGTCGTCTCATTGACGGCGAACGGCGACAACAACAGCGCCGGCCCGGTGGGCGTGACCGCCGCCACCACCAACGAGCCGAGCGGCACGAGGGCGAGGCGCAGCAGCTCGCGTCTGGACACCGACCTCTCGAGCGCCATCCCGAGCATCGCGACAACACCGATGACGACGCCGAAGAACCACATGCCGTGCGCGCAGGCCCAGAGCCATGTCACAGGAATCAGCCACCAACGCGGACGGCCGTCGACGTCTGACCGAAGCCAGGCGGCGGTGAACGCCACAGCGAAAGCGAACGAGAGCAGTTGGGGGCGGAGCGACAGGCTCTGACTCATCGCAACAAGGGCGACGGAGGTCACGGCGGCGGAGGCGAGGAGCGAGGCCCGCGGCCTCGTGGCGCGCCACAGGGTGAGGCCGATGGCTGCGCCGCCGAGGGGGAGCAGCCAAGCGACGCCGGGCAGCCCCAGCACCTGCTGCATGAAACTCATGAGCAGCTCGGGGAGCCACTCGTGCAACCGCCACGGCTGGGTGGACATCGTGCTCCACGGGTCGGGGCCGTTGAAGGTCCACGTCTCGCGCAGACGGTCTCCTGCCGCGACGTGCCAGAACGTGTCGGGGTCGCTGACCGGCCGCGCGAGCTGCACGACCGCGACCAGCACGACGAGTCCGGGCAGCGCCTGACGCACCACGAGGGGGAGTGGGCCACGGCGTTCGAGTCGTGGTGCCGGTTCGCTGTCGCCGTCGGAGGCGATTCCGGGAGCCACGGCAGGGGTGGGGCCGGATGCCCTGTCCAGCTCTGGGGCAGGAATGGCTTTCCGCGTGTCGGTCGTCACCGCCCGATCATCCCCGCTGACTCGGGACGGCGGGGGCTTTTGGGTGGATTTGCGGCCGTTCCGGCCCGAGTGCCGCGTCTCAGCTGGCCTGCGCCGCAGCGATCGCCAGGGCGCGCACCGTGCGAGGATCGGGGGTGCCCACCGACCTTCCGTCTGGCAGGACCGACATGAAGAAGCTCCTGACCGGTGCCCTCGCACTGGCGCTGTCCGTCTCGCTCGCCGCCTGCTCGAAGGCCGTCGACCAGGCAGCACCGCCGAGCACTCCGGCCGCCTCGACGTCGAGCGCGACCACCCCGAGCGGCACGTCGAGCGACACGCCGACGGGCACCGGCACCGGCACGAGCACCGCCGGCGCGACGGCGGGGCCGGTCGACCAGTCCACGCCGGAGGCTGCGATGACGTCGTGGCTCGGCGCCATGGTGGCCGGTGACGGCAACTCGGTCTGCGCGCTCATGGCCACGAAGGGCAAGGCCATCTCGAGCATCCCCGGCGCCGCCGCGACGTGTGGCAGGACGATCACGCCCATGCTCGACCAGATCAAGGATCTCGGCGCCGCCTTCAAGGGCCTCAAGATCACCGGAGCCACCGTCAACGGCGACACCGCCTCCTTCGAGAGCGTCACGACCGAGCCGGCCCTCGCCGCCGACGTGGTCTCCAGCTTCAAGGCCGTCAGGATCGGCGGCAAGTGGTACGTCACGCAGGGCTGACGGTGCGCGGCTGACCCGTCCCGGCCACCCGTCCGCTCCGCCGTCGGCGCCCGACCACGTATGCCGGGTGGCGCGTCCCCGGGACGCGCGCGGACGGCATACGTCCTCCGGCGTGTCCCCGCGGGGACCGAAGAGCGTCAGCAGGCCGTCAGGCGTGTGTGATGATTTGGTCAGGACGTACGGGACGCGGGATCCGCGGTTCCGGGGAGGAGTGTGTCGTGAAGGGTCGGGTACTGGTCGTCGACGACGATCTCGCACTCGCCGAGATGCTCGGGATCGTGCTGCGCAACGAGGGGCTCGACGTCACGCACGTGGCCGACGGCTCAGAGGCGGTCGGCGCGTTCCGTGAGTCGCGGCCCGACCTCGTGCTGCTCGACGTCATGCTCCCCGGTCTCGACGGCATGGAGGTGTGCCGCCGCATCCGCGCCGAGAGCGGGGTGCCGATCGTCATGCTGACCGCGCGCACCGACACCGTCGATGTCGTCGTCGGGCTCGAGTCGGGAGCCGACGACTACGTCGTCAAGCCGTTCAAGCCGCAGGAGCTCATCGCTCGCGTCCGCGCCCGGCTCCGTCGTGGTGACGAGCCGGCGCCCGAGCGGCTGTCGATCGGGGACCTCGACATCGACGTGGCGGGGCACTCGGTGAAGCGGAACGGCGAGTCCCTCTCGCTGACGCCGCTCGAGTTCGACCTGCTCGTCGCCCTGGCGCGCAAGCCCTGGCAGGTCTTCACCCGGGAGGTGCTGCTCGAGCAGGTCTGGGGCTACCGCCACGCCGGTGACACCAGGCTCGTCAACGTCCACGTCCAGCGGCTGCGCTCGAAGATCGAGCACGACCCCGAGCGGCCCGAGATCGTCGTGACCGTGCGCGGGGTCGGCTACAAGGCGGGCCCCTCCTGACATGACGGAGCGCGCGGCCCGAAACGGACCTGCGGGCCTGGCCACGCGGGTCGGTTCGGTGCTGCGCGGCGCGTGGCACCGGGTCCTGCACCTGTGGCGGGCCTCGCTCGGCTTCCGCGTCGTCATCGTGACGATGCTGCTCGGCATCCTCGTGCTCACCGCCGTCGGCACCTACCTCTACGGCTCGATCGCCCAAGGTCTCGTCGACAGCCGCCAACGCATCGCCGCGGAGGACAGCCTGCGCGACGCCACCGACGCCCAGGGCCAGTTCGACTCCACCGACCAGACCGACACGCAGGACAAGCTGACCCAGTTCGCCACGACGCTGATCAAGTCCTACCGGCGCGACGCCGGCAACGAGACGCGCTACGTCGTGCTGACCCGGTTCGACGACAACCCGTCGCCGTTCATCGTCGGGCCGATCGAGAGCGGCAGCGTCGGGGTGCGCTTCATCCCTGACGAGCTGCGCCAGCAGGTCGCGGCACAGCCCGACCGGCAGCACCTCCAGGTCGCGACCATCGACGAGGGCGGCGACACCATCTCCGCCGTCATCGTCGGGCAGACGGTGGTCCTGCCCGTGGCCGGCAACTACGGCCTCTACTTCATCTACCCGATGGACCGCGAGCGCGAGATCATCAGCTTCATCGGGCAGACGTTCCTCTTCGGCGGGGCGGCCCTCATCCTGCTCATCGGCGCCATCGCCTTCGTCGTGACGCGCCTCGTCGCCGACCCGGTCCGGCGTGCGGCTGCCGTCGCGGAGCGCTTCGCCGAGGGCAACCTCAACGAGCGCATGCGGGCCAAGGGCGAGGACGACCTCGCCCGGCTCGGCACCTCCTTCAACGGCATGGCGGCCTCGATCCAGCAGCAGATCGCGCAGCTCGAGAACCTCTCGCGCGTCCAGCAACGCTTCGTCTCCGACGTCTCGCACGAGCTGCGCACCCCGCTGACGACGATCCGGATGGCAGGCGACCTCATCCACGACTCGCGCGGTGACTTCGAGCCCACGGTGGCGCGCTCGGCCGAGCTGCTGCGCGGCGAGCTCGACCGCTTCGAGTCCCTCCTCAGCGACCTGCTGGAGATCTCCCGGTTCGACGCGGGGGCGGCGGTGCTCGAGGTCGAGGCCAGCGACCTGCGTGCGTGCGTCGAGCGAGCCGTCGACGCCCACCGCACCCTCGCCGCCCGCAAGGGCACCCAGCTGGTCGTCAACGCGCCCTCGACCCCCGTCGTCGCCGACATGGACTCGCGGCGCATCGAACGCATCCTGCGCAACCTGGTCTCCAACGCCATCGAGCACGGCGAGGGCAAGCCGATCGAGATCACGATCGGCTCCAACGACAGCGCGGTCGCCGTGACGGTGCGCGACCACGGGGTCGGGCTCCGCCCCGGGGAGGCGGCCCTCGTCTTCACCCGCTTCTGGAGGGCCGACCCGGCCCGGGCCCGGACGACCGGCGGCACGGGCCTCGGGCTCGCCATCGCGCTCGAGGACGCGCGCCTGCACGCCGGGCGGCTCGAGGCCTGGGGCGCGCGCGGTGAGGGGTCGTGCTTCCGCCTCACCCTGCCGCGTCGGGCCGACGCGACGATCACCAGCTCACCGCTGCCGCTCAGCCCGCTCGCTGCCGAGGCGGSTCGCCTCCGTGGAGGCGGCGACGACTCGGGCAGCGACGAGCCATCCGGCCCGGTCCAGCCCGCCGACGACGACACGCTGCGCCTGCGCCGCATCGTCGTGGAGCGCGCACCGTGAGAGGCCGCCGCTTCGCGGGGCTGCTCCTCGTCGCGTCCACGGTGCTCGCCGCCTGCGGCGGCTTGCCGAGCACCGGCCCGGTCGTCGAGGGACGCGCCCTGGGCGAGGTCCTCAACGAGCCCGTCCGGGTCGTGGCCGTCGGACCCGTCGACGGTGCCAGCCAGGAGGCAGTGGTTCGAGGGTTCCTGCGCGCCGGCGAGGACATCGACGAGACCCATGCCACGGGCCGATTGTTCCTCGCGCCGCAGTCGGTGGACCTCTGGCGATGGTCGAGCGAGGACGTCGTGGTCTACGACGGGGATCTCACGGTCAAGCAGCTCCCCGGTGACGCCGTCGAGGTGAGTGCGGCCGGCATGGCCCGGCTGACGCCCGACGGACGCTACATCGAGCAGCCACCGGGGACTCGCGAGAAGGTCGTCTTCGGCCTGACCAAGGTCGGCGGCGAGTGGCGGGTCGAGCTGCCTCCGGGCGGGTTCGGGCTGTGGCTCGACAACGACCAGTTCAACCGGGTCTTCGTCAAGCGGTTCATCTACTACGTCGCCCCCAACGACCGGGACCTCGTCCCGGACCCGCGCTGGTTCCCGATCGGGACCCGTCTGGCCACGACCCTGGCCCGCGCCCAGCTCAGCTCAGTGCCCCCGCACCTGGCTGGCGCGGTCACCAGTGGGGTGCCGACGGGGACGCGCCTGGCGGTCAACGCCGTCCCGGTCACCGGCGGCAGGGCCTTGGTCAACCTCAGCAGCGAGGCGCTCTCCGCCGACCCCGCCGCCCGCGCGGCGATGTGGGCACAGCTGACGAAGACGCTGGGCCAGGTCGCCTCGGTCGGGTCGGTGTCGCTGGCTGTCGACAACACCCAGCTCGAGCTGCCGGGTGGCGTGACGTCGGTGGAGTCCGCCTCGGACCTCGGCTACGACGTCGCCGCCACCGCGGTCTTCGACACCGCCCTGCTGCGCGACGGCGATGCCATCCGGCGCTTCGATCCCCGCTACGTCCCCGACACGCAGGCGTCGAAGCGACCGGACCTCAAACCCAAGGACGGGGACATCGCCCGTGTCCCCGACACGTGGGGCGGTCTCGCGCTCTCCGTCGACGGCAAGCAGGTCGCGGCCGTGTCGGCGGACCGCCGCGACCTCTCGATCTGGCGGGCCACGGAGCCGACCAGGCCGGTCCCGTCGTTCGCCACGTCGCTGACGCAACCGACGTTCGACGCGAACGGCTACCTCTGGATCGCCGGTTCCGACGACCGGGGCAACGACCGCGTCTACGTCCTCGACTCCGTCTCGAGCGACCCCAAGTCCGCGCCGAAGCCGATCAGGACACCGTGGCTCGGCAACCGTCGCATCACGGCGCTCGCCGTCGCGGCGGACGGCGCCCGCGTGCTCGTCGTGACCACCGACCGCTCGGGGGGTGACGCGCAGCTCGGCCTCAGCGGGATCGTCCGGGCCACGAACAGCGAGCCCGAGGCCCTGTCGCCGCCGCTGCGCCAGGCCCAGTCGCTGACCCGCATCCAGGACGTCACCTGGCTGGACCCGGCGAACTACGCAGTCCTCGGCCAGGTGGGGGCGAGCGACGCCGTGCGCCCCTGGCTGGCCACGCTCGGTGCGGGCGTCGACGGGACCGCTCCGGGGATCGGTCGCCTCAACGCGGTCCCGGGCGCCGTGAGCATCACGACCGTCGGCGGACCCCGTGGCATCCTCATCGTCACGAGCGACCACCGCGTGCTGGCGCGAGCCGGGTCCAACTGGCCGCAGATCGAGCGGGGCAGCGACGTGCTCGTGCCGGGAGGCTGACCCGGGCCCGGTTGGTCAGGGCGGCGTGGTCCAGAGAGAGCGATCCAGCGGCTTGCGGTTCCGGGTCCACATCCCCCCGCGGCGACACGCCGTCGTCCCCAGACCCTGCGAACCGTCTCACGTCTCCACGTCCGATGCTGTCTGGTGGTCTCGTGGCTGGGCGTGGCGCGACCGGACCCACCGATCCGCGGAGGCGTCGTGACGTCGGGAGCGGCGTCGGGCGGGCCCTGTCGCGGCTGAGGGGCAGCGCCCTCGTCGACCTCGTCCTGCCCCGTGAGTGCGGCGGGTGCCTCCGCCCCGGCGCGGACTGGTGCGCGCGGTGCCAACGGGCGCTGCTGGGATTGGCCTTCGAGGCACCGGCCCGGGGCCTGCTGCAGCCGGGTGCGGCCCCGGCGACCGTGCAGGGGGCTGCGGTGGTCGAGCACGGCGGCGGCCCCTGGGTCGTGCCGCACCCGGCACCGGCCGGCATGCCGCCGGTGCACGCCTGGGGGATCTACGCCGACCCGCTCCGGGCTGCCGTGTCGGCATGGAAGGACGTGGGCCGGCGCGACCTCGAAGCCGTCCTGGCACCCCTGCTCGCCGCGTCCGTGGACGGCGCCCTCAGGGGCGCGGGCTGGGCCGACGGAGTGGTCGTCGTCGTCCCTGCACCCTCGTCGCGACACGCCGTGCGCGAGCGCGGCGACACACCGATGGCCGCACTCTGCCGCGCAGCCGTCGCGGAGCTCACGGATCGAGGCGGACCCGTCCTCCGAGTGGCGCCGGCACTCCGCCACGTGCGCCGGGTGGAGGACCAGTCCGGCTTGGGAACGGCTGAGCGGCGCGGCAACCTCTCCGGCGCCCTCTCGGTGATCCCGTTGTGGCACAGCGTGATCGGCGGACGCCGAATCCTGCTGGTCGATGACGTCGTGACGACGGGTGCGACGTTCGCCGAAGGCGCCAGAGCCCTGCGGGCCGCCGGTTCGGGCTCTGTCGTGGGTGCCTCGATCGCGGCCACCCAGCGCACTCGCGGCTGAAGACGCGACCTGTGGACGGGCCCTGCGGGTGCGGCGCGGATTGTTCCGGTCTGAGGGCGTTGCACGCCTTCCAGTGGACGCGCGGCGCAAGTAGGGTCGGGTCATGGACCCCGTCCCACGGGTGCGGCCGTCCGGCCGTCGACCCGGGACGAGATCAACAGGAAGAGGTGGTGCCTGGATGACCGGTGGGCCCGGTCCAAGGTGACCAGAGGCCCAAAACCACTCTCACTGCACCGCACGAAGAAGACGTGCGCGATCAAGGAGGAACCGTGGAGATCGTCGTCACTGGACGTCACGTCCAGATCCCCGACCGATTCCGTGAGCAGCTCGACGAGCGACTGGCCAAGGTGCCCGCGCTCGCCCCCAAGGTGCACCGCATCGACGTCGTCGTCACCCACGAGCGGGTTGCCCGCGGGTCCGAGAAGGTCGAGATCACGTGCCATGCGAAGGGGCCTGTGATCCGGGCGGAGGCTTGTCTCGATGACAAGTTCGCCGCGCTCGACATGGCTGTCGACAAGCTCATGGACCGCCTCAGGCGGGTGCACGACAAGCGCAAGGTCAGTCGCGGACGACGGATCCCGGAGTCGGTCGCGCACGCGACCGCCCGCATCGACTCCCTGGCGGACGGGACGGCGCTGGCCGGCTCCGACGCCGACACCCGCGACGACCGGGTCGATGACCTCGAGCGTTTCGGTGCACTCGGCAACTCGCCCATCGAGGTCCGCGAGAAGATCCACACGGCAGCGCCCATGACCCTCGAGGACGCCGTGAACGAGATGGAGCTCGTCGGGCACGACTTCTTCCTCTTCCACGACGCGGACACGGACCGCCCGAGCGTGGTGTACCGGCGACGCGGCTGGAGCTACGGGGTCCTGCACCTCGAGACCGACGTGGACGCCGACGTGGCCGCCACGGGCTGAACCACGATTCCTGCACGCCGACACGTCGGGGCGTCCCCTTTCGAGGGGGCGCCCCGACCGGTCTTCACGTCCGAGTCGCGGCCACGCGGATCCGACGGGCGGTGTGACGGTGGTGTGCGCCAAGATGGGGGCGTGAACCCGCCGACCACCGACGTCATCCGTGTCCTCATCGTCGACGACCACGCGCTCTACCGCAGGGGCCTGCAGACCGTCCTCGCGGTCGAGGAGGGCATCGAGATCGTCGGCGAGGCAGCGGACGGGGTCGAGGCGGTCGATCGGGCCGAGGAGATCGTTCCCGACGTCATCGTCATGGACGTCGGCATGCCCAAGCGCGGGGGCATCGAGGCCTGCCGGGTCATCAAGCAGCGCGTGCCCTCGGCCCGCATCCTGATGCTGACGAGCTCCGAGGACGAGGCGAACCTCTTCGAGGCGGTGCGCGCGGGGGCCAACGGCTACCTCCTCAAGGACGTGCCTCCCGAGGAGGTCGCGGCCGGGATCCGCAGCGTCTTCCACGGCCAGTCCCTGCTCTCGCCGTCGATGGCCTCCAAGCTGCTCGAGGAGTTCAAGCAGATCAGCCAGCGCGATACCGCCCCGGCCCCGGTGTCCGGACTGGAGCTGCCGCGCCTGACCGACCGTGAGCTCGAGATCCTCAAGCTCGTCGCCCGCGGCCGGCTCAACCGGGAGATCGCGGGGGAGCTGTTCATCTCCGAGAACACCGTGCGCAACCACATCCGCAACATCCTCGACAAGCTCCAGATGCACTCGCGCATGGAGGCAGCGATGTATGCCGTCCGCCAGCGGCTCATCGACCCCGGCGAATGAGCGCCGCCACCCGCAGCCTCACGCGAGGGCAGGCCCGACGCGTCGCCATCGCCGCCCAGGGCTTCCTCGACCCGCGTCCCGCACCCTTCGCTGCGACGATGCGCCACGTCCAGCGCGTCGTCGACCGGGTCGGTGTCGTGCAGATCGACAGCGTCAACGTGCTCGCCCGCAGCCAGTACCTCCCGTTCTTCTCCCGGCTCGGGCCCTACGACACCGCGCTGCTCGACCGGGCCCGTGACCGGGCGCCCCGTCGCCTCGTCGAGTACTGGGCGCACGAGGCGAGTCTCGTGCCGCCCTCGACCTGGCCGCTGCTCGACTTCCGGATGCGCGCCGCCGCCGAGAAGGCTTGGGGCGGGATGCGGCGCATCCTCGAGGAGCGCCCCGACTACGTCGATCTGGTCCGAGCCGAGGTCGAGGCCCGCGGCCCGATGACGGCACGTGAGGTGGAGGTCGCCCTCGCCCACGACCAGCCCCGCCGCACCGACCACTGGGGCTGGAACTGGTCCGAGGTCAAGCAGGCACTCGAGTACCTCTTCTGGGCCGGGCAGATCAGCTCGGTCGGGCGCACCACTGCGTTCGAGCGTCGGTATGCCGCCCTCGCGACCACCGCGCCGCCGCCCCTGCGTGAGGCCTGGACCGAGCGTCCCGGCGCGGAGGCCGACCCGGAGCGTTTCGTCGAGCTCGTCCGCATCGCGGCCCGGGCGCACGG
The DNA here is from genome assembly GCF_052114705.1 of Terrabacter sp. 2YAF2. NCBI lineage: Bacteria > Bacillati > Actinomycetota > Actinomycetes > Micrococcales > Intrasporangiaceae > Terrabacter > Terrabacter sp. 2YAF2. Next base: position 104,516 of record NZ_JBFRFG010000014.1, read on the forward strand.
CGTCGGCACCGAGCTCTGCCTGGCCGACTACTTCCGGATCAGGCGCGAGGACGCCCGCCCGGCCATCGCGCGCCTCGTCGCAGAGGGTGAGCTCATCCCGGTCACCGTGCCCGGGTGGAAGCCGGCCTGGCTGCACGCGGAGGCCCGGCTGCCCCGACGCGTCCACGCCGAGGCGCTGCTCAGCCCCTTCGACTCGCTGGTCTGGCAGCGCGACCGCATCCACGCGCTCTGGGACTTCCACTACCGCATCGAGATCTACACCCCCGCCGAGAAGCGCGTGCACGGCTACTACGTGCTGCCCTTCCTCCACGGCGACGCCCTCGTGGCGCGCTGCGACCTCAAGGCCGACCGAGCCGCGGGCGTGCTCCGCTGCCATCGGGTCACGTGGGAGCCGCAGGCACCCGCCGAGGCGCGCCCGGCACTGCTCGCCAACCTCGAGTCCATGGCGAGCTGGCTCGGACTCGGCCGCGTCGACCTCGCCGGCGATGCCGCCCTCGACCTCGCCGGGACGATGGTCAGCCGCTGAGCGTGCCCGGAGCACCCGGCATACGCCCTCGGGTGGCGCCAGACCCCCCGTCCGAACGGCATCGGAACCGGACCACGCGCCGGTGCGTTGGTCGTTGTGTCCGCAAGGCGGCTAGCCTAGGCGGGTCCCGTGACCCATCACGGGCGATGGAGCCCGCCCACCGGGCGCGTCCACACGTTCAGTCGGGAGTGAGATCACCAGATGGCCGTCATCGAGAAGCTGCTTCGCGCCGGCGAGGGCCGGACCCTGAAGAAGCTCCAGGGCATCGCCAAGCAGGTCAACGCCCTCGAGGCCGACTTCGAGAAGCTGTCCGACGAGGAGCTGCGCGACGAGACCAAGGGTTTCCGCGAGCGTCTCGACAACGGCGAGACGCTCGACATGCTCCTGCCGGAGGCCTTCGCCGCCGTGCGTGAGGCGAGCAAGCGCACGCTGGGCAAGCGCCACTTCGACGTGCAGCTCATGGGCGGCGCCGCACTGCACCAGGGCAACGTCGCCGAGATGAAGACCGGTGAGGGCAAGACGCTCGTCGCGACCCTGCCGAGCTACCTCAACGCGTTGTCCGGCAAGGGCGTCCACGTCATCACCGTCAACGACTTCCTCGCCGAGTACCAGTCCGAGCTGATGGGCCGCGTGCACCGCGCCCTCGGCATGGAGACCGGCTGCATCCTCAGCCAGATGACGCCCGAGCAGCGCCGCGCCGAGTACGCCAAGGACATCACCTACGGCACGAACAACGAGTTCGGGTTCGACTACCTGCGCGACAACATGGCGTGGGACCCGTCGGAGCTCGTCCAGCGCGGCCACAACTTCTGCATCGTCGACGAGGTCGACTCGATCCTCATCGACGAGGCCCGCACCCCCCTGATCATCTCCGGCCCGGCCGACCTCGCGACCAAGTGGTATGTCGAGTTCGCGCGCATCGCCGCTCGCCTGAACCGTGGCGAGGACGGGCGCGGCGACTACGAGGTCGACGAGAAGAAGCGCACCGTCGGCGTCCTCGAGTCGGGCATCGCCCGGGTCGAGGACCTGCTCGGCATCGACAACCTCTACGACACGGTCAACACCCCGCTCATCGGCTACCTCAACAACTCCATCAAGGCCAAGGAGCTGTTCAAGAAGGACAAGGACTACGTCGTCATGAACGGCGAGATCCTCATCGTCGACGAGCACACCGGTCGCATGCTGCCCGGCCGTCGCTACAACGAGGGCATGCACCAGGCGATCGAGGCGAAGGAGGGCGTCGAGATCAAGAACGAGAACCAGACGCTCGCCACGATCACCCTGCAGAACTACTTCCGCATGTACGACAAGCTCTCCGGAATGACGGGCACCGCCCAGACCGAGGCGGCGGAGCTCAACTCCATCTACAAGCTCGGCGTCATCCCGATCCCGACGAACCGTCCGATGATCCGCAAGGACCAGGCCGACCTCGTCTACCGCACCGAGGTCGCCAAGTACGACGCCGTCGTCGACGACATCGCGGAGAAGCACGCCGTCGGCCAGCCCGTCCTCGTCGGCACCGTGTCGGTCGAGAAGAGCGAGTACCTCTCCCAGCAGCTGAAGAAGCGCGGGATCAAGCACGAGGTGCTCAACGCCAAGCAGCACGAGCGCGAGGCCGCCATCGTCGCCGACGCCGGTCGCAAGGGCGCCGTGACCGTCGCGACCAACATGGCCGGTCGCGGCACCGACATCATGCTCGGCGGCAACTCCGAGTTCCGGGCCGTCGCGGAGCTCAAGCGTCGCGGGCTCGACCCGCACAAGACGCCGGAGGAGTACGAAGCCGCGTGGGACGAGGCGCTCGCCAAGGCCGAGCGCGACGTGGCGGCCGAGCACGAGGAGGTCACCGAGCTGGGCGGGCTCTACGTCCTGGGCACCGAGCGGCACGAGTCGCGCCGTATCGACAACCAGCTGCGAGGCCGCTCCGGTCGTCAGGGTGACCCGGGGGAGTCCCGCTTCTACCTCTCGCTCAACGACGACCTGATGCGCCTGTTCAACGCCGGTCTCGTCGACCGCTTCATGCAGACCGCCGGCATGGAGGACCACGTGCCGATCGAGAGCAAGATGGTGACGAACTCGATCCAGAAGGCCCAGGGCTCGGTCGAGGCGCAGAACTACGAGATCCGCAAGAACGTCCTCAAGTACGACGACGTCATGAACCGCCAGCGCCAGGTCATCTACGACGAGCGCCGTGCCGTGCTCATGGGCGAGGACCTGCACGAGCAGCTGCGCATGTTCGTCAACGACGTCGTCGGCTCGTACGTCGACGCCGCGACCGCCGACGGCTTCGCCGCCGATTGGGACCTCGAGAAGCTCTGGGACGCGATGCGCCAGGTCTACCCCGTCTCGCTCACCGTCGAGGAGGTCGAGGACATGGCCGGCGGGCGGCAGGCCATCACGGCCGAGCTCCTGCGCGAGCAGCTGATGTCCGACGCCCACCGTGCATACGACCAGCGCGAGGAGGCCCTCGGCTCGGACACGATGCGCGAGGTCGAGCGTCGTGTCGTCCTGTCGGTCCTCGACCGCAAGTGGCGCGAGCACCTCTACGAGATGGACTACCTCCAGGAGGGCATCGGCCTGCGCGCCATGGCCCAGCGTGACCCCCTCATCGAGTACCAGCGTGAGGGCTTCCAGCTCTTCGAGGCGATGATGGAGGCGATCAAGGAGGAGTCGGTCAGCCACCTCTTCTCAGTCGAGGTGCAGCTCCCGGAGCCGGCGGCGGCTCCCGTCGGCGCCACGCCGATGTCGGTCGGTGACCTCATGGGTGGCCTCGCCGACCACGCCCACGTGGCCGACGACGCGCCAGGCGCCGCGGCGGGCGGCGAGGAGGACGAGGCCGTGGCGGCCGGGCGTCGACCGTTCGGGTCTGGCGTCCGCGTGTCCGGCGTGGACCTCGACACTGACGGCCAGCGCTCCGGTGGGTTGCGGTACACCGCCCCCGGCGAGGACGGCCGGGCGGTGGAGTCCGGCGACCAGCAGACGGTGGAGCGCAAGGCCGACCGCCGCGGCAAGAAGGTCAAGCGCAAGCGCCGCTGATCCACGTTCTTCCCGCACAGCGCGGGGCAGACGGCCCGGGCACCTACAGGCTGCCCGGGCCGTTCGTGTCCGACAGGGAGCGTATGCCGGGTGGGCCGCCGACACCACGGGATGGCGCGCCCCGGCGTCGGCGCCACGGTCAGCCGATCGTGAGGGCGGTGACGAGCCAGCGGCCGTCGAGGCCTTCGAGCCGGAGTGCCAGGGCCCGGACGCGGCCGTGCGAGACGACGACCGCGCAGGCCTCGACGATCCCGTCGGCGGGCTCGCACACCCGAACTCGGCGCACGATCGCAGGTCGTCGTGGTCCGGGGGTCCGGCGGCGACCCGCGACCATGGCCTGGCGGGCGATGACCGAGTAGATGGTCGGGGCGGTGTGCCGGATGAGCTGCGGCGCCGGTCGCTGCCCCGAGACCACCTCGATGATGGCCTGTGCGAGGCGAGCCACCAGCGGCGCCGGTTCGGGCAGCTGGCTCGAGCGGGTGGGCTGGCGACCGAAGTCCTCGTCGTCGCGGGCGCCGAGGAAGTCGAGGGCGAGGGCGTCCTGGGCGTAGGGCAGTTCGCCGTGCCACGCCTCGTCGGCGCTGATGACCCGTGGCGCGGTCTGGGGGATGCGCCGCACGGTGAAGCCGGCCGGCGCGGGGGTGGTCGACAGGGCGGCTGTTGCCGCGGTGGCTCGCGTCATCGCGGGGCTCCTTGCTGGGCGGGCGCGCTCGTGAGGGTGCCGGCAGGCGTCCCGAGGCCAGGCGCGGAGGGGAGCGCCGCGGTCGCTGGGAAGGTCGCCGGCGGCGGTCGCAGCAGCTGTCCCGGCGTGAGCCGGTCGGGGTCGTCGCCCACGACGGCACGGTTCGCGGCATACCACCGGGGCCACTCCCAGGCGATCTCGGCGGCGGTGGCGCCCGGTCCCAGGTGTCGAGCCGCGATGGACCACAAGGAGTCGCCGCGGCGAACAGCTACGAGGTCGTGGGCCGCCGACGTCGGTCTGGGTGCCGGCGCCAGCAGTCGGGGGAGGTCGGTGTCGTGGACCGGTGGAGGAGCCGTCGGGACGTAGCCCGGGCCGGCAGGCGTCGGGGGGACTGCGGGCTCGACGGAGGGCGCGGGGGTGGCACCCTGCCCTCGGTCGACCGTCGGGGCGAAGCCGGGCGTCGGTTCGGTCGGTGCGAACCCCGGCGCCAGGTCGTTCGGCGTCGCGCTGCCGCCCGCCGGGACCCCGGGGTCCGTGCTTCGGGCGACCGGACCGGATCCGGCGACCGACACGGGAGTCGGCGGCAGGGCCAGTGAGCCGACCGAGGCCCCCAGCGTCAGGGCCAGGATCTTGCGCACCGCCAGCGGCGTGATGCGGTCCCCGACACTCGCAGCCGCGCGCCCGGCGGCTCCGGGCAGCAGCGCGGCCACCGCAAGCAGGGAGCCGAGCGCGAGCCAGGCTGCCAGCAGCACACCGACCCACCCGAGGAGCAGGAGCAGGACGTCGTCAAGACGGGCGGCCGCCGGGAGGCGCGCGCCCTGTCGGACGACGGTCATCAGCAGGGCCATGGCCGCGACGGCGACGCCGACGCCGACCAGGCCGCCCACGAGCTCCCGGACGGTCGTCCCCGGACCGGCCCCCGCGCCCGGCCGGCGCCGGCGGTGTTCGTGCCGGGCTCGTGCTGGCCGCGACCCGGCGCGGATGGTTGATGCTGATCCCCTGTACATGCCATCATTGAATGTCGTTTGCTTGCGTTTGGTCAAGTATGGTTTTGGTCAAGGGACATCGGGTGGCGCCCGATGCTTCGGCGAGGGAGGGTGGAGCGCATGCGGTGGGACCGACTCTTCGACGATCTCGAGGCGCAGCTGGCTCTCGACGACGTCCGTGAGCTCGAGGCAGAGGTCGCCGACCGCACCCGGCGGGAGCGAGCGCTGCTCGACGTGCACACCCGCCTGCTCGCCAACGTCGGGTCATCACACGTCGGTCTGCGCCTGCCGGCACGCGTGGTCGCCGGCTGCCTCGTGGACGTGGGCCCCGACTGGGCGCTCGTCGAGACGGCACCGGGCCGCCCCGTCCTGGTGGCGCTCGCCGCGGTCCGTGCCGTGTCCGGGGTCGGTCCGGGAGCGCTCACTCCGTCGGTCGTGGCCCGACGGTTCGGCCTGGGGGCGGCCCTGCGCGCCGTCAGCAGGGACCGGGCGGTGGTGGAGGTGGCCGACGTCGACGGTCAGGGGGTGACCGGAACCATCGACGTCGTCGGCGCCGACCACCTCGAGCTCGCCGAGCACGCCTCCGACGAGGTCCGGCGCACGGCGAACGTCACCGGCCGGCTCCTGGTGCCGTTCTGGTCACTCGGGTCGGTCCGCCGTCTCTAGGTGCACGACCGTTCAGCCCGGGCACCCGGCCCGACCTCACTCCTCGCCGGTGCCGCCGAAGGGGTGGGCCTGCACGAAGGACTTCGTCTCGGCATACATCCGCTGGATGTAGCTCTCGAGCTCGGTGGCCTCGACGCGCCACTGGCCCCGCCCGCCGATCTTGATGGCCGGCAGCTCCCCGGAACGCACCAGGGCGTAGGCCTGCGCCGAGGAGATGTTGAGGATCTCCGACACCTCGGCGAGCTGCAGGAACCGCTGGGCCACCTTGACTCCTTCTCTGTCACCGCCTCGTCGACGGACCTCATCATCCTAGAGACCCGCCGCAACTGGCTCGCCCGTTGTCCCCACCTGTGCACGCTCGACGAGCGTTTCGCCCCCACGTGCTGCAAGATGTTGCCGCGTCGCCCGGTGTCTGCATCGAGGCGCACATCCACCTACGGACCACAGGGGGTCCCATGACCGAGCTGGCCCGTCCCAGCGCCAAACGCTTGCAGCGACCGTCCTGGCGCGACAGCCGCCTCGTCGTGGGGCTGCTCCTCGTCGTCGTCGCCGCGACCCTCGGAGCCAAGGCCGTCGCCAGCGCCGACGACCGGGTGCCGGTGTGGGTGGCCGCGAGCAACCTCGTTGCGGGTGACAAGGTCGAGGAGGCGTCCTTCGCCCGTGCCGACGTGCGCCTCGCCGACGGCATGAACGGCTACCTCGCCGCCGACGCGCCGCCCCCGACGGGCTCGTTCATGCTCCGCGACGTGCGTGCTGGCGAGCTGGTGCCCGCCTCGGCCGTCGGTGGCGCCGACAGCGTCGACGTGCAGCGGGTGACCGTGCGGGCCGACGCCATGTCGACGACGGGACTGGCCCGTGGCAGCCGCGTCGACGTCTTCGTCACGCCGAAGACGTCGACCCAGAGCGACGCTGCCACGACGATGCGCACGAAGAAGGTCCTCGAGTCCGCTGCTGTGGCGGCGGTGCTGACGAGCACCGGTGGCTTCGGCTCGGGCTCGATGACCTCGGTGCAGATCTACGTCCCCTCCGACAAGGTGCAGCCGCTCGTCGAGGCGGTGGACGCCGACGCGAAGCTCACCCTGGTGCCGGCGGTGGGGGCGGCTGTCGGCGGCGGAGCATGACCGAGGTCCTGACCGCCCTCAGCCACCAGTGGGAGTCGGCGGTGGCCACGACCCTCGAGGGTGTGCGCGGGGTCACGGTGAGCCGGCGCTGCGCCGACGTCTCCGAGCTGTTGTCCGTGGCCGAGGCGGGTCTGGGCGACACCGCCGTCGTCTCCTCCGACCTGCGCGGGCTCGACCTGGCTGTCGTGAACCGCTTGCGGGCCAACCGGATCCGCGTCATCGGCGTCCACCCCGCCGACGACGAGGGCGCCGAGCGGAGGTTGCGCCAGCTCACCGTGACGACCACCCTGCCGGTCGACGCGGATGCCGGCCGGTGGACGACGTCTCTCGAGGAGGGTCCCAGCGCCGTCGACGAGCTCGAGGCTGCGCTCCAGGCGTCCGGACCGTCGGAGCCCTCCGAGCCGGGCGCCAAGGGGGCAACCGGGTCACGGGGGGACCTGCGGGCCCTCGGGGACGGCCGCGAGGCTGCCGACCCCGGCCCGGGATGGCTCCCCGCCGGTGCGGGTGACCGACCCTCGCCCGGCGATGGCGACGGGGCTGCCGATGCTGCCCGGCCCGTAGAGGGTGTCGGCGGCGAGAGCCCTGCGGCGAGCTCACGTCGCGGCCCGGCCCGGGCGCCCGTCGTCGCCGTGTGGGGACCCACCGGCGCCCCCGGGCGCACGACGATCGCGACGACGCTGGCCGCGGAGGTCGCGCGCCGTGGCATCGAGGTGCTGCTCATCGATGCGGACACCTACGGCGGCTGTGTGGCGCAGACCCTGGGGCTGCTCGACGAGGCGCCCGGGATCGCCGCCGCCTGCCGCGCGGCCGACCAGGGTCTGCTCGACCTGCCCGCCCTCTCGCGCATCGCGCCCACGGTCGTCCCCGGCCTGCGGGTGCTGACCGGCCTGCCCAAGGCCGAGCGCTGGCCCGAGGTCCGCGCGGCCGCCCTCGAGCGGGTGCTCGAGCTGAGCCGGTCGCTGGTGCAGGTCGTCGTGGTCGACTGCGGCTTCTGCCTCGAGGACGACGAGGAGCTGAGCTATGACACCGTCGCTCCGCGCCGCAACGAGGCGACGCTGACCTCCCTCGCGGCGTCCGACCACGTCGTGGCCGTCAGTGGAGCCGACCCGGTGGCGCTCCAACGATTCGTCCGGGGCCTGCAGGAGCTCGGCACCGTCCCGTCAGGAGAGCCGGCGCCGGTCGTCAACCGGGTCCGCAGCGTCGCCGTCGGGTCCAGGCCGGAGTCGCGCATCGCCGACTCGCTCCTGCGCTTCGCCGGACTGACCTCGGTGCGCTTCGTGCCCGACGACCCCGGAGCGCTCGACGGGGCCCTCCTCGCCGGGCGCTCGCTCGTCGAGCACGCACCTGACTCCCCGGTCATCGATGCCGTCGCCGACCTCGCCACCGCGCTGCTCCCGTGGACCGTCCCTGCCGGGCAGCGCCGTGACCGCCGCGAACGGCGGGGCCGCCGACTCTTGCGTCGCGGGTCCTCGGCCGTCGCCGGGGCCTGAGAGCGACGTCGGAGCCTGAGCGCGACGTCGGGGTCAGGGGGAGAAGAGGATCGTCAGGCCGCCCAGGGTGTAGACGATCATGACGGCCATGACCGGCACCTGACCGACCACGGCGGCGCGGCGGTCGAGCACCGTGATCGCGCGCTCGTGGGCGGCGAGGACGCCCAGGAGGTGACCGAGGACGATGCTCACCGCCTGGATCGTCGCGACGAGTGTCGGCTGGATGAGCAGGTCGCTCGGGGTGAGGTCGGCGGTGCCGAGCAGGTCCGCGCCGGTTCCGAGCGGGTCGGTCAACAGGCGCCACGCGTACTGGCCCTGGTAGACCCACAGCGACCAGTAGTGCGCGACGAGGTAACCCCCGGCGATCGGGATCAGCGACGGCGCGATGTCGCTGACGAAGGAGAAGGAGTGGGAGAAGGGCTCGCCGGAGAGTCGGACGGACACCGCCGAGGCCATCCACAGCGTCCCGGCCACCAGCCCGAAGAAGGCGAGCAGCGTCGCCGTCTTGAGCAGCGACGAGGGGATGGGCGAGGTCTGCACGAAGGTCGCCCATGACAGGTTCGCAGAGAAGCCGTCGTATGCCGTGCCGCCGAGCATGACGGCGACCGTGGGCACGAGCCCACGCTGGCCTCGCAGGCCGTTGACGCCGTGCAGCGGAGTGCGAAGCACCCACCGGCCGTCGCGACGCCGCCCGAGGGGCGAGAGCAGGCCGAGCAGGCGGGACCACACCTCGAAGGGGTCGGCCTGGTCGAACCACGTGCGGCCGAAGACGGCGGCACCGAGCAGCGACACGGCGAAGTAGCCGGCCACGAGGAACTGGAGGAAGCCCAGGGACGTGTTCTCCTCGGCGACGAGCTCGACCCACGTGAAGGTGCCGAGCCCGACCGCGGCCGGCCACAGGCCCCAGCGGTAGCGCAGCGCCGCGATGTCCGGTGGGACGCGGGCGAGCCGGAGCAGCCCGGCGTGCAGCACCCGGAGCGGGTTGATGACGCGCCACACGGGCCCGAGGAGCATCGAGGAGAAGGCGAGACCGACCCAGAGCCACACGTAGACGACGTGCGGCACCGGGTTGCGCGCCGAGTCGAGGCCGAGGACGAGCGCGGCGAGCGTCCACACGGTGAGGACGGCCGCGAGCGTGCGGGCCACGACGCGGAGCCAGTGTGAGTCGAGCACGGCGGCGATCGGGGCCGGCAGCAGCCAGCCGTCGGTGTCGCGCAGACGCGGCTCGCGCCACAGCGTGCCGATGGCGACGAACGAGATGACCAGGGCCGCGACGGCCGCGATGACGAGGGCCGTGAACGGCAGCGGCAGGTCGCTGCGGCTGCCGACGCCGTGGGCCGGGGCGACCGCAGGAGCGAGGAGGGCCACGGTCAGCGGACGGCGACCGTGAGCAGCGTCAGGGCCGGGTCGTGCGTCTCGATCTCGTAGGAGCCGGCCTCCTTGCCGGTCAGCCTCAGCGTCGTCGGCACGCCGGCCTTGAGGGACTCCTCGACGTCGAAACCGTGGGCGTGCAGCTCGTCGTCGTGGTCGCTCGTCACGACGAGCTCGAGCGTCGAGCCGAGGGAGCACACGGCATACGGAAGGGCACGAAACGCACGCATGGCCCCGATCCTAGGCAGGGCGGTCTGGCAGAGTGTGACCATGTCTGACCGCCTGACCTCGCTCGACGCGTCGTTCCTCTACCTCGAGGAGTCGACCACGGCGATGCACGTCGGGTCGGTCATGGTGTTCCAGCCGCCGCGCGAGGGCTTCGACTACGACCAGCTCGTGCGGATCATCGAGAGCCGCATCGGGGCGATCCCGCGCTTCCGGCAGAAGGTCCTCGACGTCCCGGGACGCATCGCCAACCCGGTGTGGGTCGACGACGAGGCGTTCGACCTGGGCTACCACGTGCGCCGGGCGGGCCTGCCGCGTCCGGGCAGCGACCGGCAGCTGCAGGACTTCGTCGCCCGGGTCCAGCCGCGCAAGCTCGACCGCACCCGTCCGCTGTGGGAGGTCTACCTCGTCGAGGGCCTGCACGACGGCCGGTTCGCGATCGTCACCAAGACGCACCACGCCCTCATCGACGGCGTCAACGCCCTGGACATCGCCCACGTCATCGTCGACGCCGTCAAGGGCGAGGACCTCGACGACGTCGTGGCGCCGTGGGAGCCGAGCCGGGCGCCGTCACCCGTCGAGCTGCTCACGGGCGCCGTCGTCGACGCGGTGCGGCGTCCGACCCAGGTCCTCGACCTCGTCCGCGGGGGACTCAACGACGCCCTCAACGTCGGGTTGCGTGCCGCGGAGTCCGCCGGTCAGGTGCTCTCCACGGTGGCGCGCACGGCCGCCCGCCCGGCTCCCGACTCGCCCCTCAACGCCGAGATCGGCTCGGCCCGCCGGTGGGTCATGATCGCGACCGACCTCGACGACTACCGCCTCGTCCGCAAGCGCCTGGCCCGCGGGGCGTACGCCGAGGACGTGACGATCAACGACGTCGTCCTCGCGACGATCGCCGGCGGCTTCCGCGCGTGGCTGCTCGGCCGTGGCGAGCCCGTGAGCCCGCACACCTCGGTGCGCGCCATGGTGCCCGTGAGCATCTACGGCGACGACCCCGCGGGGATGTACGCCAACCAGGTGATGGCGTGCGTCGTCAACCTCCCCGTCGGTGAGCCGGGGGCCTCGATGCGGCTGCACCAGATCGCCTTTGCCATGCGACAGCAGATGGAGGGCGGCCAGGCCGTCGGTGCCACGTCGCTGGCCAACCTCGCCGGGTTCGCGCCGCCGACCCTGCACGCCCTCGGCGCCCGGCTCGGCTCGGCGATGTCGCGCCGGCTCTACAACGTCATGATCACCAACGTGCCCGGCCCGCAGACCCCGCTCTACGCGGGCGACGCCGAGATGATCTCGACCTATCCCGTCACGCCGCTGGCCAAGGGGCAGGCACTCTCCATCGGCATCACGTCCTACAACGGGGGCGTCTACTTCGGCCTCAACGCCGACCGCGACGCGATGCCCGACGTCGACGTCCTCGGCCAGTGCATCGTCGAGTCGCTCGCCGAGCTGGCCAGCGGGAGGGAATCCTGATGCCGGTCGTGCGCGTCTACGTGCCGCTGGGTCGCACGGGCCTGGACGAGCTCGCCACCACGGGGTCGCTCGCTGCCGGTCCCGGCACCCCACGCACTGCGTATGCCGTGACGTCCCGGCTCGAGAAGGCCGCGCCGGGTCTCGACGTCGAGGACCTCGAGTACGCCGCCTTCAGCGATGCCGTCGAGGCTGCGGTCCGCCTGCGGTCGGCGCGCTCCGACCGCCGGGTCGTCGCGGCCGCGGACGCCGATCCCTCGTGGGTGTCGCCGAGCGACGGCGTGCCCGTGTCGAAGGTCGTGCTCACCGCACCGGTGCCGCTCTCACGGGTGGCCTCCTTCCACGTCGACGACGAGGTGACCGGTGGCGTCGACGAGGAGGCCGACGAGCTGCTCTGGTACGACGTGACCGAGCTCGACGACGTGCGATCCTTCTTCGGCTGAGAGCGGGCCCGACATGGCCGCGGACGAGGTGGTCGCCCTCTACGACGAGGCCGGCGAGGTGGTGGGGTCGGCACCGCGGTCGGTCATGCGGGCCCGCAACCTGCGCCACGCGGCGTCGTCGATCGTCGTGCGGGACCCGTTCGGCCGGATCTACCTGCACCACCGAACGGAGACCAAGGACGTCTATCCGGGTCTGCTCGACTTCGCGGCCGGCGGCGTCGTCTTGGCGGGGGAGGACCCCGCCGCCGGCGCGGTGCGCGAGGTCGAGGAGGAGCTCGGCGTCGTCGGGGTTCCGCTCGAGCCGCTCGGTGTGGCGGACTACGCCGACGAGCACACGAGCTACCGGGCGGTGCGCTTCGTCGTCACGTGGGAGGGGCCGATCCGGTGGCAGCCCGAGGAGGTGTCGTGGGGCGAGTGGGTCACGCTCGAAGAGCTCGTACGGCGCCTCGACGAGGAGTCCGACACCCTGGTGCCCGACAGCGTCGCCGTGTGGTCGAAGACGCTGCGGTCGTGGCACGCGGACGGGGCCTGACGGGCGCCTGCCTTTGTCCGACTCTTGTCACGACCGAACGATCGTGCTTTTATGGTCGACATGGGCAAGGGCGAGAGCACGAAGGTCGCGATCCTCGACGAGGCGACCGAGCTCGCCTCGCTCGTCGGGCTCGGTGGTCTGACGATCGGCACCCTGGCCGCGGCGACGAAGCTGAGCAAGAGCGGCCTCTACGCCCACTTCGCCTCAAAGGAGGCGTTGCAGGTGGAGGTGCTCCAGCACGCCCGTGACAAGTTCACCGACGTCGTCCTGCGGCCGACGGTGGCGGCGCCCCGGGGGGAGCCCCGGGTCCGTGCGTTCTTCGACCGCTGGATCACATGGCAGTCCACCGCGTTCGGCGGGGGGTGCATCTTCGTCGACGCGGCAAGTGAGTTCGACGACCAGGAGGGCCCCGTGCGTGACGCGCTCGTCCGCGCCGAGCGCGACAAGCTCGAGTCCCTGACCCTCATCGTCGGCACCGCTGTGAGCGAAGGTCACTTCCGCGACGATGTGGACCCCGAGCAGTTCGCCTACGAGCTCGAGGGCATCGTGCTCGCCCACCACCACGCCCGTCGGCTGATGCGCGACGGCACGGCCGAGGAGCGTGCACGCCGGGCGTTCGACCGGCTCGTCGACGACTGTCACCCCGCCGCGCTGTCGGCCTGACCCACGGCCTCGAGCGCGGATCGACCGTCGCACCCACCCACTCTGTGCACCAAGCTCACCCAGCCAGTCCCCACCCGCCACCGCCGATGCAGGAGTTGTCATGGCACGGTTCTCATCACAGAAAAGCACGATCGTTCGGACTCTTAGCCGCAAGGCGCTCCAAGCCCTGGACCCTGTCGCGCCCGGCGTCGTCGCGCGTGTGGCCGAGGATCGCTGGTTCCGTCTGCCCGCGGCGCGCACCCGGGCCCTCGTGCCCGGCGCCGGCGTGGCTGTCCGGGAGCTGCTCGGATCGCCGTTCGAGGTTCGGCTCCGCGGCCGCGCTGTCCGAGGATGGGCATGGGGCGAGGGACCGGTGGTCTACCTCGTGCACGGCTGGGGCGGGACGCTCGAGCAGCTGACGCCGCTCGTCGGGCCTCTGCTCGACCGCGGGATGCAGGTGATCGCCTTCGACGGTCTCAGCCACGGCCGCTCGGACCCGGGCGTCCACGGTCCGGCTTCGAGTGACGCTGTCGAGCTCGGCCGGTCGCTCGACGCTGTCGCGACGCGCTTCGGCCCGGCGAGAGCCGTCGTCGCGCACTCGATGGGCGCCCTGAGCGCGCTCCTGGCGATCCGTGACGGCTGGCTCGCGGCCGAGCGTCTCGTGCTCGTCGCCCCGCCGAGCGGCATACCCGACCTGCTTGCCAGGCTGAGGAGCGAGCTGGGCCTGGGGGAGCGGACCATGCGACGACTGGTCGAGCGCGTCCGTGTCCGCACCGGCTACGTCCCCGACGAGCTCGACCTCGTGACGATCGCGTCCACCCTCGCGGAGCACGAGCGGCCGGAGCTGCTCATCGTCCACGACCTGCTCGACCGCGAGGTGCCGCACGGACCGTCCCGGCGTCTGCGGAGGTCCTGGCCGGGGGCCCAGCTGGTGTCGACGACCGGGCTGGGTCATCGGCGGGTGCTCGCCGACGCCGCGGTCGGGGGAGCGGTGGCACGGTTCGTCGACCGACTGCCCGTGGAGCCGAGCCTCCATGGCGAGGATCGACCGCAGCCCTTGACGTCAGAGGCAGGGTCCGACGAGGCCGTCGGCGGTGCCGGGTACCGCGCCGGGGCGGCCTGACCGTCCCACGGACTGGTCCGGGGCAGTCGCCGGCGCGCCAACCCTTGTTACGTTGCGCGGATGGACTTCACCGCTGACGAGTACGCCGCCCGCGATGCCGACCGCCTCCGGGAGATCCTCTCGGGGCCGCCTGTCACCTGGGTGTTCCTCGGCGACAGCATCACGCAGGGGGTCACCCACACGCACGGACACCGCGGCTACGTCGAGCACTTCGCCGAGCGCGTCCGCGGTGAGCTCGGACGACGCGGTGACACCGTCGTCAACTCCGGCGTGTCCGGCGCGACGACCGAGGACCTCCTGCCGGAGTTCCATTGGCGCGCAGGACGGTTCGCGCCCGATGTCGTCTTCGTGATGTTCGGCACCAACGACATGCTGGCCGGTGAGGACGGGGTCCGCGGCTTCCGTTACCGCCTCGACCAGATCGTCCAGCGCTCGCGCGACGTCGGCGCCACGGTCGTGCTCCAGACGCCCCCGGCGGTGCTCGAGGACGGTGGCCGCGGGCCCGGCCTCGTCGCCCTCTACGCCGAGGCGGTGCGCGAGGTCGGCCGCGATCTCGGTGTCCTCGTCGTCGACCACGCCGCCGCGTGGGACGCCGCTGCGACCGAGTCCGGTGACGACGTCGCCCCCGGCGGGTGGCTCGCCGACACGTTCCACCCCGGCGCGCGTGGTCACCACGAGCTGACGCTCACGCTCCTGTCGACGCTCGGCATCGCGGACGCGGACAGCCCCGTCTGCTCGCTCCACGTCGACGACGCCGTGGGCACCCGCGCCTGACGAACGGCCCACGAGGCGGCATACGACCCCCCCGCCCCGTGGCGCGGCACGCCCCTGGCCCCGCCTCGGCTCCGGTCGTCTGGGGTCAGGGACCGGTCAGGGTCGGATCAGGGTGCTCCCCGGCAGCGCAGGAGACCCCGGACGCGCGACGATGGCGTCATGACACAACCGATCCCGAACCCGTACGGCCAGTCCCTCACACCGTCGAGCGAGGAACGCACGTGGGCCATCCTCGGCCACCTCGCCGCCATCGTCGCCGCCGTCATCTCCGTGGGCTGGCTCAGCTTCGTGGGCCCGCTGCTCATCTGGGCCATCTACAAGGACCGCAGCGCGTTCGTGCGCCAGGCCGCCGCAGGGTCCTTCAACTTCAACCTGGCCGTCTGGGCCGCCATCATCGTCGGCTGGATCATGTTCTTCACCGTGATCCTCATCCCGGTCGCCATCATCGTGTGGCTCGTCGCCGTCGTGGCCGGGCTGTGGTTCCACATCCGGGCCGCCTTGGCCGCCAACCGCGGTGAGTCCTTCCGCTACCCCTGGGGCATCCCGGTCCTGCACTGACGGCGTCAGCGGGACTGACGGGCACTGCGGTCGGCATGGAACGATGGGGTGGCTCCGCCCACGAGGACGTGCCCGCCCCGGCCAACGAGCCGGTGCTCGACTACGCGCCGGGCTCGCCCGAGCGAGCCGCGCTCGAGGTCGCCCTCGCCGAGCTGGGCGGGGCCCAGACCGAGCTGCCGCACACGATCAACGGTGAGCGTGTCATCGGCACCGGCCGCCGGATCGCGGTCCGCCAGCCGCACGCCCACCGCAAGGTGCTGGGCACGATGCGCAACGCCACCGTCAAGGAGGGCCGGGCCGCCGTCGAGGCGGCCAAGGCCGCCGCCCCGATGTGGCGCGAGCTGTCCTTCGACGACCGCGCCGCCATCCTGCTCAAGGCTGCCGAGCTGCTCTCGGGACCGTGGCGCGCCCGCCTCAACGCAGCGACGATGCTCGGCCAGAGCAAGACGGCCTACCAGGCCGAGATCGACGCCGCGTGCGAGCTCATCGACTTCTGGCGGATCAACGTGCACTTCGCCCGGCAGATCCTCGAGCAGCAGCCCCCGCTCAACGCCAAGGGCATCTGGAACCGCTCGGACTACCGCTCGCTCGAGGGCTTCGTCTACGCGATCACGCCGTTCAACTTCACCGCCATCGCCGGCAACCTGCCGACCGCCCCGGCGCTCATGGGCAACACCGTCGTGTGGAAGCCGAGCCCGACGCAGCAGCTTGCGGCCCAGCTGACCTTGGAGCTGCTCGAGGAGGCCGGCATGCCGCCCGGTGTCATCAACATGGTGACCGGCGACGGCATCAACGTCAGCAAGGCCGCCCTCGCCGACGAGGACCTCGCCGGCATCCACTTCACCGGCTCGACGCCGACGTTCAAGCACCTGTGGCACGAGGTGGGCACGAACCTCGAGCGCTACCGCACCTACCCGCGTCTCGTCGGCGAGACCGGCGGCAAGGACTTCATCCTCGCCCACCCGAGCGCCGACCCGGCCGTCCTGCGCACCGCGATGATCCGCGGCGCCTTCGAGTTCCAGGGCCAGAAGTGCTCGGCCGCCTCGCGCGCCTACGTGCCGGCCTCGGTCTGGAAGCAGATCAAGGGCGACCTCGTCGACATCACCAACTCCCTGACGCAGGGGGACGTGACCGACCTGTCGAACTTCATGGGTGCGGTCATCGACGACCGCGCCTTCGCCAAGCACAAGGACGCGATCGACCGGGCGCATGCGAGCCGTGGCATCGACGTCGTCGCGGGCGGCACCTACGACGACTCCGTCGGCTACTTCGTGCGCCCCACCGTCCTCGAGATCAAGGACGCGGCGGACGAGTCGTTCCGCACCGAGTACTTCGGGCCGATCCTGTCGGTGCACGTCTTCCCCGACGCGCAGTACGACACGGTGCTCGACCAGATGGAGCGCTTCGCCCCGTACGGTCTGACCGGCTCCATCATCGCCCAGGACCGTCGAGTCATCGCCGACGCGACGAAGCGCCTGCGCTTCGCCGCCGGCAACTTCTACATCAACGACAAGCCGACCGGTGCGGTCGTCGGCCAGCAGCCCTTCGGTGGGGGCCGTGCCTCCGGCACCAACGACAAGGCCGGCGCCGCGCAGAACCTGCTCCGCTGGACGAGTGTCCGCTCCATCAAGGAGACGTTCGTCCCGCCGACCAACCACGCCTACCCGCACATGGGCTGAGTCCCCGAGGGCGTATGCCGCTGGGCCCGTCTCCGTCAGGAGGCGGGCCCAGCGTCGTGTCGGCGTGCGCCGCGAGGGGCGCGGCCCGGTGAGTCAGCCGCGTGGGTCAGGCCCGCTCGGACAGCCAGGCGTTACCGGTGCGCTGTTCGCTGCGGATCGCGTCGACGACGGCCGGGGCCGCAGCCTTCTCGACCTTGCCGCCGAAGAGCGGGATCGAGGCCTTGAGGTCGCCGTCGATGGTGATCTGCGTGCCGCTGCCCGCTGCCGCGAGTCGGACCGCCCCGCGCATGGCGACCGGGGCGCCGGCCACCTCGACCGTGAGGCTGCCCGAGCGCGACCCGTCGGCAGTGGCTGCGCCCCAGTCGTAGGTCTCCGTCACCGACAGGTTGGGGCCCACGATGGACTTCGCGAAGTCCGGCAAGTCGTCGGCAGGCAGGTCGCGCTTCGTGACGACGCGGGCGCCGTCGCCGGCGGGGCTGACCGAGGCCTCGTGGCGCTGCGCGCCGGCCTCGACGCACTTGCGCTCCTGGAAGGAACGGTCGGTGACCATGGCGTAGACGGTCTCGGGCGGGGCGGCATACGTGATCGTCTCGGAGATCTTCATGGCCGACACGCTATTGCACCGCGACCTGCACGATCAGGAGGTGTCCGCCGGCCGGGTCGGCGTCCGCTCAGAGGCCGGAGCGGGCTCGGTCAGACAGGGCTGCCAGCCTCGTTCCGGACGTCTCCAGCTCGCGGCGCAGCCGGGCGAGCTCGCGCGAGCGCCCGGCGGTCACGCGGTTGAGCAGCTCCTGGAGGCGCTCGCGTTCGGCCAGCCTCTCGGCGGGCTCGACCCGGCTCGGGCCCGAGCGCTCGACGACGAGCTGTCCGTCGATGACGAGGTCGCAGCGCGTGAGCGCCGGCTCGAGGGCGCGGACACGGGCTGCCGACTCCACGGCGGTGGTGGTCCACGACTGGAGCAGGGCTCCGACGAGGTCGAGCTCGGTGGCGGCACGTGTCACGAGGTCGCGCTCGCGTCCGGTGGGGTCTGGCGAGCCGGTGCGTCCCACGCGCCTCGCGGCCGCGTCGAGGTCGACGACGAGGTCGGCCAACCGGGCCGCTTGCGTGCGCAGGGCGCCACCGAGAGCCGAGGTCGACCCGGCGTCCCCGGCCGAGAGGCTCACCGCGGACCACCCGCCCGGGTGGCCGATCCCGGTGTGCCCGAGACGAACCCGTCGTCGTCCGCGGAGTGGCTGCGCATCGATCCGAGCTCGAGGAGACGTTCCTCGAGCGCCTCCGACAGGGCCCGCAGGGTGTCGGCCGCCTGCTCGACCCACGCGTCGAGGGCACGCTGCGTGGGCAGGTCGCCGAGGTCGGGCAGGTGCGTCAGGAGGTCGTCGGACATCGTCCGCGTCGTGGAGCGGGCGGTCACCAGCGCCCGGAGGGTCGCTGGGTCCGCAGCGCCCGCCGGGCTCCCCTCGGTCATGGCACCACTCTAGGGACTGTGCCCTCCGTCACCTCGGAGTTCTCCACCGGGAGCCGGCCCCGTGTCCGGCGGGCCGGTTCTGGCGCACGGTCGGTCGGGGATAGGCTCACATCGTGAGATGCGGGGCACAGCGACGTGTCGCCGCACGGGCCGCACGGTGAGGAATCCGACTACCGCATGTCAGCGTCACTCGAACAGTCTCGAATCGACGTCATGAAGGCCGCAGCCGCGGCCGTGGCGCCTCCGCCTCGACGGGGACGGGGCCGATCCGGCGGGAACGGCCCCGGCGACATGGAGGAGTTCCTCCGCGCCTACTACCGTCTCGTCGCGACCGAGGACCTGCTGGCTCGCCCGGCGCGTGAGCTCGCGACGATCGCCACCGAGCATCGTGCCTTCGCCCAGCAGCGTCCGGTCGGCACGTTCAACGTGCGGGTCTTCAACCCGACGGCCGAGGACGAGGGGTGGTCGACGAGCCACTCCGTCGTGCAGATCGTCGTCGACGACATGCCCTTCCTCGTCGACTCCGTCGTGGCGGCCCTGGGCGGCTTCGACCGGGGCGTGCACCTCATCGTCCACCCGCAGATGACGGTGGCCCGCGACATCACCGGAGCGCTCCGGTCGGTCGTCACCGACGGGTCCACCACGGTCCAGTCGAGCTCGGTGGGGCTCGTCCGCGAGTCCTGGATGCACCTCGAGATCGACCGGCTGCCGGGCGACGCGCTGCCCGATGTCGAGGCCCACGTGCGCCACGTGCTCGAGAACGTCCGCGACTCGGTCGAGGACTGGCCCAAGATGCGGGCCCACGCGCTCACCATCGCGAGCGAGCTGCGTTCGGCGACACCGCCCGGCACCGACCCGCACCATGCGCGGGAGGCCGGCCGCTTCCTCGAGTGGCTCGCCCACAACAACTTCACCTTCCTCGGCTACCGGGAGTACTCCCTCACGCACGAGGACGGCAAGGACGTCTCGCGACAGGTCCCCGGCACGGGGCTCGGCCTGCTGCGCTACGACCGGCCTTCTGCTGGAAAGGGACTGGTGCTCACGCCGGCTGCCAGCCGGGCCGCTCGCGACTCCACCATCCTCATCATCACCAAGGCCAACTCGCGCGCGACGGTCCACCGCGACGTCTACCTCGACTACATCTCGATCAAGCGCTTCGACGCCCGCGGTGAGTGCGTGGGCGAGCAGCGCTTCCTCGGCCTCTACGCCTCGGCGGCCTACAACGACACGATCCACGACATCCCGCTGCTCGACGTGCGCGCCCAGGAGGTGCTCCGCCTGACCGGCCTCAGCGCCGACAGCCACTCGGGCAAGGACATCCTCCAGATCCTCGAGACCTACCCGCGCGACGAGCTCTTCCAGACGAGCTCGGCGCAGCTCGCCGAGATCGCGACGAGCGTGCTGCACCTGCAGGAGCGCCGCAAGACCAAGCTCTTCCTGCGCCGCGACGAGTTCGGCCGTTTCGTCTCGTGCCTCGTCTACCTCCCGCGCGACCGCTACAACACGACCGTGCGGCTGCGCATCGAGGCCATCCTGCTCGAGGCCTTCGGCGGCGAGAACATCGACAACACGACGCGCGTCAGCGAGTCCACGCTCGCCCGCCTGCACTTCGTCGTGCGTATGCCGACGGGCGCCGACATCCCCGACGTGGACGAGGCGGCCCTCGAGCAGCGCGTCATCGACGCGACCCGCACCTGGGACGAGGACCTCTCCGACGCGCTCGGCGAGGCGCGGGGCCTCGAGGGAGCGGCGCGGACGATGGCGGCCTACGCGAAGGCCCTGCCCGAGGCGTACAAGGAGGACTTCGACATCGCGACGGCGGTCGACGACCTTGACCGCATCGACGCGCTGGGCGAGGGCGACCGCACGACCGGGCTGCACCTCTACGACGATCCCGCGTCCGACGACCCGCGCGAGCGGCGCTTCAAGCTCTACCGACGCGCCGACCTGTCACTGACCCAGGTGCTGCCCCTCTTCACGCACCTCGGCGTCGAGGTCACCGACGAACGCCCCTACGAGGTGCCCGGTCCCGACGGTCGCACCCTGCACATCTTCGACTTCGGCCTGTGTGCCGACGCGCAGACGTGGGGCTCCGGTGACGCTGCCCTCGCGAGCGACGTCCGTGAGCGCTTCGAGGAGGCCTTCCGCGCGGTCTGGGACGGCCGTGCCGAGTCCGACGGCTTCAACGCCCTCGTGCTCGCGGCCGGGCTCACCTGGCGCCAGGTCGTCATCCTGCGCACCGTCGCGAAGTACCTCCGCCAGACCGGCTCGACCTTCTCGCAGGACTACGTCGAGTCGGCCCTCGCCGCCAACACCGGGATCGCCCGCAGCCTCGTCGAGCTCTTCGAGGCGCGCTTCGACCCCGACGCGTTCCCCGACACCGCCGCGGGCCGCGACAAGCGAGCGTCGCGCCAGAAGCACATCGTCACGGGCCTCAAGGAGGCGCTCGACGACGTCGCCAGTTTGGACCACGACCGCATCGTCCGAGGGCTGCTCGGCGTCATCCAGGCGAGCCTGCGCACGAACTTCTACCAGCCCGACGAGAACGGCCACGACAAGGCGTACGTCTCGCTCAAGCTCGACCCCAAGAAGGTGCCCGACCTGCCGGCGCCGCGACCGATGTACGAGATCTGGGTCTACAGCCCCCGCGTCGAGGGCGTGCACCTTAGGTTCGGCAAGGTCGCCCGCGGTGGCCTGCGCTGGTCCGACCGGCGCGAGGACTTCCGCACCGAGGTCCTCGGGCTCGTCAAGGCCCAGATGGTCAAGAACGCCGTCATCGTGCCGACGGGCAGCAAGGGCGGCTTCTACGCCAAGCAGCTGCCCGACCCGGCCGTCGACCGCGCCGCCTGGATGGACGAGGGCATCGCGTCCTACAAGCTCTTCATCTCCGGGCTCCTCGACCTCACCGACAACCTCGTGTCGGGCCAGGCCGTCCCGCCCAACCGGGTCGTGCGCCACGACGAGGACGACACGTACCTCGTCGTCGCCGCGGACAAGGGCACGGCGAAGTTCTCCGACATCGCCAACGGCCTGTCGAGCGACTACGGCTTCTGGCTCGACGACGCCTTCGCGTCCGGCGGCTCGGCCGGCTACGACCACAAGGGCATGGGCATCACCGCCCGCGGCGCCTGGGAGTCGGTCAAGCGCCACTTCCGCGAGCTCGGCCTCGACACGCAGACCCAGGAGTTCACGGTCGTCGGCGTCGGGGACATGAGCGGCGACGTCTTCGGCAATGGCATGCTCCTGTCCGAGCACATCCGCCTCGTCGCGGCCTTCGACCACCGCCACATCTTCGTCGACCCCACCCCCGACGCTGCCACGTCGTATGCCGAGCGCCGGCGGATGTTCGACTTGCCGGGGTCGTCCTGGGCCGACTACGACGAGACGCTCATCAGCCAGGGCGGTGGCATCTTCCCGCGGTCGGCCAAGTCCGTCCCCGTCAGCCCCCAGATGGTCGCGGCCCTCGGCCTGCGCGCCGGCACGAAGTCGATGACGCCTGCCGACCTGATGAAGGCGATCCTCCTCGCCCCGGTCGACCTGCTCTGGAACGGCGGCATCGGCACCTACGTCAAGGCCGCCGGCGAGACCAACTCCGAGATCGGCGACCGCGCCAACGACTCCATCCGCGTCAACGGCAGGGACCTGCGCTGCAAGGTCGTCGGCGAGGGCGGCAACCTCGGGGCGAGCCAGCTCGGCCGGATCGAGGCGGCGCTCGCGGGCGTGCGCATCAACACCGACGCCATCGACAACAGCGCCGGCGTCGACACCTCCGACCACGAGGTCAACATCAAGATCCTGCTCACCGAGCTGACCCGCTCGGGCGAGTTGACGACGAAGCGCCGCAACGCCCTCCTCGCCTCGATGACCGACGAGGTCGCCGAGCAGGTGCTGCGCGACAACTACGAGCAGAACGTCCTGCTCGGCAACGCGCGCGCGCAGCAGCACGGGATGCTCGGCGTCCACGAGCGGCTCATCCAGTTCCTCGAGGCTGAGGGTGACCTCGACCGCTCGCTCGAGTTCCTCCCGAGCGACGCCGAGATCGCGCGCCGTCAGAAGGAAGGACTCGGGCTGACCTCGCCGGAGTTCTCGGTGCTCGTCGCCTACGCGAAGCTCTACCTCAAGAACCAGCTCATCACGACGTCGCTGCCCGACGACCCCTGGTTCGCGGCGACACTGGCCGAGTACTTCCCGAAGCCGTTGCGCACCAAGTACGCCGCCGAGATCGCGGCGCACCCGCTGCGTCGGGAGATCATCACCAACGCCGTGGCGAACTCGATGGTCAACCGTGGCGGCATCACCTTCGCCTACCGGGCCGGCGAGGAGACGGGCGCGTCCCCCGAACAGGTCGCCCGCGCGTACGTCGTCTGTCGTGAGGTGTTCGACCTCGCCGGCTTCGTGCGCCGCGTGGAGGCCACCGACAACGTCGTCAGCACCGCGGCGCAGACGGCGCTCTACCTGGAGTTCCGTCGGCTCATCGACCGCTCGGTGCGCTGGTTCCTCACTTCACGTCCCGCCTCGCTCGACATCGCGGCAGAGGTGGCGCGCTTCCGCCCCGGCATCGAGGCGTTCTCCGGTCGCATCGGTGAGCTGCTCCAGGGCAGCGAGCGGACCCGTCTGCAGCGCCGTGCCCGAGAGCTCGAGGGCAAGGGTGTCCCCGAGGAGCTGTCGCTCGGGGCGGCGTCCCTGCTCGACCTCTACTCCTTGCTCGACTGCATCGAGATCGCGGAGGACACGGGGGAGAAGCTCGACGACGTCGTCGGGGTCTACTTCCTGACCTCCGAGACGTTCTCGATCGATGCGATGCTGACGCGGGTCACGATGCTGCCCCGCGACGACCGGTGGGACGCCATGGCCCGCGGCGCGCTGCGCGACGACCTCTACGCGGTGCTCGAGACCCTGACGCGCTCGGTGCTCGAGGTCAGCAACGCACGCCACGACGCCGCGACCCGGCTCGCCGAGTGGTCCGACCTCAACGCCGACGCGCTCGGTCGGGCGAAGGGGGCGCTCGGGGGGATCGAGCGGATGAGCCACGCCGGCATCGCCGCACTCTCGGTCGCCCTGCGCACGCTGCGTACCGTGACGAAGCCGGCGGCCTCCGGCCTGGCGTCCCCGGTCGAGGTGGCATCGGCCACCGGCGACGAGGCTCCCATGACGAAGGCCGCCGCGAAGGCCGCCGCGAAGAAGAAGGCGCCGGCCACGGCCGGGACGCCGACGAAGGCTGCCGCCGCGAAGTCGGCAACCCGGAAGGCGGCGCCCCGGAAGGCGACCACGAAGGTGGCAACCAAGAAGGCGCCATCGAAGAAGGCGGCGCCCAAGAAGTCGGCCTAGACGTCCACCCGCCGTCCGGTCCGGGGTGCGGGCCGGACGCCGCGGTGTGGCTCACTAGGCTCGAGGCGTGGCAACCCTGAGCGAGCTCCTACGCGGGCGCACGACCCTGCCCGACCACGACGTGGAGTGGCTGCATCTGCTCGTCGGTGACTGGCAGCTCGTCGCCGACCTCTCGTTCGCCGACCTCGTCCTGTGGGTCCGGTCCACCAGCGAGCAATGGGAAGCCGTCGCCCACGTACGCCCGACGACCGGCCAGCTCGTCTTCGTCGACGACCAGGTCGGCCGGGTGGCGGATCCCGGGCGCACGCGCGACCTGCTCGACGAGGCCGCCGCCGAGCAGCGCATCCTGCGCGTGCGTCAGGTCGTCGTGCCCCATGAGCAGGGCCCGGACCAGGCGGTTCGCGAGGAGTACATCCCGGTAGTTCGCGGTGGCCACGTCGTCGCGGTGATGACGCGTCACACCAACCTGTGGACAACCCGCACGCCGAGTCGTTTGGAGCTGACCTACCTCGCCACGGCCGATGCCCTCTGCCGGATGGTGACGGGTGGGGAGTACCCGCACGGGGGAGCCCCGACCGGTCTGCGCCGTGGCGCGCCGCGCGTCGGTGACGGCGTCATCCGCCTCGATGTCGACGGGATCGTGACGTACGCGAGCCCGAATGCCGTCTCGGCCCTCCACCGCCTCGGGCACCTCGGTGAGGTGGTGGGGGCGAGCCTGGCGCAGATCGTCACCGACAACCTCCGCGAGTCCTTCCCGGTCGACGAGGGGCTGCCGCTCGTCGTGACCGGTCGCCAACCCTGGCGCACCGAGGTCGTCGCAGCCGGGACCACCGTCTCGATGCGGGCGATCCCCCTCACCGAGGCCGGCCAGCGGTTCGGCGCCATCGTGCTGCTGCGTGACGTCGGCGAGCTGCGGCGTCGTGAGCGCGAGCTCCTGACCAAGGACGCGACGATCCGCGAGATCCACCACCGCGTCAAGAACAACCTCCAGTCGGTGGCTGCCCTGCTGCGCCTGCAGTCACGTCGGCTTCCCGACGGCGAGGCCAAGGCTGCGCTCGCCGAGGCCGAGCGCCGGGTCGGGACGATCGCCATGGTCCACGACCAGCTGAGCCAGGGCTTCGACGAGACCGTCGACTTCGACACGATCGCACAGCGTGGGCTCAATGCCGTCGTCGAGGTCTCGGCCAACGGGGCCCCGGTCCACACCGTCACGCAGGGCTCGTTCGGGAGGCTGCGGGCCGAGGACGCGACGTCTCTCGCGATGATCATGAGCGAGCTCGTCCAGAACGCCATCGAGCACGGTCTCGGCGCCGCCGGGGGAGAGGTCCGGATCGGCATCGAGCGCGCGGCGGACGACCGGGGTCAGCCGACGGTCGTCGTCTCGGTCGAGGACGACGGCAAGGGCATCGACCCGGCCCGCCGGCCGGGCTCGGGACTGGGGACCCAGATCGTCCAGTCGCTCGTCGGCGACCTCCAGGGCCGCATCACGTGGGAGCCCGTCGTCCCGCACGGCACCCGGGCCCGGTTCACCGCGCGACTGCGCCCCATCAGCTGACGCGGTGCCGGACGGCCCCCACCCAAGGGCAACCAGACGGCATACGCGGGCACCCAAAAGCCCGGCGACCGTGACGGTCACCGGGCTCGCGGACGGTGGTCGAGCGGGGCCTCTCGGGCCTCGTCAGGGGCTCAGCCGGCGCGACGGGCCCGCGCGTTGCGGCGCTTCAGGGCTCGGCGTTCGTCCTCGGAGAGGCCGCCCCACACGCCGGCATCCTGGCCGGTCTCGAGGGCCCACTTGAGGCAGGTGTCGATGACCGAACAGGTCCGGCACACAGCCTTCGCCTCCTCGATCTGCAGGATGGCCGGGCCGGTGTTCCCGATGGGGAAGAACAGCTCCGGATCGGCCTCCAGGCAGGCAGCGCGGTCGCGCCAATCCATGTGGCGTGCTCCTTCATGTATGTCGGTTCGGCACCGACGTCCGGGTGTCGGTCGCGGTGCATGTGCTCGGGGCGCCAGCGTCGTTGTCGGAGCCAAGTCATGGTGTCGTCAGGTCACAGGGGATGACTCCCTGACCAACGGAAACGCGCACGAAGATGTTCCGTACGCGTTGCGGGCCATGATCCAGTGTGAACAGCAACCATGTCCGTGTTCAACGCCTAGGCCGCGGATCACACCAAGGATTGAGTCTATCGGCAGTCGGCTCCCAGTTCCATACCTCAGGGCCGCGGGTGGCGCCGAACCCCGGCCCAGACGCCCCTCGCGGCGCGATCGATAGGCTGAGGACGTGACCGAATCGACGTCCCCGGCCCGCACCGTGCGCGGATCCCACCGTGCGGCAGGGCTGCTCACGCTCGTCGAGGCCGTGGCCGTCCTGGGCTTCGCCCTCTTCTACGTCTACGAGATGGTGACGGGCGCCACAGACGACCTGGCCCGTGCAGCCACCTCCGGCGTGCTCATCCTCGTCTTCGGCCTCGGACTGCTCGCCCTGGCTCGGGGCTGGGCGCGTGCGGCGGACTGGCCGCGGACCCCCACGGTGCTCTGGAACGCGCTCCTGCTGCCCGTGGCGTGGTCGCTGCACGAGTCCGACCGCACCCCGCTCGCGCTCGCGGTGGGAGTCATCGCGGTGGCGAGCATCGCCGCTGCCGTGTCAGCTCCCGGCCGCCGTGGCCACGGGGACGGCAGTGGGGACAGCAGTGGGGACGGCAGTGGGGACGGAGACGGTCGTCACGGGGGAGGGGCTCCCGCCTGATCCGGGGACGGCTGCCCCCGAGGCGGTCACCCGGCCGCCTCCGCGCCCCTGGCCGAGCGGAAGGCGTCCACGGCATCCTCCACGGAGTCGAAGACGACATTCGCCGGGAGCTCGTCCAGCACGCCGAGGGTCGACAAGGTCGCGCGCAGGTTCGGGTCCGCCGCGGCCAGGGCGAAGGTCGCGCCGCGGGTCTGGACGAACTTCACCAGGTCCTTGAGGGCGGCCCCGGCGGAGAAGTCGACGTCCGGGATCGACGAGCAGTCCAGGATCAACCACGACACCGGATCGGGCGCACTCGAGATGAGCTTCTGCACGTTCTCGGAGAACTGGTTCGCGTTGGCGTAGAACAGGTCTGCGTCGAAGCGGAACACGAGGAGGCCGGGTGAGCTCTGCATGCCGGGCTCGGCGCGCGCATACGTCTCCTTGCCGTCCCGGGTGACACTGACCACGAACTGGTGGGGCCGGTACTGGCGCCGGACCATCTCGACGAGAGACAGCACGACGGCGAGGACGATGCCCTGCTCCACGCCGACGGCGAAGACGGTGACGGCGGTGATGACCGCAACGTAGAACTCGCTGCGTCGGGCGGCCCAGACGCGGCGGAGACCGGCTACGTCGACGAGGTCGACGCCGATGAGGAAGACGATGGCCCCCAGCACCGCTTTGGGCATGTCGGTGAGGGCACCGGTGAGGAAGAGCAGGACTACGAGGACGACGACCGCCATCGTCATGTTGGCGACCTGCGACTTGCCGTGCTGGCCGTCGAGGATCTGGGTCTTGGTGGGGCTCCCGTTGACGACGAAGGTGCCGGTGAGGCCCGCCGCGACGTTCGCGCCGCTCAGCCCGACGAGGTCCTGGTTGACGTCGACTTGCTCGCCGTGCCGCGACGCGAAGCTCCGCGACGTGGCCGCGCTCTGGGCGATGATGAGCACGAAGCACGAGAAGGCGACCCCCGCGAGAACGGGGATGTCGGACCAGCCGACGCCCTGGGGCAGCCCGATCGGCGGGAAGCCACCCTGAACGGTCCCGACGACCGCCACCCCGTGAGTGGACATCTGCAGCGACGCCGACACGATGATCGACAGCACCACGGCCACGATGGCGCCCGGCACCGCCCGTGCGAACCTCCTGAATCCCAGGATCAGCGCCAGGGTGCCGATCGCGAACGCCAGGGTCGGCAGGCTCGTTCCGCCGAGATGGGTCAGCGTGTACCACTGCTGCTCGAACCAGTTCCCGCTGCCCTTCGAGATGCCCAGCATGTCCGGGATCTGTCCGGTGAACACCTGGATGCCGACGCCGGTGAGGAAGCCGATGAGCACCGACGCGGACAGGAAGTCTCCCAGGAACCCCAGGCGCAGCAGCCGGGCGAGGAGGAGGAGCGCTCCGCAGACGAGCGCCGTGAGGGACGTCAGGGCCAGCCACTGCGGTGTGTCAGGTACCAGACCGGCGATCCCCATCGCGGCCAGGCCCGAGGCGAGGATCGCAGCCGTCGCCGAGTCGGCTCCGACCACCAGGAGCCTCGAGGAGCCCAGCAGGGCGAAGGCCAGGGCGGGGAACAGGATCGTGTAGAGACCGGTGACCACGGGCACCCGGGCGATGGACGTGTAGCCCATCGTCTCCGGGATCGCGACGGCAGCCAGTGTCACGCCGGCCAGGACGTCGGACCGGAGCCACGTCATCCGGTACGCGCGCAGCGCCGGAGGTACGGGGATCACCGCCATCGGCACCACCTCCATCGTCGGCAGCAGTCTGCCCAGAACCAGTAGGCATCGTGGCAGCACGGAGAGTCGCCACCCGTGGAGGGTGAAGTGCGAGGTGTCCTCATGACCGCGGACGCCTCAGCCGAGGTGGCGGCGGGCGGCCGACCCGGAAGGCGTCAGCTGAGGGAGAGCCAGTCGTTCCAGCCGTTGTGGAGCACGAGCCAGGCGATGAGGCCGTAGCCCGCCTGTCCCGGGTGCGCCCGGTCGGGGCTCGCCGCGAGGTCGGCCATCCACTGGTCATGGGTGGCCAGCGGGCGGTAGCAGTCGACATAGGTGATGCCCCGGCGTGAGCAGACGTCGGCCTGCGCCTCGGCCAAGGCCTCGATCTTGCGGTTCATCTCGGCGTCGAGGGTCGGTGTCAGCCCGACGACGAAGACGCCGATGCCCGCGTTGGTCGCCTCGTCGAGGACGTTGGCGAGGTTGAGCCGCGAGCGGGCCATCGTCATGCCCGTCAGCACGTCGTTGGTGCCCACGCTGAGCACGAGGCGGCGCTCCGAGCGCCCCTTCCAGCGGGGGTGGCACTCGGCGCCCCACCGCGCCACGACGTCGCCGGACGTGTCGCCGCGGACCCCGAGGTTGTAGGCCGTCAGGTCGAGGTCGGGGTGCTGCGTGCGGGCGACCACACGACCGACCCAGCCCAAGCCCTTGGGGTCGCCGTAGCCGGCCGTCAAGGAGCCGCCGATGAAGACCATGCCGACGTCGCGGACGCCCTCGGCGACCGTGAACTCGGCACTGGGCGTGTAGTAGGGGTCGTCCGCCGCGGCTGCGGACGTCGGTCCGTGCGAGGCAGTGGCAGGCGCACCCGGCGCCGCCGGCTCGGGAGCGGGTGCACCGGCATACCGCGCCGGGTTGTCGGTGGTGAACCGGGTGTGGGACGACGGGTAGGCCGGCCCCACGCCGTAGGGCTCCCTCGGCGCGTCGGTGTCCGTGTCGGCGGTGTCGCCTCGGTCGCTGCGGTCGCTCACGTGCTCAGTCCTCGTCGTCGTCCAGTCGGGCGAGCCACGTCGCGAGTCGCTCGACCGGCACCTCGAACTCGGGGTTGAGGTCGACGAACGTGCGCAGCTGCTCGGCAAGCCACTCGATGGTGACCTGCTCCTCGCCGCGCCGGGTCGCCAGCTCCTCGATGCCCCTGTCGGTGAAGTACACCTTGGGAGGCTATCGCGTGCAGGGGCGGGGCTTGCGCAGGCGGGCCGAGGACGTCGGTCCGATCTGGTCGGGGGAGACCGTCGCGGGCGTATGCCCTCAGCTGGGGATGCAGCGAGGGACCCCGCCGACGTGGCGGGGTCCCTCGCTGCACCGGCGCCGGCTCAGCGGCCGAAGGCGCGCTCCATCAGCTCGGCCTGCTCGACGGCGTGCTTCTTCGAGGAGCCGGTGGCGGGCGATGCCGCCGCCTTGCGGGCAACGACGCGCCACGGCCGGGTCTCGCCGAGGTCGCAGAGGTCCTCGTGGAGCCACTGGGCCATGAGCGGCCACGCGCCCTGGTTGCGGGGCTCGTCCTGGACCCAGACCAGCTCGGCGCCGGGGTACCTCGAGGCCGCGTCGACGATCTCCTTCTCCGGGATCGGGTAGAGCTGCTCGACGCGGATGACGGCGGTCGAGGTGTCGCCGCGCTTCTCCCGCTCGGCGTCGAGCTCGTGGACGATCTTGCCGCTGGCGAAGAGCACCCGCGTGACGTCCTTCGTGACGCCGTCGTGGTCGGCGAGGACCGGCTGGAAGCCGCCCTGCGTGAAGGCCTCGACCGGGCTGGCCGCCGCCTTGCTGCGCAGCATCGACTTCGGGGTGAAGACGACGAGCGGCGTGCGCGGACGGGCGTAGGCCTGGCGGCGCAGCAGGTGGAAGTAGCTCGCCGCGGTCGACGGGTAGGCGACCGTCATGTTGTTCTCGGCGCACAGCTGCAGGTAGCGCTCGATGCGGGCCGAGCTGTGGTCGGGCCCCTGCCCCTCGTAGCCGTGCGGCAGGAGCAGCACGACCGAGCTGCGCTGGCCCCACTTCTGCTCGGAGCTGGAGATGAACTCGTCGACGATCGTCTGTGCGCCGTTGCCGAAGTCGCCGAACTGGGCCTCCCACAGCACGAGGGCGTCGGGGCGCTCGACGGAGTAGCCGTACTCGAAGCCCATGGCGGCGTACTCCGACAGGAGCGAGTCGTAGACCCAGAAACGGGCCTGGCCCTCGCCGAGGTAGAGCAGCGGCGTCCACTCCTCGGCGTTGTTCTTGTCGATGAGGACCGCGTGGCGCTGGACGAACGTGCCGCGGCGGCTGTCCTGACCGGCGAGCCGGATCGGGGTGCCCTCCTTGAGCAGCGTCCCGAAGGCGAGCAGCTCGGCCATCGGCCAGTCGATGCCACCCTCGTGGACCATCTGGGCGCGCTTGTCCATGAGCTGCTTGAGCTTCGGGTGGATCGTGAAGCCCTCGGGCGGGCTCACGAACGTCTCGCCGATGTGGACGATCTCGCTGGCCGGGACGCCCGTCTCGGTGGCCGAACGGACCGGCGCGACGTCGTCTTGGACCTGCGCCGTCGGGCGCTCGAGACCGGCGTTGTCCGGGGCGTCCGAGTCACGGTCACCGGCCGGGGCCGAGGCGCCGGCGGCCTGCGCCTTCTTGGCCTCGCGCGTCTCGACGAAGACCCGCTCCAGCTGCTGCTGGTAGTCCCGCAGCGCGGCCTCGGCGTCCTCGACGCTGATGTCGCCGCGGCCGATGAGCGACTCGGTGTAGAGCTTGCGGACGGAGCGCTTGGCCTCGATGAGGTTGTACATCAGCGGCTGCGTCATCGACGGGTCGTCGCCCTCGTTGTGACCGCGGCGGCGGTAGCACACCATGTCGATGACGACGTCCTTGTTGAACTCCTGGCGGAACTCGTAGGCCAGCTCGGCCACGCGCACGCAGGCCTCGGGGTCGTCGCCGTTGACGTGGAAGATCGGCGCCTGGATCATCCGCGCGACGTCGGTCGAGTACACCGAGGAGCGCGAGCTGCTCGGGGACGTCGTGAAGCCGACCTGGTTGTTGATGACGACGTGGATGGTGCCGCCCGTGCGGTAGCCGCGCAGCTGGGAGAGGTTGAGCGTCTCGGCCACGACGCCCTGACCCGCGAAGGCCGCGTCGCCGTGCATGAGCACGGGGAGCACGGTGAACGACTCGCCGCCGAGGTTGAGTCGGTCCTGCTTGGCGCGGACGATGCCCTCGAGCACGGGGTTGACGGCTTCGAGGTGCGAGGGGTTGGCGGCGAGGTAGACCTTCGTCTTGCTGCCGTCCTCGGAGACGAACTCGCCCTCGGTGCCGAGGTGGTACTTCACGTCACCGGAGCCCTGCACCGACTTGGGGTCCTGGGTGCCCTCGAACTCACGGAAGATCTGGCCGTAGGACTTGCCGGCGATGTTGGCCAGGACGTTGAGGCGGCCACGGTGCGGCATGCCGATGCAGACCTCGTCGAGGTTCTCGCTCGCGGCGCGGCACAGGATGCGGTCGAGGAGCGCGATGACGGACTCGCCGCCCTCGAGCGAGAAGCGCTTCTGCCCGACAAACTTCGTCTGCAGGAACGTCTCGAAGGCCTCGGCGGCGTTGAGGCGGCGCATGATCCGCATCTGCTCGTCGCGGTTGGCCTTCTCGTAGGGCCGCTCGACCTTGTTCTGGATCCACTTGCGCTGGTCGGGGTCCTGGATGTGCATGTACTCGATGCCGACGGTGCGGCAGTACGAGTCGCGCAGGATGCCGAGGATCTTGCGGAGCTTGAGGAACGGGTAGCCGCCGAAGCCGCCGGTGGCGAAGGTGCGGTCGAGGTCCCACAGCGTCAGGCCGTGCGTGGTGACGTCGAGGTCGTGGTGACGGCGCTGCTTGTACTCCAGCGGGTCCGTGTCGGCCATGAGGTGGCCGCGCACGCGGTAGGCGTGGATGAGCTCCTGGACGCGCGCCACCTTGTTGATGTCGTCGTCGTGCGAGGAGTCGATGTCCTGGATCCAGCGGACCGGCTCGTACGGGATGCGCAGCGACTCGAAGATCTCGTCGTAGAAGCGGTTGGCGCCGAGGAGGAGCTGGTGGATGATCCGCAGGAAGTCGCCGCTCTGGGCACCCTGGATGATCCGGTGGTCGTAGGTCGAGGTGAGCGTGAGGATCTTGCTCACGGCGTTCTTGTTGAGCGTCTCGTTGCTCGCGCCCTGCCACTCGGCGGGGTAGTCGAGGGCGCCGACGCCGATGATGGCTCCCTGGCCCTTCATGAGGCGGGGGACCGAGTGGACGGTGCCGATGCCGCCGGGGTTGGTCAGCGAGATCGTCGTGCCCTGGAAGTCCTCGACCGTGAGCTTGTTGGCGCGGGCCTTGCGCACGATGTCCTCGTAGGCGGTCCAGAAGTGGACGAAGTCCATCTCCTCGGCCGACTTGATCGAGGGGACGACGAGGGTGCGGCTGCCGTCGTCCTTCTGCAGGTCGATGGCGAGGCCGAAGTTGACGTGGGCCGGCCGGACGAGAGCGGGCTTGCCGTCCTTCTCGGTGAAGCCGTTGTTCATCTCCGGCATGAGGGCCAGGGCCTTGACCATGGCGTAGCCGATGAGGTGCGTGAAGCTGACCTTGCCGCCACGCGAGCGGGCCAGGTGGTTGTTGACGACGACGCGGTTGTCGATGAGGAGCTTGGCCGGGACGGCGCGCACGCTCGTCGCAGTCGGAACGGTGAGCGAGACCTCCATGTTGGCGACGACGCGTGAGGGCGCGCCGCGCAGGGGAGTCACGATGTCCTCGCTGACCGGGCCCGTGCCCTTGACGGCGGGGATGTCGCGCGGCTTCGGGGTCTCGGCCGTGGGCTCGCCCTTGGGTTCGGCCTTCGCCTCGGCTGGCTTGGCCGCGGGGGTGGCCTTGGCCGTGGGGGCGGCCTTGGCCGCGGGGGCCTTCGCCGCGGGGGCCGCCTTGGCCTCGGGTGCCTTCGTGGTGCTGGCGCTGGTGGCCGCAGCCGAACCGTTGGTCGAACCGTTCGCCGACCCGGTGCCGGCAGGAGCGCTCGCGGTCTGCGTCCGCGTCGCCGTCGCGGTCGCCGTGCGGCTCGGGGCCGCGCTCGTGTCGGCCTCACCCGGCCGGTAGTCCTCGAAGAACCCCCACCAGGCCTTGTCGACCGATGTCTTGTCCGTCAGGAACTGCTGGTAGAGCTCGTCGACGAGCCATTCGTTCGGCCCGAATGCTGCAATCGGGTCACCGGACGTGGACTGATCGGACACGGCGAATGCGCCTCTTTCGTTTGGCTCGGGTGCGTCGTTGCCTATACAGGGGTCAAGCCTAGACCCGAGTGTCGCGATACCGGACGGCGGCACGGTTGTCGAGCCCGCGGTTCGACGAGGCTTTCGTCACGTCGCCCGGGCCCGGTCAGGTGATGTCGGAGCGCAGCGTCCGCCACGTCCCGAGACCGGCCATCACGGCGGCATACGCCATGAGCACGAGGGCGCCGGCCCACCAGGACAGCTGGTCGACCGGCTGCCCGTTGAAGCCCCCGCTCGAGGACTCGAGCATGGCGCTGGTGGCGCGGCTCGGCAGGTAGGGCGAGAGGCTCTTGCCCCAGTCGGTCAGGGCAAGGACGAGGCCGAGCACCGGCTCGACGATCCACGCGACCGCGACCGAGATGAGAAG
The DNA here is from genome assembly GCF_052114705.1 of Terrabacter sp. 2YAF2. Lineage (NCBI taxonomy): Bacteria > Bacillati > Actinomycetota > Actinomycetes > Micrococcales > Intrasporangiaceae > Terrabacter > Terrabacter sp. 2YAF2. The sequence continues at coordinate 138,731 of NZ_JBFRFG010000014.1, forward strand.
TGCCGCGACCTGGTTGGGGATGAGGATGCCGGCCCCGAGGCCGATGAGCGCCCAGAGGCCGAGGACGAGCAGCGAGAGGGCGAGCGTGCGCCAGATCGAGGTGTCGGCGAACGGGGCGATGCCCTTGGAGGTCAGCACCAGCGTGCCCGCGCCGACGGCGCCGGCGAGGGAGAGCAGGCCGTAGAGCACCCCGATCGCGAGAAGCGAGATGACCTTGGCGGCCATGACGCGACCGCGCCGCGGGATCGCGAGGAAGGTCGCGGTGATCGTCTGGTGGCGGTACTCCGAGCCGATCGTGAGCACGCCGATGGACAGCGTCAGCAGGTAGCCGACCTGCAGGCCGCCGGTGAAGACCGCCTTGGCTATGGCCGCGTCGGTGCGCGGCGCGGCCGCGGCCTGCGGCCCCTGCACGACGTCGCTCGTGAAGACGAACGCGAAGAGGACGGCGAACGCCGCACCGCTGAGGAGCACGGCGATCGCCATGCCCCACCAGAGACGCGTGGTGAAGAGCTTGCGGAGCTCGGCTCGCACCGCCGCGGTCATCGGAGATCTCCTTCGCGCTCGGGGTCGCCCGCGGGCGGGGTGGGCTCGGCGAGCAGGGCGGGGTCGATCGGCGGTCCGCTCGGAGGCGGCAGGTCGGCCGGGACGCGGCCCGACGGGCGAGCGTCGAGGTTGCGGTTGCGGTGCTCCTCGCTCTCGGTGAGGTTGAAGAAGAGCTCCTCGAGGTGTGTCTGCTCCGTGCGCAGCTCGTGGATCGCGACGTCGCTGGCATGGGCAACGTCGCCGACGACCGCGAGGTCCTCGGTCGTGACCCGCAGGCCCTGCCCGCTCGGCGTCACGGTGAGGCCGCGGTCGCGCAAGGCCTGGGAGAGCCGGTCCGGGTCCGACGTGCGGACGTAGGCCGTGGGCTCGCCGCGCAGCTCTTCGACGGTGCCCTGGGCGACCCGCCGACCGTTGGCGATGATGACGACGTCGTCGACCGTCTGCTCGACCTCGGACAGCATGTGGCTGGAGATGAGCAGCGTCCGGCCCTCGTCGGCGAGGTGGCGCAGGAAGCCGCGCAGCCAGCGGATGCCCTCCGGGTCGAGGCCGTTGGCCGGCTCGTCGAGGATGATGACGCGAGGATCGCCGAGGAGGGCGCCGGCGAGGCCCAGCCGCTGTCGCATGCCCATCGAGTAGCCGCCGGCCCGCTGGCGAGCGGCGGCGGGGATGCCGACGAGCTCGAGCAGCTCGTCGACACGCGAGTCCGGCACCCCGGCCACCGCGGCCTGGACGCGCAGGTGGTTGCGTCCGGTGCGTCCCGGGTGGAAGTTCGTCGCCTCGAGTGCCGACCCCACGACGGTGAGCGGGTTGGGGATCTCGGCGTAGCGGTGGCCGTCGATGGTCGCCGTGCCGTCCGTGGCACGCACGAGACCGAGCAGCATGCGCAGGGTCGTCGTCTTGCCGCTGCCGTTCGGTCCGAGGAACCCGGTGATCCGACCCGGCTCCACCTCGAAGTCGAGGTGGTCGACGGCGGTGAAGGAACCGAACCGCTTGGTCAGACCGCGCACCGCGATGCGCCCGGTGAACTCCGGTCGTCCGTGCACCAGCCTGCTCCCTCCGTCGGCCTGCGCGAGCGCCGCGGGCCCCCGCCGTGATGGGCCCAACTCAACCACACGGCATACCTCGTCCCCGCGGAGGCGGAGCCGGACGATCCGGTCCGCCTGCCGCCTGCCGCGCTCCATATAGTGGGCGCACCATGACCTTCCTTCGCGACCGGCTCCCGGATGGACGGGCGGTTCTCCGGTGACCGAGTGGCTCCTCGTCCTCGGCGCCGTGCTGCTCACCGCGGGCACCGCGCTCTTCGTCGCCGCGGAGTTCTCCCTCGTGGCGCTCGACCGACCCACGGTCCAGAGAGCCATCGACGAGGGTGACTCCCGCGCCCGGGTCGTGCTCCAGTCGCTCAAGCAGCTCTCGACCCAGCTCTCGGCGGCGCAGGTCGGCATCACGATCACGACCCTCGTCGTCGGCTACCTCGCGCAGCCGTCCATCGGGGCGCTCCTCTCGGGTCCGCTGGCCGGGCTGGGGCTCTCCGCCGGTGCGGCCGAGGCGGTGTCGAGCTCCCTGGCCCTGCTGCTCGCGACGATCTTCTCGATGATCTTCGGTGAGCTGCTGCCGCAGTTCCTCGGCATCTCCGCGCCGCTCCCGACGGCGAAGGTCGTGGCGCTGCCCGTCCGCGTCTTCGCCGTGGTCGCCAAGCCGCTCATCATCGTGCTCAACGGCTCGGCCAACGCCTTCCTGCGTGGGCTGGGCATCGAGCCGCAGGAGGAACTGTCGGGGGCGCGCACGCCCCAGGAGCTCGCGAGCCTCGTCCAGCGCTCGGCCGAGGCGGGCACCCTCGACATCACGACCGCACGCATGCTGACCCGCTCGCTCGGCTTCGGCGAGCGCACGGCGGACGACGTCATGACGCCGCGCGTGCGCTGCACCGGCATCCACCGCGACGAGTCCGCTGACGACGTGCTGCGGCTCTCACGGCGCACCGGCCACTCGCGCTTCCCGGTCCTCGGCGAGGACTGGGACGACGTCGACGGCGTCGTCCACGTCAAGAAGGCCATGGCCGTCCCACACGAGCGGCGCAAGGACGTGCCGGTGTCGGCGCTGATGTCCGACCGCCTCGTCGTGCCCGAGACGATCCGCCTCGACCCGCTGCTGCGCGAGCTGCGTGAGGGGGGCTTCCAGATGGCCGTCGTCGTCGACGAGTACGGCGGCACGTCGGGCATCGTCACGCTCGAGGACGTCGTCGAGGAGATCGTCGGCGAGGTCTCCGACGAGCACGACCGCAGCCGGCAGGGGGGCCGTGAGCTCATCGACGGCTCGTGGACGGTGCCCGGGCTCTGGCGCCCCGACGAGGTGCGCGACGCCTTCGACGCAGACGTGCCCGACGGGTCGACCTACGAGACCATGGGTGGCTTCGTCATGACGAGCCTGGGTCGCGTACCCGTCGTCGGCGACGTCGTGCGGGTGCCCGGCTGGCGCATCAACGTCGTCGGCATGGAGGGTCGCCGGGTCGACCGCCTCCGTTTCGTCCCGGACCCCGAGTCCGCGCCGCAGGACGGCAGCGGGCACCACCGCGTCAGCGACAGCGGCCCCGCCCAGAACGGAGCCGCCGGACCCACCGGGCGTATGCCGTCCGCCGGGGGATCGGGGGACCCGTCGTGAGCGGTCCCTGGGTCTACCTCGTCTCGGTGCTCCTCCTCCTGGGCAACGCCTTCTTCGTCGGCGCGGAGTTCGCGGCCATGGCGGTGCGGCGCTCGACGCTCGAGCCGCTCGCCGACGCCGGGAGCAAGCGCGCCCAGTCGTGCCTGCTCGCGCTCGAGCGCCTCGGGTCGATGCTCGCGACCGCGCAGCTCGGCATCACGGTGTGCTCGGTCGGGCTCGGCGCGCTCGCCGAGGCCGCCCTGCACCACCTCTTCGAGCCGATCTTCGCCCAGTGGGGGCTGTCCGACGCGTGGGCGAGCGGTGTGGCCCTCGCGCTGGCGCTGCTCGTCGTGTCCTACCTGCACGTCGTCGTCGGCGAGATGATCCCCAAGAACCTCGCCATCGCCGGACCCGATCGCGCGGCCCTCGTGCTCGTGCCGCCGCTCTTCTTCATCGCGAGCGCCCTGCGCCCGATCATCCGGGCGATGGAAGGGGTCGCGAAGGCCCTCGTGCGTCTCTTCCGGGTCGAGCCGAAGGACGAGATCACCTCGGCGTTCACGGTCGAGGAGGTGGCCCACATCGTCGGCGAGTCGAGACGGGAGGGGCTCATCGAGGAGGAGCGCCACGGCCTGGTCGCCAAGACGCTCGAGTTCTCAGACAAGCGGGCTCGCGAGGTCGCGGTCGACGTGCGCTCCCTGACGACGGTCGAGCTCGGGGCCACTCCGGCCGACATCGAGCGCCTCGTCGCGAAGCAGGGGTTCTCGCGGTACCCGGTCCGCGACGCCGCTGGTGAGATCGCCGGCTACCTCCACCTCAAGGACGTCCTCTACGCCGACGACGAACGGCACGAGCAGCCCATCCCGCCCAAGCGCGTGCGCCGGCTCGCCACCGTGCGCGAGGACGACGACGTCGAGGACGTGCTCGCGACCATGCAGCTGACGGGCGCCCACCTCGCGCGCGTCATCGACGGAGATGGGGTCGTGACGGGCGTCGTCTTCCTCGAGGACGTCCTCGAGGAGCTCGTCGGCGAGGTCACCGACACGACTCAGCGCTGACCCGACGCTGACCTGACGCTGACCCCGCGCTGAACGGCGTCCCCCGCGGGGTAGCCCCGCCCGTCAGTCGTCGGCGCGCCCGAGCCAGTCGAGGTATGCCGTGCCGCGCGGTGAGAGCTCGTAGCCGACGTCGTGGCTGATGGTCAGGCCCAAGGCCTTGAGCTTGCGGATGTCGACCTTCATCGGGAGCAGCTCGACGCCGCGCAGGGCCGCGAGCTCCTTGGACACGACCCGAGGGTTCTCGCGGATCCACTCGAGGATCTCGCGCGTCCACGGACCTGTTGCTCGGGCGTCCAGCCGACCGAGCCGGGTCGCGATGTCGCGCATGCTCTCGTCGTCGGGGAGGCTCTCGCGCAAGGCGATCCGCGGGTCCTCACCGGCCCAGCTGAGCCTGATGCGATAGACCGTGTCGCCGCCCCGGCCGCCGCGGGCCGAGGGCTGGCGCTCCCTCGGCGTCAGGAACTTCTGGAGCGTGGCGAGGTCCTTGAGGCCGGCCCTCCTCGCATCCGCCTCCGTGAGGCGGTCGGGGTCGCGGACCCGACTGACTCCGTCGAACCGGACGAGGCCGGCAGGGGTCAGCTGCAGGCCGCCGACCTTGACCCGCGGAGCGTCCCAGCGGCGAAAGGCCTGCGTGACCCTGCCGGCTCGGATGGCCTCGGCGACGGGCTTGGAGATCAGCACGGCCTCATCGTGGCACGCGCGGCGGGTGGTGGCCGGGGGAGACGCCGGGGGGCGGTCGGCCGGCGCTCTCACGCTGGCGGACCGCCCCTCGGCGCCACAGTGCCCCCGGCAGTGTCCGATCTCAGGACATCGGAATGGGCTGTCTCAGGACATCGGAATGGCGTGTCGCAGGTCATCGGCATAACCGGATCCGGCAGGGTCGGTGGTGTCGAAGCGTCGTCTTGTCATCACAGCCGTCCTGGCCGGKTCCTCGCAGTCCGAGGTTGCCCGCACGTACGGGGTYTCGCAGGGCTGGATCAGCCGCCTCATGGCCCGGTACCGCGCCGAAGGGGAAGCGGCGTTCGAGCCGGCCTCGCGGGCCCCGCACACCTCGCCGGGGGCCACCAGCGCCCGGGTCATCGAGCTGATCCTGCAGCTGCGCACCGAGCTAACCGGTCAGGGCCACGACGCCGGTGCGGACACCATCGGCTGGCACCTGTTGCACCGCCACCGCGTGAAGGTGTCCCGGGCCACGATCCACCGGATCCTGGTGCGCCATGCCGCCGTCACGCCGGACCCGAGCAAACGGCCCAAGTCGTCCTACATCCGGTTCGAGGCCGACCTGCCGAACGAGACCTGGCAGTCCGACTTCACCCACTACCGCCTCACCGGCGGCCGGACCAGCCTCGARGTCGAGCTACGCCGGCTCGGGATCACCCAGAAGAACTCCCGCCCGAACCACCCCACCACCTGCGGGAAGGTCGAACGCTTCCAACAGACCCTGAAGAAATGGCTCCGCGCGCAACCCCGGCAGCCCGCCACGATCGCACAGCTGCAGGCCCTGCTCGAGCAGTTCCGTGAGCAGTACAACCACCACCGGCCGCACCGCTCCCTGCCGCACCGAGCCACCCCCGCCACCACCYACCGGGCGCGGCCCAAAGCCGCCCCCGGGGACCGCAGCAGCGACACCCACGACCGCGTCCGCACCGACAAGGTCTCCAAGACCGGCAACCTCACCCTGCGCCACAACGGCCGGCTGCACCACATCGGCATCGGCCGAACCCACGCCGGAACCTACGTGCGGCTCCTGATCCAAGACCTCGACATCACCATCATCGACGCGGYCACCGGCGAGCTCCTGCGCCAGCTCGTCCTGGACCCCAGCCGTGACTACCAACCCACCGGACGCCCCACCCGGACCCGCACAAACGAATGAGCCGGACCTACATTCCGTAGGTCCGGCTCATTCCGATGTCCTGAGACATCACA
>NZ_JBFRFG010000015.1:0-123982 GCF_052114705.1 Terrabacter sp. 2YAF2
CGGTCCACGAGCGACCGTTTCCGCCTGAGGACCGGTCCGAGGCTGGGCACTGGGAAGGAGACCTGATCATCGGAAAGGACCAGCGCTCGGCGATCGGCACGCTCGTGGAGCGCACGACCCGGGTCCTTCGGCTGCTGCACCTTCCGTACCGGGACAGCGACGCCTTGCATGCAGCGTTGACAGCGCGGATGGGCGACCTGCCGCCGGCGCTGCTGCGCTCGATCACCTGGGACCAGGGAACCGAGATGGCGGCGCATCTGAGCATCACGCGGTCCTAGGGGACACCGGTCTACTTCTGTGACTCCCACTCCCGTGGCAGCGCGGCTCGAACGAGAACACCAACGGCCTGCTGCGCGACTACTTTCCGAAGGGAACCGACCTGAGCGTGCACACCGAGGCGCACCTGCTCGCCGTCGAGAACGAGCTCAACAACCGACCCAGGATGGTCCTGCATGACCACACCCCAGCCCACCTCTTCACTGCACTGCTAGCCTCCGAAAGTCCGTCCATGTTGCGACGTTGACTAGAACCCGCCCCGTCGGGAAGTGGGCACTCGACGGGAGGGGTGGGGCATCCGGGCCGAGGCCCGCGGTGGCAGGGTGGACCCGGGACCGCCGGACCACGGCCACCGATCACGAGGAGTAGTCATGCCGCAGACCGTCAAGGGTGTCATCAGCCGCAGCAAGGGGGCCGACGTCGAGGTCGTCGACGTCGTCGTGCCCGACCCGGGGCCAGGTGAGGCGGTCGTCAAGATCGAGACGTGCGGCGTGTGCCACACCGATCTGCACTACCGCGAGGGCGGCATCAACGACGACTACCCGTTCCTGCTCGGGCACGAGGCGGCCGGCTACGTCGAGGCCGTGGGCGAGGGCGTCACCGACGTGGCTCCCGGCGACTTCGTCATCCTCAACTGGCGCGCCGTGTGCGGCCAGTGCCGCGCGTGCGCCAAGGGCAAGCCGTGGTACTGCTTCAACACCCACAACGCGACGCAGAAGATGACGCTGACCGACGGCACCGAGCTGACACCGGCGCTCGGGATCGGCGCCTTCATCGAGAAGACCCTCGTCGCCGCCGGCCAGTGCACCAAGGTCCCCGAGGCCGACGCCGCCGCGGTCGGCCTCCTCGGCTGCGGCGTCATGGCCGGCTTCGGCGCGTCCGTCAACACCGGCGGCGTGACCCGTGGCGACTCGGTCGCCGTCATCGGCTGCGGCGGCGTCGGCAACGCCGCGATCGCCGGCGCCCAGGTGGCGGGGGCGACGACGATCATCGCCGTCGACGTCAGCGACGCCAAGCTCGAGCAGGCGAAGCACTTCGGCGCGACGCACACCGTCAACAGCAAGGAGACCGACGCGGTCGAGGCGATCCGCGGCCTGACCGGCGGCAACGGAGCCGACGTCGTCGTCGAGGCGGTCGGGCGCCCCGAGACCTACGAGCAGGCGTTCTACGCCCGCGACCTCGCCGGCACGGTCGTCCTCGTCGGCGTCCCCACGCCCGACCAGCAGGTGGCGCTGCCGATGATCGACATCTTCGGCCGTGGCGGGGCGCTCAAGTCGAGCTGGTACGGCGACTGCCTCCCGAGCCGCGACTTCCCGATGCTCGTCGAGCTCTACAAGCAGGGCCGCTTCGACCTCGACGCCTTCGTCAGCGAGCGGATCGGCCTTGGTGACATCGAGGCCGCGTTCGAGAAGATGCACGCGGGCGAGGTGCTGCGATCGGTGGTCGAGCTGTGAGCGGCGACGAGGCCGACGTGTCCCAGGCCTCGGACGGCGGCGTCCGCATCGAGCACACCACCACCGAGGGCACGTTCAGCCTCGACGGCGGGACCTGGGAGGTCGAGAACAACGTCTGGGTCGTCGGGGACGACAAGGAGTGCGTCGTCATCGACGCCCCGCACGACGCTGCGCCGATCCTCGACCTCGTCGGCGACCGGCGCCTCACGCACGTGCTGCTGACGCACGCGCACGACGACCACGTCACCGTCGTGCCCGAGCTGCTCGAGGCCCACCCGGACGCAGTCGTGGCGCTGCACCCGGACGACCGGGTGCTGTGGGACCGGACCCATCCCGACCTGGCCCCGACGCGCGACCTCGCCGACGGCGACGTCGTGCCGGTGGGCGACGTCGAGCTGACGGTGCTGCACACCCCCGGGCACGCGCCGGGCGCCTGCTGCTTCTACGCCGCCGACCTCGGCGTCGTCTTCACCGGCGACACGCTCTTCTCGGGCGGCCCGGGAGCGACGGGCCGGTCGTTCTCCGACTTCCCGACCATCGTGGAGTCCATCACGGAACAGCTGCTCTCGCTGCCGCCGGAGACCGTGGTCCTCACCGGCCACGGCGACTCGACGACGATCGGCGACGAGTCGCCGGACGTCGAGGAGTGGGTCCGCCGCGGCCACTGAGCGCCCAGCGAGGGTGCAGCGCGAGCCGGGCACCCGGCATACCTGATCGAAAGAGCAGTTCGTCGGCCGACGAACTGCTCTTTCGATCGGTGTCCGGGTGGGGCCGTTCGGCGCTGGTCGGGTGCGTGGCGACGCGCCGATAGACTTCGGCGGGTGAGCCTACGACTGTTCGACACCGCAACCCGGGAGCTGCGCGACTTCACGCCGCGCGAGACGGGCAAGGTCGGCATGTACATCTGTGGCCTCACGACGCAGGGCGCGCCGCACATCGGCCACATCCGTTTCGCCGTCGCGTTCGACGTGCTGCGCCGCTGGCTCGAGACCGGCCACGGCTACGACGTCACCCTCGTGCGCAACGTCACCGACATCGACGACAAGGTGCTGCGCAAGGCCGCCGAGGCGGGTGAGCCGTGGTTCGCCCTGACCTACCGCAACGAGCGCCTCACGTCGCAGGCGCTGGACGCGCTCGGTGTCGAGCCGGCGACCTACGAGCCCCGCGCGACCGGGCACGTGCCCGACATGGTCTCGCTCATGGAGACGCTCGTCGAGAAGGGGCACGCGTATGCCGCCCCTGACGGCAGCGGCGACGTGTACTTCGACGTGCGCTCGTGGCCGGAGTACGGCTCGCTGACCGGCCAGTCGCTCGACGACATGGCGAACGCCGACGACGCCGACCCCCGCGGCAAGCGGGACCCCCGTGACTTCGCGCTGTGGAAGGGCCGCAAGGCCGACGAGCCCGAGAGCGCCTCGTGGCCGACCCCGTTCGGTCCGGGCCGCCCGGGGTGGCACCTCGAGTGCTCGGCGATGGCGCGTCGCTGGCTCGGCGACGAGTTCGACATCCACGGCGGCGGCATCGACCTGCGCTTCCCGCACCACGAGAACGAGCAGGCGCAGTCACGCGCGGCGGGTCTCGGTTTCGCCCGCTACTGGCTCCACAACGCCTGGGTCACGGTCAAGGGCCAGAAGATGGGCAAGTCCCTCGGCAACGCCCTCGAGGTGCGCCACCTCCTCGAGGTGACGCGGCCGATCGTGCTGCGCTACTACCTCACCGCCGCCCACTACCGCTCGACGATCGAGTACCACGAGGGCTCGCTCGCCGAGGCCGCCGGCGCCGTCGAGCGCATCGAGGGCTTCCTCGAGCGGGCAGCCCGCCGCGGGGCGATCGAGCCCGTGGCCGCGGCGGACCTGCCGGCGGCGTTCGTCGCGTCGATGGACGACGACCTCGGCGTCAGCGGCGCGCTCGCCGTCGTGCACGACACGGTGCGGGCCGGCAACAGCGCGCTCGACGAGGACGACGACGAGGCAGCCCTCGAGGCCGCCGGCGCCGTCGTCGCCATGACGGACGTGCTCGGCGTCAACCCGCTCGCGGCCCACTGGGGTTCGGGCGGCAGCCGCGAGGACGCCGCCGCCGAGCTCGCGCTCGAGGCGCTCGTGCGGGCCCAGCTCGACGCGCGTCAGGTCGCCCGTCAGGAGCGCGACTTCGAGCGCGCCGACGAGATCCGAGACACCCTGACGGCCGTCGGCATCGAGATCACCGACACCCCGTCCGGGGCCCAGTGGTCGCTCGCCCGCCCCCCGCGCGGCGACGCGGGCACCCCCACCGACACCACCGACCTCACCACCGACGTCACCACCGCGGCCCCCGGGGCCGAGAAGGCACAGGGCTGACATGCCAGGCAACTCCCAGAGGCGCGGCGCCATCCGCAAGAGCAGCAAGGGCGCGACCGTCGGCTCGGGCGGCCAGCGTCGCCGCGGGCTCGAGGGCAAGGGCCCGACGCCCAAGGCCGCGGACCGCGAGTACCACCCTGCCCACAAGCGCGCCAAGGTCGTGGCGAAGCGCTCCGGTGCGTCCGGTCCGGGTGGCCGCGGCCAGGCCCGGTCCAAGAGCCGCAGCAAGGCCTCGAGCGAGATGGTCTACGGCCGCAACTCGGTCGTCGAGGCCCTGCGTGCCGACGTTCCCGTGGCGACGATGTACGTCGCGACCCGCATCGACACCGACGACCGCGTGCGCGAGGCGCTCAAGCTCGCCACGGAACGCGGCCTCGCCATCCTCGAGACGCCACGTGGCGAGCTCGACCGCCTCACCGACGGCGGCGTGCACCAGGGGTTGGCGCTGCAGGTGCCGCCCTACGACTACGCCCACCCGAACGACCTCATCGACCCCGAGATGCCCGGCATCCCGCTCGTCGTCGCCCTCGACGGCATCACCGACCCGCGCAACCTCGGCGCCATCGTGCGCTCCGTCGCGGCATTCGGCGGCCACGGCGTCGTCGTGCCCGAGCGCCGCTCGGTCGGCATGACCGCGTCGGCCTGGAAGACGTCGGCCGGTGCCGCGGCCCGCATCCCCGTGGCCCGCGCGAGCAACCTGACCCGCACGCTCGAGGAGTTCAAGAAGGCGGGCTTCTTCATCCTCGGCCTCGACATGGACGGCGACGTCGAGCTGCCCGACCTCGCGCTCGCCACGGAGCCGCTCGTCATCGTCACCGGCTCCGAGGGCAAGGGCCTCTCGCGCCTCGTGCGCGAGACGTGCGACCAGATCGTCTCGATCCCGATGAGCTCGGCCGTCGAGTCGCTCAACGCCGGCCTCGCCACGGGCGTCACCCTCTACGAGATCGCCCGCCAGCGCCGCCGCTGACGTATGCCGTCCGGCCGGCACCGGCGGCGCGGCCACCGTGCGAGGCGAACGGCAGGGGGCTCGGGAACTTCGGACGGACCTCCCACGCTGGTCAAAGTGGCGCTCGATAGAGTGCTGAGGAACGACTACGCCCTGTAGTAACACTGGGGCGTCACGCAAGCGCTGCCGACGAGCAGCCGGACCGAAGGACGTATTCGTGGCGAAGAGCACCCGTGCCGAGACGGCCGCCCGAGCGGCGCAGCTGCGCGCCGAGGCCGCGCGCAAGGACCGTCAGCGCACGCAGGTCATCGCCGCGTCGGTGGCGGTCGTCGTCGTCATCATCGCCGTCGTCCTCGGGGTCGTCATCTCCAACCGACCCAAGGACGCGCCCACCGCAACGGCGGGCAGCGGGGGAGCGGCGGCCCTCGCCACGCTCGAGAAGCTCCCGGCATCCCTCTTCGACAAGGCGCCGGCGCCCTCGCCCGCGCAGGCTCCGGCCAAGCTCCAGGGCGGCACGCCCCTCACGCAGGACGGCAAGCCCAAGGTGCTCTACATCGGCGCCGAGTACTGCCCGTTCTGCGCCATGGAGCGCTGGGCGCTCATCGGCGCGCTGTCGCGCTTCGGCACCTTCTCCGGGATCACGGAGACGAGGAGCTCGAGCACCGACGTGCACCCCGACACCCCGACGTTCTCGTTCAAGGACGCGAAGTACACCAGCGACGTCGTGGCCTTCCAGGCCGTCGAGACCCAGGACCGCGACGGCAAGCCGCTGCAGACCCTCGAGGGCGACAACCTCGCGCTCTTCCAGAAGTTCAACCCCGGCGGCGGCATCCCGTGGATCACCTACGGGGGGACCACCGCCACGAACGGTGCAACGGTTGATGCCAATGCCTTCGAGGGCAAGACCTACGACCAGATCATCGCCGGCATCCAGGACCCGACCTCCGACATCGGCAAGACGGTCACCCCGGCCATCAACATGATCACGGCCCAGATCTGCGACCAGACCAAGGGCAAGCCGGCCAACGTCTGCACGAGCCAGGGCGTCCAGTCCGCCTCCGTGCTGCTCAAGCGGTGACCTCGTGAGCTCGTTGCGCGACGACCTCGCTGCCGGCCACACGGCCGCGGCCGCCGGACGCGCGCGCCCGGTGTGGCTGGCGCCGGTGTCGTTGGTCCTCGCCCTCGCGGGTCTCGCCGTGTCGGCATACCTCACCTTCGAGCACTTCACCGCCAACGCGACGCTCGCGTGCAGCATCAACGGGATCGTCGACTGCGCCAAGGTGACCACGAGCGCCTGGAGCACGTTCCTGGGTGTGCCGGTGGCCCTGCTCGGACTCGTCTTCTTCGTCGTCGCGCTGGGGCTCACCCTGCCCCGCGTGTGGCGTCGGCCGGAGCGCTGGCTCGACGCGGTCCGCCTCGGATGGCTGACCGTCGGGATCGGGATGGTGCTCTACCTGGTCTGGGCCGAGCTCTACCGCGTCCACGCGATCTGCCTGTGGTGCACGGCGGTCCACGTCGTGACGTTCCTGCTGTGGATCGTCGTCCTCTTCGGCCAGATCCTCTCGGCACCCGCCGAGGAGCCCCTCGCGGACTGAGCCGTCTGGCCTCAGTCGAAGCGGCTGATGACCGGCATCTCCTCGGTGTCGACACCGAGCACCGACTTCTCCTCGGGCTTGGCCGGCAGGACGGTCGCGACGTAGTCGCGTAGCGCGTCCTTTATGGGCGTGTCGTGTCCGGCACGCTCGCTCATGTACCACCGGTGCTCGAGCACCTCGTGGAAGATCTCGGCCGGCTCGAGTCGGCCGGTGAGGTCGCGCGGCACCGCACGGGTCACGGGCTCGTAGACCTTGGCCAGCCAGTCGTGCGCGACGATCTCCTCGTCGTCGCCCTGACGGTCGGTCGCGGCGGCATATGCGTCGAGGTCGTTGAGCAGGCGGCGGGCCTGGTTCTCGCCGACGTCGAGACCAGTGAGGCGCAGCAGGCGTCGGGAGTGGTGGCCGGCGTCGACGACCTTGGGGGTGATGACGATCTCGGTGCCGCCGATGTCGGTCGTGATCGAGAGCTCGTCGACGTCGAAGCCGAGCTCGTTGAGCCGGCGGATGCGCTCGTCGACGCGCCAGCGGTCGCCGAGCTCGAACCGCTCGGTGCCGGTGAGGGCGTCCCACAGCGTGTGGTAGCGCTCGATGATCGAGGCGGAGACCTCGAACGGGTCGGCGTGCTCCTCGAGGAAGCCGCCGGCAGCGAGGTCCATCAGCTCGCCGGCGATGTTGACCCGGGCGATGTCGAGGTCGTGCTCGCGCTGGCCGTCGGACAGCCTGGTGTGCAGCTCACCGGTCTCGGCGTCGACGAGGTAGGCCGCGAAGGCCCCCGCGTCGCGGCGGAAGAGGGTGTTGGACAGCGACACGTCGCCCCACCAGAAGCCTTCGAGGTGCAGGCGCACGAGGAGCACGGCGAGGGCGTCCATGAGGCGCACGGCGGTGTCGGGCCGGAGGTTCTGGCTGTAGAGGGCGCGGTAGGGCAGCGAGAACTGGAGGTGACGCGTGATGAGGCAGGCGTCGAGCGGCTCCCCGTCGGCAGCGGTGCGACCGTGCACGACCCCGAACGGCTCGACGCTGGGCACGTCGAGGCGGCGCAGGCTGCGCAGCATGGCGTACTCGCGGTCGGCGATGTCGTCCTTGATCTCCTTGACGGCGAGCACGCGCGGCCCGAGCTTGACGAAGCGCACGACGTGGCGCGAGATGCCGCGGGGGAGCGCAGCGAGGTGGGCCTCGGGCCACTCCTCGAGCGGTGTCGACCACGGCAGGTCGAGCAGGGCGGACTCCGGCCGGGCGGTGGTGATCTCGAGCGTCACGCGATCATCGTGGCACGCCCGCCGACAACCGTCGATCGACGCCCAGCGCACGAGCCGTGAGCAGAGCTGTCCCGAGGTGGGCCGGGTATGCCGCTGGGCCGGCACCCGGGAAGGGGTGCCGGCCCAGCGGCATACGAAAAGCGTTGCGCACGAGGCGCTTTCGGTCAGTCGCCGACGCGCAGACCCGATTCCGAGTTGAAGACGTGCACGTGGCCCGGCTTCGGCTTGAGGTAGATCTTCTCGCCCTTCTCCGGGGGGCGGCGACCGTCGACGCGCGCGATGAACGGCACGGCGCCGGCGTTCTCACCGGTGGCCTCGAGCAGCTTCTGCTCGGTGGAGCCGTAGATGTAGGCGTCGGCGCCGAGCTCCTCGACGACGTCGACCGTGACGGGGATGCCCGAGGCGTCGGACGACAGCTCGAGGTCCTCGGGACGGACGCCCAGCGTCACGTCCTTGCCGACGCCGGAGAGGTCCTCACGTGCGATCGGCACCGTGTGGCCGTGCAGGTCGACGCCGCCGTCGGTGACGGGGACGTTCATGAGGTTCATGGCGGGGGAGCCGATGAAGCCGGCGACGAAGACGTTGGCCGGGTGGTCGTACATGCGGCGCGGGCTGTCGCACTGCTGGAGGATGCCGTCCTTGAGCACCGCGACCCGGTCACCCATCGTCATGGCCTCGACCTGGTCGTGCGTGACGTAGACCGTCGTGACGCCGAGGCGGCGCTGGAGCGAGGCGATCTGCGTGCGCGTCTGGACGCGGAGCTTGGCGTCGAGGTTCGACAGTGGCTCGTCCATGAGGAAGACCTGGGGCGAGCGCACGATGGCGCGGCCCATGGCCACACGCTGACGCTGGCCACCGGAGAGGGCCTTCGGCTTGCGGTCGAGGTACGGCGTGAGGTCGAGGATCTTGGCGGCCTCCTCGACGCGCTTGCGGATCTCGCCCTTGTCGACGCCGGCGATCTTGAGCGCGAAGCCCATGTTGTCGGCGACCGTCATGTGCGGGTAGAGCGCGTAGTTCTGGAACACCATCGCGACGTCGCGGTCCTTGGGGGACAGGTTCGTCACGTCGCGGTCCCCGATGAGGATGCGTCCGCCGTTGACCTCCTCGAGGCCGGCGAGCATGCGCAGGGAGGTGGACTTGCCACACCCGGAGGGACCGACGAGGACGAGGAACTCCCCGTCCGCGATCTCGATGTTGAGCTTGTCGACGGAGGGGACCGGGTTGCCCGGGTACTGCCTCGTCGCGTTGTCGAACGTCACTGTTGCCATGGCTTCATTGCCTTCCTTCACCGGCAGGAACGTGCCGGACGATCCGTTGTAAAGGTGCCTGCCCGGCTGAGCAGGCATCGTCATCATGTCCCATGCGCAGCGGCTTGACCAGCCCCGGCCCAGCACGGGGCGCCCCAGCGGACCCGACTGGGCCGACGCCGTCGGCGCGGCGTCGTGTCCAGAACGTTGCAAAAACTTGCTGCAAGCAAGTGGCCGCTCTCTGCAACTTCTTGCTACATTCCGGGTCACCGGTGGCGGCGTGTGCCACCTGGCTTCAAAGGAGAATCCATGCACAAGCGTGCGCTCGGCGCTGCTGCTGTCACGGGTGTTGCCGCCCTGGCCCTCAGCGCCTGCGGTGGGTCCAGCCCCACCACCCCGTCCAACACTGGTGCCGCCGGCACGAGCAAGGCGACGACCACCGGTGTTCCCGAGACGCCGAGCGGCACCGCTGCTCCCGTCCGTGACGCGAACGTCGACCTCGTCATCTGGACCGACGCCGACCGCTCCAAGGCCGTGCAGAAGTACGCCGACCAGTTCGCCGCCGAGAACGGCGTCACGGTGAAGGTCCAGATCTCGACCGACACCCGCGCCCAGTTCAAGGACGCGACCAAGGTCGGCAAGGGCCCCGATGTCATCGTCGGCGCCCACGACTGGCTGGGCGAGCTCGTCCAGAACTCGACGGTCGCCCCCGTCAACCTCTCGCCCGACGTAGCGGCGAAGTTCCTGCCGAGCGCCATCGCGGCGACCAAGTTCAACGGCCAGTCCTACGGCGTGCCCTACGCCGTCGAGAACATCGGCCTCATGTACAACAAGGACCTCGTCCCGAATGCGCCCAAGACCATGGACGAGCTCGTGGCCGACGGTCAGAAGCTGATCAAGGAGGGCAAGGCCAAGCAGGTCCTCAGCCAGTTCGTCTCCAAGGTCGGCAACGCGTACTTCGCCTACCCGTACCTCTCGGCCTTCCCCGAGGGCGGCATCTTCGGCACGAAGCCCAACGGCGACTACGACCCCAACAAGCTGATCGTCAACAGCGCCGGGTCCGTCAAGGGTGGCGAGGTCCTCGCCAAGCTCGGCCAGGAGAAGGTCCTCTCGACCAACGTCGACGACACGAACCAGGACGCGCTCTTCGACACGAAGGCCGCACCGTTCATGATCTCCGGCCCGTGGAGCGTCGCGAAGGCCAAGGAAGCCGGCATCAACTACGGCATCGCCCCGCTGCCCAGCCTCACCGGTGGCGGCGCCATGCAGCCGTTCCTCGGTGTGCAGATGTTCTACGTCTCCAGCAAGGCCAAGAACGCCACCCTCGCGCAGGAGTTCGTCACGAACTACATCCCGCGCAAGGACGTCCAGCTGGCGCTCTTCGAGGTCGGCAAGCGTCCGCCGGCCCTCAAGGAGGCGTACGACCAGGTCGCCGCGAGCGACCCCGACGTCAAGGCGTGGTACGAGGCCGGAACCGGCGGCAAGCCGATGCCGAACATCCCGGCGATGAACTCGGTCTGGGGCCCCTTCGGCCAGGCCACCGCGGACATCATCTCCGGCAAGGCGGGCGCCCAGGAGCGTCTCGACGCCGCTGCCAAGGAGATCGCCGCCAACATCGCCAAGGGCTGAGCTCCCTCGGTTCGACAGGGGTTTCGGGGTCCGCCGCCGTGGCGGACCCCGGGACCCCGGCAGGAACCGGCCCGGGCACGGGCCGCCCGGGAGCTCCTCAGGGGCTCCCCTTCGTGCATCTACGGCAACGGCGCCGGCCCGGCGCAAAAGGACGTGTCACATGACCAAGCCACTCGCGCTCGCGATCAAGTGGGTTCTCATCGTCGCGACGATGGTCGGCATCCTGTGGATCGCCACCAGGCTCGCCCAGGCAGGCAACACGATGGCCGTCGTCATCGCCGGACTCGTCGGGATGGGGATCCTCGCCGTCTATGCCACGCGCCGGGCCGTGCCCCTGAAGTACCTCGTGCCGGGTCTGATCTTCATGGCCCTCTTCCAGCTGTGGCCGGTGCTCTACACCGCGAGCCTGTCGACGACCAACTACGGTGACGGGCACCTCTACAGCAAGCAGGAGTCGGTCACCGACATCATCGCCCAGTCGGTCCGCGAGGTCCCTGACACCCCGCGCTACAAGATGTCGGTCGCCATCGCAGAGGGCGGCGACCCCGCCACGGCCGACCTCGTCCTGCTTCTGACCAAGCCCGACGGCTCGATGTACGTCGGTGACAAGAAGGGCCTCCAGTCGCTGCCCGCGACCGGTGTCGAGAAGACGCCGATCGGCAAGATCATCAAGGCGCCGGGCTACACCATCCTCAACGCCCGACAGGCCAACGCCCGCAGCAAGGACCTCTCGACGATCGCGGTCCCGACCGGCGACGGTGGTGGCATCAAGCCGGTCGGCCTCTCCGAGGCGTACGAGGGCAGGCCGACCGTCACCTACGACGCAGCCGCCGACAAGCTCACCGACAAGGCCACGACACCACCAACGGTGTACGCGCCGAAGGACGCCCGTTGGGTCAACGTCGCCGACCCGACCCAGTCGTATCCCCAGGGCTGGAAGGAGAGCGTCGGGTTGGCGAACTACACGCGCATCTTCACCGACCCCACGATCCGCAGCGGCTTCTTCGGCATCTTCGTCTGGAACGTCGTCTTCGCCATCGTGTCGGTGCTCTCGACGTTCCTGCTCGGCATGCTCATCGCGCTGCTCTTCAACGATCCGAGGCTGCGCGGCAAGGCGGTCTACCGGTCCCTGCTGATCCTGCCGTATGCGTTGCCCGGCTTCGTGACGGCGCTGGTCTGGAAGGGCATGTTCAACCAGGACTACGGCATCATCAACCAGACGCTGGGCCTGAGCGTCGACTGGCTCGGAACCTCCGCCGGAGCCAAGGCCGCGATCCTCATCACGAACCTCTGGCTCGGCTTCCCCTACATGTTCATCGTCTGCACCGGCGCTCTCCAGTCCATCCCGCAGGACGTGCGTGAGGCGGCGACCATCGACGGCGCCAATGCCTTCCGGACGCTGCGCTCGATCATCATGCCGCTGCTCCTCGTCGCGGTCGGGCCACTGCTGCTCGCATCCTTTGCCTTCAACTTCAACAACTTCGGGCTCATCTACCTGCTCACCAAGGGTGGCCCGTTCAACGGCGCCGACACGAGCATCGGGTCCAGCGACCTGCTCATCACGTATGCGTTCCGCCTGGCCTTCTCCGGCAGCGCGCCCAACTACGGCTTCGCCGCAGCAGTGTCCGTCATCATCTTCTTGCTCGTGGCGCTGATGAGCATCCCGGGCTTCCGTCGTACCAAGGCCCTCGAGGAGGTCAACTGATGTCGACCCTCAACACTCCCGTCCCCGCCGATCCGCGGCTGGACGCCCACGCCGAGCTGGAGCCTCCGGACGCCACGACGCCGGCCTCCCCGAAGCGCGGTGGCTTCGGTGGTTCCGTGTGGTGGCGTCATGCCCTGGGCATCCTCGCCCTGATGTGGGCGCTCTTTCCGATCCTCTTCATCTACTCGGCTGCGACGAACCCCAGTGGCACGCTCAACACCGCGAGCCTGTGGCCCTCCGGGTTCTCGACGAAGAACTTCACCGACCTCTTCAACGACAGCTCGCGGCCGTTCTGGACCTGGTACAAGAACTCCATGGTCATCTCGCTCGTCGGGGCGCTGATGGCGGTCTTCATCGGTGCGTGCGCGGCGTTCGCGTTCTCGCGACTGCGGTTCAAGGGCCGCCGTCCCGGCATGATGTTCCTGCTGCTGACGACGTTCTTCCCGGCGCTGCTCGCCATCGTCGCGACGTACATCATCTTCGCCGGCATCGGTGACGTGATCCCTGCCTTCGGCCTCAACACCACCGCCGGGCTGATCCTCGCCTATCTCGGTGGCGCGCTCGGGGCCAATGTGTGGCTGCTCAAGGGCTACTTCGACACCGTCCCGAAGGAGCTCGACGAGGCGGCGATCGTCGACGGCGCGAGCCATGCCCGCATCTTCTTCACGATGACCCTGCGCCTCGTCATGCCGATCCTCGTGACGGTCTTCATGCTCGTCTTCGTCGGGCTCTACGGCGAGTTCATGCTGGCCAGCGTCTTCCTCACCGACGTCGACCAGCAGACGCTGGGCGTGGGTCTCTACGGCATGACGCTCGGCAACGACGCGAACACCCTCTTCGGGCGGTTCACGGCCGGCGCGCTGCTCGGCTCGATCCCCGTCATGCTGCTCTACCTGGCCTTCCAGCGTCAGCTCGTCGGCGGCCTCACCACGGGATCCGTCAAGTGAGCCCTGCCCCGACCCGCCAGCAGACGTGGCTGAGCCAGCCGCACCACGACGGGTCGGGGCGGTACGTCTCCAACCAGGCCCCTCGCCTCGGCGACCAGGTCGACGTGCTCGTCCGGGTGCCGCTCGAGGCCGGGGTCGAGGCGGTGCACGTGCGCACCGCACCGGACGGCGAGGCCACGTTCACGGTTGCCCGCCAGGTGCGTACGACCTCGGTCGACGCGTGGTGGCGTGCGACGCTGACGTGCCACAACCCCGTCACCAACTACCGTTTCCTGCTCACCGGCGGGCCGACGAAGTACCAGTGGCTCAACGGGACCGGCGTCCACGAGCGGGACGTGCCGGACGCCAGCGACTTCCGCCTCGTCGCGCACGCGAGCCCGCCGCCGGAGTGGGCGCTGGGTTCGGTCGTCTACCAGATCTTCCCCGACCGCTTCGCCCGCTCGGCGCAGGCCGACAAGCACGCGACGCCCGACTGGGCGATCCCGGCGGCGTGGTCCGACCCGGTCGACGTCAGCCCCAAGGGGGTGGCGCACCAGCTCTACGGCGGTGACCTCGACGGCATCACCGAGCACCTCGAGCACCTCGAGTCCCTCGGCATCGACGTCGTCTACCTGACGCCCTTCTTCCCGGCCCGCTCCAACCACCGCTACGACGCGTCGTCCTTCGAGCAGATCGACCCGCTGCTCGGGGGCGCTCCTGCGCTGCGCCGGCTGACCAAGGCCGCGCACGAGCGTGGCATGAAGGTGTTGGGCGACTTCACGACGAACCACACGGGCAACGCCCACGAGTGGTTCCTCAAGGCGGCCGGCCCGGGCGGGAAGAACGCGCCCGAACGGGACTACTACATCTGGGAGGACGGCACCTACGTCGCCTGGCTCGGCGTCCCGTCCCTGCCCAAGCTCAACCACCTCAACGCCGCGCTGCGCCACCGCATCTTCGAGGACCCGCGAGGGGTCGTCCGCAAGTGGCTGGGCCGCTCGGGCGGCCTCGACGGTTGGCGCGTCGACGTCGCCAACATGACGGGCCGCTGGCGCGACACCGACGTCAACCACGACGTCGCCCGCCAGATGCGCGACGTGATGGGCAGGGTGGCCCCGGACGCGCTGCTCGTGGGGGAGCACTTCCACGACTACACGCCCGACATGCCCGGTGACGGCTGGCACGGCGTCATGAACTACGCCGGTTTCTGCAAGCCGGCGTGGACCTGGCTGCGCCAGGAGCCCAAGGACCCGCGCTTCCTCGGCGCCCCGGTCCCGCTGCCGCTGCTCGACGCCCGTGCGGTCGTCGACACGATGCGCGACTTCACCTCACGCCTGGCCTGGCAGTCGCTCGTCCACTCCTTCAACCTCGTCGGGTCGCACGACGTGCCGCGCATCCGGACGCTCGTCGGACCCGAGTCCGTCGAGGCCGCCGCCGGCCTGCTCCTGACGTTCCCGTCGATGCCGATGATGACCTACGGCGACGAGATCGGGATGGAGGGCACGTTCGGCGAGGACGGTCGACGTCCGATGCCGTGGGACGAGCACGTCTGGGACGCAGCCACTCTCGCGGTCTACCGCGGCCTCATCAAGGCTCGCCAGCGCTCGGTCGCCCTGCGGCGCGGTGGGCTGCGCTGGGTGCACGCCGAGGGTGACGCGATGGTCTACCTGCGCGAGACCCTCGACGAGGTGGCACTCGTCCACGTCGCCAGGGCCGCGCACGAGCCGGTCGTCCTCGAGCCCCGGCACCTCTCGGGGATCGAGTCCGGCTCGTCGCTCTACGGACGTGCTCCCAAGATCGGCAAGCGGGCTGTCACACTGAGCGCCTCGGGGCCCGGGGTGACCATCTGGACGTGGCGACCCACCGACGGCGGTTCCAGGCACGTGCGACGAAGGGGGAGGTGACGTGAAGGCACGACTGCGCGACATCGCGGACCAGGCGAACGTGTCCGAGGCCACGGTGTCCCGGGTGCTCAACGGCAAGCCGGGGGTCGCCGAGTCGACCCGCCAGGCGGTGCTGACGGCGCTCGACGTCCTCGGCTACGACCGCCCGAGTCGCCTGCGCCGCAAGAGCGCCGGTCTCGTCGGCCTCATCGTGCCCGAGCTGACCAACCCGATCTTCCCGGCCTTCGCGCAGATCATCGAGAACTCCCTCGCGCAGAACGGCTACACGCCGGTGCTTTGCACCCAGGTCGCCGGGGGAGTGCACGAGGACGACTACGTCCAGATGCTGCTCGAGCGGGGTGTGGCCGGCATCATCTTCATCTCCGGGCTGCACGCGGACACCACGACGCTCCCGGACCGCTACATCGCACTGCGCGAGCGCAACCTCCCGCTCGTCCTCGTCAACGGCTACATCGAGGGCGTCGACGCGCCCTTCATCAGCAACGACGACGTCGCCTCGATGGGCCTCGCGCTCGACCACCTCGTGAGCCTGGGGCACCGTGAGATCGGCCTGGCCGTCGGGCCTGACCGCTACGTGCCGGTCATCCGCAAGATCGCAGGCTTCCGCCACTCCATGCAGGAGCTGACCGGCCGGTCCGACGTCGACGACCTCATCGAGCGTTCGCTCTTCTCCGTCGAGGGCGGCGCGACCGCGGCCGGCCGCCTGCTCGACCGCGGCGCGACGGCCGTCGTGTGCGGCTCGGACCTCATGGCCCTCGGCGCGATCCGCGAGGCCCGCAAGCGTGGGCTCAGCGTGCCGCGCGACTTCTCCGTCGTGGGCTACGACGACTCGACCCTCATCGCCTTCACGGACCCGCCGCTCACGACGGTGCGCCAGAGCGTCAACGCCATGAGTGCTGCGACGGTGCGCGCGCTGCTCGACGAGATCGCTGGGCAGCCTTCTCCCCGTGCGGAGTACGTCTTCCGCCCCGAGCTCGTCGTCCGCGGTTCGACAGGCGCCGTCCGGCGCCACTGACCACGCGGGCGCCACGGGCGGCATACGCTCTCGGTCGTCCCATCCGGGCACGCGCCGGCAACTCCGGCCGCCAGCAACCCTCCACAACTCCGCCGGGGCGGAGTTGTGGAGGGGGATCTGGTGTCGGGGGCTGCCCCAGGTCCGCCGGGGTGGAGTTGTGGAGGGGGATTCGGGGTCGGAGACTGCCCTAGGTCCGCCGGGGTGGAGTTGTTGAGGGGGATTCGGGGTCGGGGGTTGCGCCAGGTCCGCCGGGGCGGAGTTGTTGTTGTCGCCAGGTGGGGCGTATGCCGGGTCGCGCGTTCGCTGCGGTCAGCGCGCGACGCGGGTGGCTGAGCAGAGCTGCCAGAGGCGCTGGAGGAGGGCCGCGGCTGCGGGTTCGTCGTCGACGCGGTAACGGGCGGCTGTCGATCCGGTGCCGACCTTCACGGTGAGGTCGTCGGGGCGGCGCATGCGTGTGAAGGCGTCCTCGTCGGTGACGTCGTCGCCGAGGTAGATGCGCGCGCCGGCGTCGACGTGGCGACCCAGCGCGGTGACGGCAGAGCCCTTGTCGGCGTGCGAGACCGAGAGCTCGAGCACCGACTTGCCCTTGAGCACCTTGACCCCCGGGTGGTCGAGAGCCACGCGTCGGGCATCGGCGATCGCCGCGTCGCCCGTCTCTCGCGGCAGACCGCGCACGTGGACGACGACGGCCGCCGACTTGTGCTCGATGCCGGCGTCAGGATGCTGCTCCTTGACGAGGGCCTCGATGTCGGAGCGCAGCTCGGCCAGGGTCGCCTCGTCGTCGGGTGTCACGGCGGCGGCCTCCATGGCCTCGCGCACGGCCGGGCTCGACGACTCGGCGCCATGGCTGCCGATGAGGACGATCGGCTCGTCCTCGCGGATCTCGGTGAGGGTGCGCAACGTCGCGAGGTCACGGCCCGACACGACGGCGACGTGGACGCCGGGCAGGCCCGCGAGCGAGCGCAGCGTGTCGATGGTGCCGGGGACCGGCGTCGCCTTCATCGGGTCGGCGTCGAAGGGGGCGAGCACCCCGTCGTAGTCGGTGGCCACGAGCAGGGTGGCGGCCTCGGCGGCGCGCTCGAGCGCCTCGCCGATGGGTGCGACGGCGCTCACGAGCGCGATCCGCTCGAGGTGGCCCGCGCCTCGTTCGGGGCCGGCATGAGCGGCGTCGTCACCGCGTGCGGGGTGGGCGGGTTCTGGGGCTCGGCCTGCGGGAGGTCGGGCGCCGCGGCGAGGGCCGCGAGGTAGCGGGCCGCCCATCGTTGGACGTCGTGGTCGGACACCCGGCGGCGCAGGGCCTTCATGATGCGCTGCTTGTCCTTGGCCGGGGTGTTGATGGCGCGCAGGATCGTCTGCTTGAGGCCCTCGATGTCGTGCGGGTTGCAGGCGAAGGCCTGGTGCAGCTCGTGCCAGGCACCGGTGAACTCGGAGAGGACGAGCGCGCCACCGAGGTCGTGGCGGCACGTGACGTACTCCTTGGCCACGAGGTTCATGCCGTCGCGCAGCGGCGTGACGAGCATGACGTCGGCGGCCTGGAAGAGCGCGGCCATCTCCTCACGGGGGTAGGAGTGGTGCAGGTAGTGCACGGCCGGCGCCCCGATCTTGCCAAGCTCGCCGTTGATGCGACCGACGGTCTGCTCGATCTCGCCGCGCAGGATCCGGTAGGCGTCGACGCGCTCGCGGCTGGGGGTGGCGACCTGCACGAGGGTGACCTCGGGCGGACCGATGCGTCGCTCGGAGAGGAGCTCCTCGTAGGCCTTGAGTCGGTGCCGGATGCCCTTGGTGTAGTCGAGGCGGTCGACGCCGAGCATGAGGACCTCGGGGTCGCCGAGGCTCTGGCGGATCTCACGGGCCCGCGCCATGACATCGGGCCGCTTCGCGAGCTCCTCGAGACCGCGGAAGTCCACCGAGATCGGGATGGCGGCGGCGCGGACCTGGCGGTTAGCGCCCTCGACGGTGACGCGGTCGCGCTTCGTCCGCGCACCGAGCAGCTGTCGGCAGGCGCGGACGAAGTTGCGGGCGTCGGCCTGGCGCTGGAAGCCGAGGAAGTCGGCGCCGAGCAGACCGTCGAGCAGCTGGGCGCGCCACGGCAGCTGCGCGAAGAGCTCGACGGGCGGGAAGGGGATGTGGTTGAACCACCCGATCCGCACGTCGGGCCTGAGCTTGCGCAGCAAGGTCGGCACGAGCTGCAGCTGGTAGTCCTGCACCCAGACGGTCGCACCCTCGGCGGCGACCTCGGCCACAGCCTCGGCGAAGCGCTGGTTGACAGTCTGGTAGCTCGACCACCATTCGCGATGGAAGGTCGCCGGCACGATGACGTCGTGGTAGATCGGCCAGAGGGTGTCGTTCGAGAAGCCCTCGTAGTAGTCGCGCACCTCGGCTGTCGACAGCGCGACCGGGTGCAGGTGGATGCCGTCCTCGTCGAAGGGCTCCGGGGCGTCGCCGGCGTCCCCGGCCCAGCCGACCCAGGCGCCGGGCTGGGCCCGCATCACCGACTCCATGGCCGTGACGAGGCCGCCCGGGCTGCGCCGCCACTCGACCTCACCGTCGTCGGTGATCACCTTGTCGACGGGCAGCCGGTTCGCGGCGATGACGAGGTCGTAGGTCGGCCGAGAGTTCGGCACGGAATCAACTCCTGCGGCTGGACGGAGGGACGGGTCTCACTCTAACGAGGGAAGAGTGGCGCCCGGTGCGGTCCCGTTCTAGGGTCGGAGACAAGGCATCTCTGGTGGCTCGGATGGACCGCCAGCGGGCACCGCGCCGAGGCGAAGGAGTCGTCGTGAAGGTTTCTGACGTGCTGCGCAGCAAGGGCAGCGAGGTCATCACCATCAAGCCCGACGAGACGATCTCCGGCCTGCTCGCGCTCCTGGCCGAGCACCGTATCGGGGCGGTCGTGGTGAGCACCGACGGGTCGAGCGTCGAGGGCATCGTGAGCGAGCGCGACATCGTGCGTCACCTCCACAGCACCGGCACGAGCGTGCTCGAGGCTCCGGTGTCGCAGATCATGACGAGCGATGTCACCACGGGGTCGGCCGACGACAACATCGCCGACCTGGCAGGCACGATGACCGAGCTGCGGGTGCGCCACGTGCCGATCGTCGACCGCGACGGCAAGCTGGCGGCCATCGTCAGCATCGGCGACATCGTCAAGCACCGGCTGTCCGAGCTGCAGTCCGAGCGCGACCAGCTGCGCGACTACATCACCCACTGAACGGACGGCTCGACGGCCGCACCGACCCAACCGGTCGAACCGGGTGAATCGGACTCATCGGGACACTCCGCGGCACGAGGCGGCAACGTTCCGGCGGCGGCCCGCTCGTCGCATACCGTAGGGGCATGACTGCGTACGACCGGACCGAGCGGGTGCCCACCCCTCGGCCCGGCGCGCGCACCGGTCCCCGCACCGGCGGACCCGCGGGGACGCGGTCCGGAGGCCCCGGTTTCGAGCAGCGGCTCGGCCCCTACCGCCTCATCGAGGAGATCGGCGAGGGGGGCATGGGGGTCGTGCACCTCGCCCTCGACCCGCGTGGTCGCGCCGTCGCGATCAAGGTGCTGCGCGCCCACGTCGCCCATGACGCCGACGCGCGCCAGCGGCTCTCCCGCGAGGTCGACACCCTCTCGCGCATCCGCGACGCCCGCGTCGCGAGCGTCATCGACGCCGACGTCATGGCCCCGCGGCCCTACATCGTGACCCGCTACGTCCCCGGCCCGGCGCTCGACGAGGTCGTCGAGGAGCGCGGCCCCCTGGCACCGGCCGACCTGCTGCGCCTCGCCCGGGGCATCGCCGAGGCGATCCGCTCGATCCACGCGTGCGGTGTCGTCCACCGTGACATCAAGCCGGGCAACGTCCTCATCGAGGACGGCGAACCCGTGCTCATCGACTTCGGCATCGCCCACCTGCAGGACGACGTGCGCCACACCGTCGGCGGGCTGGTCATGGGAACACCGGGCTACCTCTCGCCCGAGCTCGTCGAGGGCGCCGCGATCACCGACGCCACCGACTGGTGGGGCTGGGCCGCCACGATCACGTATGCCGCGTCGGGACGACCGCCCTTCGGCCGCGCCCGGATGGACGCCGTCCTCACCCGCGTCCGGGCCGGCGACGTCGACCTCGACGGGGTCGACCCGCGCCTCGTGCCCCTCCTTCGCGCGTCGCTCTCACCGGACCCGAGGTTGCGTCCGCACGCCGACGAGGTGATCGCCGCCCTCGAGCTCTACGCCGCAGGACGGGCCGCGACGGTCCCGACGCCGAGCGGCGGCCTCTGGGACGACGGCCGGTCGGGCGGCCCGGGTGGCTCGGGTGCGGTCCCGGGCGACACCCAGGTCGTCCAGGGCGGCAGCACGGCGGTCATGCCGCCCCTCCCGCCCCCGGCCGGGCCGCCCGTCGCGCTCCCGACGGCGCACCGCGGGGCCGACACGGCGGCGCGGTGGGCCCCGCCCCCGACCGGCCCGCGTGCCCCGGCACCCGACCTCACGGCATACGACCACGGGGACGTCGATGACGGCCCGGGGGGCGGCTACTGGCCCGAGGAGGAGTGGGACGAGGAGGAGCCCGCCCCGCGCGAGGGCGACCCGCGCATCGGCCTGCCGATGCGCACCGGGCTGCTGGCCGCGGTCAGCGCCGCGTGGATCGGTGCCCTCATGGCGTGGCCGGGCATCGCGCTCGTCGCGCTCGTGGCCCTGTCCGCGCTCGCCCGCGCCACCGACCGCTCCGTCACCGCCCTGGTGCTGCGGCGCTACGACTTCGGGCGGCGGCGCAGCGACGTGCCGTTCGCCGTCGTCTCGAGTCCGTGGCACCTCGTCGTCGGCACCATCGCGACCGTGGTGGGGCTGCTGCTGCCCGTCGCCGTGGCGCTGGCCGGTGTGTTCGCCACCGCCCTGCTCCTCGCCGGCACGCAAGGCACGGAGCTCGGCCCCGGCGCACCGATCACCCTCGCCGTCGGCGGCGTCCTGGGCCTGCTCATGCTGTGGTGGGGTCCAGGTGGCGCCTCGCTGCGGCGTGGGTCGCGCTCGATGGTGCGACGCCTCGTGCCCGTCGGCCTGGCGTCTCAGATCGTGGGAGGGCTCTTCGTCGTCCTGGGTCTCGTCGCTGCGCTGGTGGCGTTGCGACACGGCGCGAGCCTCACGTGGAAACCCTTCTCCGGCAGTCCCTTCGGGCCGTGACGACCGGAACGCTGCGAGCCTGAGGCGTTCCGGAGCTGCCTGTGGGGCCCGCCAGGAACCTCTGTGCCACTCCTGTGTCCCCGTAGCGCACCAGGTTCGGCAGCGGCTCCGAAAAAGATCACGGAAGTGTCTCGGCTTGGGTTGTGCGAGGTGACAACGTCACGTACCGTCAGTGCTCGGCGGAACCCGGCCTCGGCCGGAACGGGAACTTCACCACTTGGTTCCCGGCTCGCTTCGTCGCGTCCGGCTCCACACGTACGCTCCCACAACTTCACATGGACACCCATCAAATCCGTTCCCTGAGCGCGCCGAGCCTCGCCAGCCAGGGATGTAGCCCACACCCGTGGGCCGGGCGAGGACGGGGGACCCAGTGTGGCCAGTGAGTGCATGTGTGTCGAAGCACGTGTCAATGAGGACGAGAACTGGCCTGGGGGTGAAGTCGCTTCTGCGACAGGGCACCTGACGCCCCAACCCGACAGCTAACCCCGCAGGCGCGCGTCAGGAAGGAATCACCACCATGCAGTACCTGTCCAAGCATGCTGCTGCCAAGAAGATCTCGGTCAAGCAGCGCATCGCGGGAGTCGGCATTGCCGGAGCGGCCACCATCATCGGCGGCCTGGCCACGGCCGGATCGGCCAAGGCATCCTCGGTCTGGGACGCCGTCGCCGCGTGTGAGTCCAGCGGCAACTGGGCCATCAACACGGGCAACGGCTTCTACGGAGGCCTCCAGTTCACGCCGAGCACGTGGAGCGGCTTCGGCGGCACGGCCTACGCCCCGCGCGCCGACCTCGCCACGCGGGACCAGCAGATCGCGATCGCCCAGCGCGTCCTCGCCACCCAGGGCCCCGGCGCCTGGCCGGTGTGCTCGGTCCGCGCCGGTCTGACGCGTGCCAACGGCGGCGCGACGTCGAGCCAGATCGCGGTCTCGCGTTCCACCACGCGCGCGCCGCTGACGACGACGAAGAAGGTCACGACGTCGACCGTCAAGAAGTCGGTCAGCAAGAAGAAGACGTACGCCGCCGCGCCGGTCGCGAGGAACACGGCCAAGGGCGCCCAGATCACCGTGCACAGCGGTGACACCCTCGGCAAGCTCGCCCAGCGCTACCACGTGGCCGGTGGCTGGCAGGCCCTCTGGAAGGCGAACGGAGCGCGCGTCACCAACCCGAACCTGATCTTCGTGGGTCAGACGCTGCGTCTTCCGTGAGTTTTTGATACAACTGAGCCGGACGGCCCCGCGCCACCAACCCCTGGGTTGCGCGGGGCCGTTCTCTCGTTCCCGGACGGCGAGCCCGTCGCAGGCGCGAAGCGCGTCCGAGGCCCGTCGGTTTGCATGTATGCCGCTGGGCTCGGTTACGCTTTCGCCCGTCCGCGGCGCTCGCGCCCGGGCGTGCTGGCGTGGCGCAATTGGTAGCGCACCTGTCTTGTAAACAGGCGGTTAGGGGTTCGAGTCCCCTCGCCAGCTCCGTGCTCAGATCGAGCAACAGGGCCCCTACCTGCGGTTTCGCGGGCATGGAGGTGGCTTGGGGCTGATCTCGGAGTTGCCCTCTGCGAGTCGGTGTCCATCAGCACCTCGAAACCGAGTCTGTCGCGGGAGACGGCAGATGGGGCGGTGACGTCGCGTCCTTAGTAGAGCCCCAACTCTGTCGCCCGGCGGATGGCGGCGCGGCGGCTGTTGACGCCGAGCTTCTGGTAGATGTGCGCTACGTGCGTCTTGGTGGTGTGCAGCGAGATGAACTCGGCCTCGGCGATCTCGGCGTTGGTGAGGGTGGTTGCGAGGTACTGCAGGATCACGCGTTCGCGGTCGGTGAGGCGCGCACTCGACCCGAGACCGTGGTTCTCGCGCGGCCTCGAAAGGCGCGAGAGCACCTGAGTGAGTGCAGCGTGGTGGCCGGTCCCGTGCCGCAGGTGGGCCCGGAGCAAGTCCACCATCCGGTTGCCCCCGGCGATGAACGGCCCGTAGAGCTGGTCGGGTTCAGCCGCGGCCAGCGCGTGTTCGAGTGAGGCGTGGGCGTCGGCCTGACCCAGCATCGCCCGGGCTTCTGCCTCGATGCAGCGCGACAGGCAGGTGATGTGCACCAACGTGGTGCTGATGGGCACCCGGTCCAGTTCCGCCAGCGCCGCCGCAGGATCCCCCGCGAGCAGCAGGACCTTGGCCCGGTGGGCTTGGGCGAGTCCGTACTCGGGCCCCGCCAGGGCGGACGAGGCGAGCGCGGCTGCCTCGCGCGGCTTGCCCTCGGCGATGAGGGCCAGTCCCTCCAGCCCGTCGAGCATCGACGGCCACCATGGTGGTACCGTCCCGGACCCGGACATCGCCCTGATGGCGGTGATGCTGGCTCGAGCCGCTCTGGCGTCACCAAGCGCCAGGCATGTCGTGACGTGGAAGTTCAGCGTGAGCCCGCGCAGCTCCCTGTCGAAGGGCAGCACCATCGACAGGCTTCGCTCGAGCTGTGACCGGGCTTGGGTCAGGTCACCCCTCCAGTAGTCGAGCCAGCCGAGGTAGGCGACGGCCGGTGCCAGCGTCACGAGGCCGGCCCAGCCTCGTTCGGAGGCCCGCTCCAGCACGTCGACGGCGACGTCGTGGACCTCGGTGAGCCGGCCTTCGGCAATCGCAGGAATGCACGACTCCGCCAGAGCGGTCAGTTCAAGGGCGACCAGCCCGTGGTCGTGCGCGGTCGCGGCCGAGGCCCGCAGCATGTGAAGAGCGAGCTCGAGGTGGCTCTGCAGACGGGCTTCGCCCATGCCGACTACAACCTGCAGGGATGCCGTGATCGTAGGGTCGGGGACACGCTCTGCCCGCGCCAGCTGCTCGAGCAGGGCCTCACCCGTCTCGACGGCGACCCCGAGCCCCTTGTCGTAGCCGGTCAGCACGAGCTCGACGACGGCGGTGCGTTCATCGAGGCGCGCGCTGGCCTCGTCCCGCACAGTGGAGGCCACCTCGTGGGCCGCGGCGACCTCGGCGCGCGCGGCGTCGAACCGCCCTCGACGCACAAGCACCAGCGCCCTGGCCAGGTGTGCGTCGCCGTGGGCGGTCAGGCCGTGTGGATGGTGTTCGATCGCACCCATCACTGCGTCGACCCGACCCTCGAGGAAGAGCTGCAGCCAGTGCTCCGAGAAGATCCGAGCAGCCATCTCGTCGCTGGCGGCTGCCGCGTGCTCGATCGCCGTCGGTACGTCGACGGAGACCCACCACGCGGCAGCGGCGGCGTGCAGCTCGGCAGCGCGCGCGGGCCGATCGCTCGACACACGCCGTTGGACGTGCGAGGCGAAAAGGGGATGCCAGCTGAACCAGGGCTCGTCAGTCGCGGCGGTGCCCCGGGAGAGGAAGATGCCGTCCGAAAGGCACTGCTCGAGCAGCGTCTCCGCGGTCGTCGTTCCCCGGATGCTGTCCAGGAGCGACGGGCAGACCTGTTCGTCCAGGCAGCTGTCGAGGACGAAGTCGCGCAGCTCCTCCGGCAGGGAGGCGAGCACCTCGGTCGCGAGGTAGTCGGCGAGCGCCCAGTCGCGCCGCAGCTGCGACGGCAGGTTGCCAACGCGGTCGCTCTGGCGGGCCGCCAAGATCGCCATCCGTACCCCGGCGGGCCAGCCCACCGTCGCGTCGTGGATGGAGTCGACGGCCTCCTGGCCCAGATCCAGTCCGGACGCCTT
Organism: Terrabacter sp. 2YAF2; assembly: GCF_052114705.1. Lineage (NCBI taxonomy): Bacteria > Bacillati > Actinomycetota > Actinomycetes > Micrococcales > Intrasporangiaceae > Terrabacter > Terrabacter sp. 2YAF2. The sequence goes on from NZ_JBFRFG010000015.1 coordinate 25,098, forward strand.
GACCGTCAGAGCCGTCTCGTGCGGACTGAACGCGAGCTGGTCATGCGCGAGATAGGAGAGACGCCCGTCGAGCCGGAGGCGCTGCAGTCGCAGGGGCGGCACGACCCGCGCGCCGATGGCGATGCGCATGTCGCCGGGTGCCCAGCGGAGCAGGTGGTCGAGCACGTCCACCGACGCCCTCGATCCGGCGAGGTGGTGTACGTCGTCCAGGACGAGGAGGAGGGGCTCGGCGGTGTCGTAGAGCGCTTCGAGCAGCGCGTCGACGAGGGTGAGCGGTTCGGCGCGCAGCGAGGAGGTGCGCACGGGGGCGATCGCGGTGGTGAGGTCGTCGATCCCGGCGAGGCCGGCGGCCGACATCAGGTCCGACACCAAGCGCACCGGGTCGCGGTCCGAGTCGTCGATGGTCAGCCACAGCGCCGCACCGTGGAGTTGGTGTCGGGCAGCAGCCGCTGCCAACAACGTCGACTTGCCGAACCCCGCCATCCCCGCCAGGACGGTCACCGGCCGAACGTCCAGTACCTGCATGAGGTGTGGACGGTCGATGAGCCCTGCGGAAGTCACGGGCGGGGTCATACGCGCGTGACGTGGACCGACCACGAGTCCCCTTCCTCTCGAGCGGACGTCCCAGTTCGTGCAGGGGCCGGTCCGCCGCCGGGAGAGTCACCCGCAACCCGTCCACGGCGAGACCCTTCCCGCGCCGGGCGTCTAGCCAGGCGCAGCCCTGATCTGCGCCGGCGTACCGATGAGAAGCTGAAACAGCAAGCTGTGGTCATCGCGCCGTCCCCTGGGTCGGTTCGGCACCTCAGGCACCGGTCGCCTCACTGTGCCCGGCGCGGTCGGGTGCCGGCATCCCCCACGGGGGGTGATGGCTCTGACGGGCGGGACTCCGCGTTACGGCGTATCACTCCCGCGGGGTGATGCCGGGCGGTGTACGCCCGGGGAGATTGAGGGCTGTCGGCGTCTCAGGTGCGCCACCGAGACCAGGAGGCCCCGAGATGACCGCAGCCAGCGAGGTGGCCCGTGACCGGCCGGGCCTCCGGGTGGGGTCGACCAGCGAGTTCAGCCTGTTCTTCCGCGTCATTCCAGGCCACGCCGAGGAACTGCGCAAGGCACTGGACGCGCTGATGGACTCCCCGGGCTATCGCCCGGGGGACTACGAGATGGCGATCGCCAACATCCACGAGGCCAGATTCGTGATGTTCGACGATGACACGCGGCTGCTTTTCGCGACAAGCTTCGACGGCTCATGGGACGCCTACATGGAGGACTTCGCGTCTGCTGGACCGCTGAAGCTGTTCGACGCGATCTTCCGCCACACAGAGGGCTACAACGGGCTGCCGGACGTGGCGGCGGTCAAGTCCTTCATCCTGGGCGCCCAGGAGACCGCCGGGGCGTACGCCCGCAACTACCCGGGCACCGTCAAGGAACTCCGGAGGGCGCACCGACTCAGGGTCGCGTTCGAGCAGGTCCTGGATGACCCCGATGCCGAGGCCGCGCTGAGCGACCCGACGCTCAAGCCGTTGCTCGACGAGGCAGCGGACGCGTGAGCCGCTCAGAAGTCGGATAGGGGACTTCGTGTCAGACCACATCTCAGGCCCACGTGCGCTCGCGGACCCAATCGCAGACATCACCGATGTCTACGCGTTTCCGAGTCCTGAGCGCCCAGGCCGCCTCGTGCTGGTCATGAACACGCTGCCGTTCGCGCCCGTGGACGGGCGGTTCTCCGACGGGCTGATCTACCGTTTCCGCCTTCGCCCGGTCGACCTCAACCCCGCCGAGCGCCGCGTCGGAGTGGCCGTGTCGCCTGAGTGGGTCCTGGACTGCGTGTTCGACGACCGTGCCGGGGCCGGCGCTCAGATCGGTCGCCTCGCCCTGCCCGACGGTGGGGTGAGCTCCTTCGAGACACTCGGACACTCCATGGACGACGGGTCCGGGGTGCGGGTCTTCGCCGGGCCTCGGTGGGACCCGTTCATCATGGACGCGCCAGCAGGCCTGCGGACGATTGCCGAGCAGCGACTCTCGTTCACCGACCCCGGGTCGATCTTCATGGACGGCAAGAACGTCCTGGCCCTTGTCATCGAGCTGGACTGCGACAGAGTGCTGGGACACGTCGGGCCGGTCGCCGTGGTCGCCGAGACACGAACCCGCGGCACGCTTTCAGTCCGCATCGAACGGGTCGGCCGGCCCGAGGTCAAGAACCTCCTCCTGGGGCCGAAGCAGTTCGATCAGGTCAACCGTGACTTGGAGATTCGAGACCTTTACAACATGGAGGACGCGTTTCAGCTGGGCAGCTCGTACACCGGTGCCTACCGGGCGCGGCTGCACGCGAACCTCGCCTTCTGGGACAGGCTGGACGGCGTCGCCCAGTGGCCGCTGGACGCCTCCGGTGCGCACCCGCTGACCGAGCTTGTCCTGGCTGACTACCTCGTGGTCGACCCGTCGCGTCCCTACGCGGAGCAAGGCTCCTTCCTCGAGATCGAGCGTGCCGTGATGGCGGGCCACGCGCCGCTCACCTGCGGCGGTCGGGCGCTCAACGACGACGTCATCGACACCCTTTACACCTTCTGGATCAACGGCGGCCAAGGCCCCGTGATCACGGATGGCGTGGACGCCGCGAGCCGCCCTGCCTCGGCGGTCTTTCCCTACCTTTCGACACCCAACCCAGACCCACCGACACCGCCCGAGCACCTATGAGCACGCAGGCGGACCGAGCCGTGCAGGAGCCGACATGAGCGTCGAGCCGAAGACCGTCCTCGAGCTCGACGACATCCAAGCCGGAGCGCTGCGCGAGCGCCCGTCGCCGTACGTGGGCCGCTACCTCCTGCTTCAGCTCCACGACGCCGGAGAGGGGCGAGAACTGGTTCGGCGCCTGCACGCCCTGCTCGCCGCCGAGAAGGAGGCTCCGGAAGACGAGACACAGGCTTGGGCCACGGTCGCCTTCACCTGTGCCGGACTGGCCGCCCTGGGCGTGCCGCAGTCGATGCTGGACACCTTCCCGGCCGAGTTCCGCGAGGGTATGGCGCGTCGCGCGCAGGAACTGGGTGATCTGGGGCCGAGCGGCCCGGAGCACTGGGAGTGGCCACTCGGGACGGATGCTGTCCACGTGGCGGTCTCGGTGCTGGCCCGGGACGAGAGGCACCTGCAGATCGTGGCGGAGCTTGCGCGCCAACGCTACGCGGATCTCTCCTCCATCGAGGTGGTCTGGCGGCAGGACTGCTACCAGCTGCCCTCCGGCCGCACGTCCTTCGGGTTCAAGGACGGCATCGGCAACCCCGACGTCGAAGGAAGCGGACAGCCGGTGCGCAACCGGCATGAGAGGCCTATCAAGGCCGGAGAGTTCATCCTCGGCTACCCCGACGAGACGGGGGCGCTTCCGCCCATGCCGGCCCCAGAGGTCCTCGGCCGCAACGGGACGTTCCTGGTGTTGCGAAAGCTGCGGACCGATGTGGCGGCATACCGCCGCTACCTGAGGGAGGCCGCCCGAAGCCGCGAGGAGGAGCGTCTTCTCGCCGCGAAGATGGTTGGTCGTTGGCCGAGTGGTGCTCCGCTGGCACTGGCACCCGAAACGGACGACCCCGAGCTGGGCGCGGACCCGACACGCAACAACTCGTTCGGCTACCGCGAGGACCTGCGCGGCTTCAAGTGCCCTGCGGGCGCTCACGCACGCCGGGCGAACCCCCGCGACGCTCTCGAGGACGAGAACAGCGTAGACGTGCGGCTGCATCGGATGATCCGTCGAGGGACGAGCTACGGTCCCATGCTCGCGGAGGGAGTCCTCGACGACGACGGCCTCGACCGCGGGATCATCTTCGTCTTCGCGGGCTCCCACCTGAAGAGACAGTTCGAGTTCGTCAAGACCCAGTGGATCAACGACGGCGTGTTCATCGGCGCCTCTGACGAGAGCGACCCATTGGTCGGCGGCGCACACACGCCGACCGACTTCACGATCCCGCACGTGCCGATCCGGCGACGGCTGCGCCAACTGCCGTCGTTCGTCACGACCCGTGGTGGTGAGTACTGCTTCGCGCCCGGACTGCGGGCCTTGAAGTGGCTGGGCGAGCTGGACACCTGAGGAGGAGCCATGACCGACCATCAGAGCTCGAACCCGAGAGGGACCACGAACCGGTGGGCTGCCCTCGGCTTCGGACCACCTTCCGGTGTCGAGGACAGCGAGCCCGCCGTGCTGGTCGACCACTTCGACGACGGCCGCGTGGCGGTGGTCACGCTCAACCGACCGCATGCTGACAACGCCATCTCCACGGAGATGGGAGTGCTCCTGACAGAGGCGCTCGAGACGATCGCAGTGACGAGCGCCGTCCGCGTCGTCGTCGTCACAGGTGCCGGAGACCGCGCCTTCTCGGTCGGCAGCGACCTGCGCCAGCGCAAGAACATGTCGAAGGAGCAGTGGTTGCGGCAGCGCCAGGACTTCGACCGCACGCTGTATACACTGCGCCAGCTGCGCAAGCCGGTCTTTGCCGCCGTCAACGGGATCGCCTACGGGGGCGGCTGCGAGATCGCGCAGAGCACGGACTTCATCATCGCCAGCACCAACGCCGTGTTCGGACAGCCCGAGGCGATGCTCGGACTCGCTGCCGGTGGTGGCTCGCCCGTCTTCCTGCCCCGCGCACTTCCGCCCGGGAAAGCACTGCAGATGCTCATGACCGGCGAGCCCATCGACGCCGCCGAGGCCCACCGTCTCGGCATGGTCACCGAACTTCACGAACCGAGCGGCCTCATGGACGCCGCGCTCCGCGTCGCTGCGAAGATTGCGAGCAACTCACCGACCGCGGTGCAGGCCGTGAAGCATGCCGTTCGAGCGGGACTGGGTGAGCCGATCGAGCAGGCGATCGCGATCATGATGGAGGCCCACTGGCGCTCCGCGGTCCATCCCGACCGCGTCGAGGGAATCGGGGCGTTCAACGACAATCGTGACCCGGTCTTCCGCGACGCGGACTACTGACTCCTCTCCCACACCGAGGCACGTCGACGACCCGCAGGAGGACCCCGTGACAACCGACATCGACATCGAGCAGGCCCGCCAACAGCTCGTCATGATCAACCCTCAGCCCTACAACGCGGAGGCCCCGCCCCAAGCGCTGGACTCCGAGATCACTCCCACCAGACAGCACTACGTGCGCAGCAACTTCCCCCTGCCCGCACACGACGGCACACTCAGCATCGGTGGCGCCGTCGAGAACCCGTTGTCACTGACTTTGGCAGAACTTCGTGCGCTGCCCGCCGTCGAGCACGCCGTCACGCTGGAGTGCGCCGGTAACGGGCGCCTCGACACCCGGCCGCTTCCCACCGGCGAGCCATGGGGCGGCAATGCCGTCTCCACCGCCGTGTGGCGGGGGGCCCGGCTCAGCGACGTGTTGGCCCGGGCCCGCCCCCGGGCCGAGGGCGTCGAGGTGCGCTTCACCGGCGCCGACAGCGGCACCTACCACCTGACCCCGGTGCTGCCCGAGACAGGCGACCACCTCGACTTCGTCCGGTCGCTCACCCTCACTCACGCGGCCGACCCCGCCCACGACATCCTCATCGCCTACGACATGAACGGCGAGCCGCTCGGGCCAGACCACGGCAGCCCGTTCCGACTGGTCGTGCCGCACTGGTTCGCGGTGGCCTCGGTGAAGTGGCTGCGCAGCATCGACGTGCTCACCGAGCCCTTCCACGGTGAGTTCCAGACAGGCCACTACATCTACCAGTGGCCAGACCGTCCCCATGAGCCAGTCACCCACATGCGGGTCCGCGCCCGCATCACCGACCCTGCGCCCGCAGCCACCATCCCCGCCGGCACCTACACCATTCGCGGCCGGGCCTGGTCCGGAAACGGCCCCATCATCGCCGTCGGGGTCAGCCTCACCGGCGCCGGCGAGTGGCAGCCCGCACAGCTGGATCAGCCGAGCGGGCCCTACCAGTGGCAGAGCTGGACCTTCACCTGGGAGGCAACCCCGGGGCGGCACTCATTGCGCGCGCGAGCCACCGACGCCGCTGACAACGTCCAGCCCGACGTCCCTCCCTGGAATCGCCTCGGCTACGGCAACAACGCCGTAGAGGTTCACTACGTCGACGTCGTCTAGCCCAGTGCAGCCGCTGGGCCCCGGGAACCGGCATTCGCCGGACGAAAGTCCACCAGCGTTTCTACGATTCGCGTCAAGCTGCCGCCTGGGGCCCGCACCTGCTCCGCGTCGCGTGCGCCCCGCGGCATCGGAGGAGAAGTTTCATGACTCGCGACGACACCGCCGAACACCGCCGTCTGGCCGAGGCCTCGGGCAGAGCCGACGACGACCTGTTCACAGCGAATCCGTGGTACGAGTGGGGCCCCTACCTCGCCGAGCGGGCCTGGGGCACGGTGCGCGAGGACTACAGCGGGGACGGTGACGCGTGGTCGTCGTTCCCGCACGACCACGCCAGGTCGCGGGCATACCGCTGGAACGAGGACGGCATGGCGGGGATCTCCGACATCCGCCACGAACTGTGCCTCGGCCTCGCCTTGTGGAACGGGCGCGACCCGATCCTCAAGGAGCGCATGTTCGGGCTCACGGGGCCGCAGGGCAACCACGGCGAGGATGCCAAGGAGTGCTGGTGGTATCTGGAGGGGCTGCCTAGCCACGCTCTGCTCCAGTGGCGCTACCACTACCCGCAGGCGGAGTTCCCCTACCAGCGTCTCGTCGAGGAGAACGCGCGCCGCGGTCTCCGGGATCTCGAGTTCGAGCTCATCGACACCGGCGTCTTCGACGAGGGGCGCTACTGGTCCGTCGACGTGACCTATGCCAAGGCCTCGGCCACCGACCTCTACATGTCGATCGTGGCCACGAACCACGGGCCCGAGGAGGCGTCCCTGCACGTCCTTCCCACCCTCTGGTTCCGGAACACCTGGCGCTGGTCACAGCGCACCGACCTGCCCAGCCTGTCGCTCGACGCGGACTCGATCGCGGTCGAGCATCCTCGGCTCGGTGGTTACCGGCTGCAGGCCGCGCCGGCGGCCGACGGCACGAGTCCGCGAGCGCTCTTCTGCGACAACGAAACCAATCTGGCGCGACTGTACGGAGCTCCCGGCGTCACCGCGTTCCCGAAGGACGGGATCAACGACCACGTCGTCGGCGGGGCCGACACCGTCAACCCGAGCCAGCAGGGCACCAAGGCAGCCTTCTGGTACCGACTGACGGTTCCAGCTGGGGAGACGCGACAGGTTCGCCTCCGGCTCCACCGGCCGCCGGCCGCGTCGCCCTGGGAGGAGCAGGCATGCGACCGGGTGCTCTCTGCCCGGCGCAGCGACGCCGACGAGTTCTACGCCGCACTCGGGCCCGACCTCGACGAGGAGCGAAGGCGCGTACTCCGGCAGGCGGCCGCCGGTCTGGTGTGGAGCAAGCAGATGTACCCCTACCGGGTGAGCCGGTGGCTCGACGGCGACCCGGCCGGCCCGCCCCCACCGGAGTCGCACCGGCACATCCGCAATGCCGGCTGGCGCCACCTCGACGCCTTCGACGTGCTCGCGATGCCGGACCCGTGGGAGTACCCGTGGTTCGCCGCATGGGACCTGGCCTTCCACGCGATCGCCTGGGCGCATCTCGACCCGGCGTTCGCCAAGTACCAGCTGACCGTGCTCCTGCGTGAGTGGTTCCAGCACCCCAACGGCGCGCTCCCGGCCTACGAGTGGAACTTCGACGACGTCAACCCGCCCGTGCACGCGCTCGCGGCCCTGCGCGTCTTCGTCATCGACGGGTCCACCGACACGGCGTTCCTGGAGCGGGTCTTCCAGAAGTTGCTGCTCAACTTCACGTGGTGGCTCAACCGCCAGGACCCGGACGGCAACAACCTCTTCGGCGGCGGCTTCCTCGGCCTGGACAACATCAGCCCGGTGGACCGGTCCCACCTCCCCGACGGCGTCCGGATCGAGCAGGCAGACGGTACCGCCTGGATGGCGGCCTACTCGCTGGCGATGTCGATCCTGGCCCTGCTGCTCGCGGCCGAGAAGCCCGTCTACGACGACATGGTCGTCAAGTTCCTCGAGCAGTTCGTCATGATCTCCGAGGCGCTCGCGAGGTCCGGGCTCTACGACGCAGACGACGGGTTCTTCTACGACCGTCTCATCGACGCCGACGGCAACAGCACCCCGATCAAGGTGCAGACCCTCGTCGGTGTCATCCCCATCTTGGCCACCGTCGGCGTGCCCCTCGACCAGGTGCAGCGGCTCGCCACCGTGCGCAAGGCCGCGGCTCGCCGCCTCGATGCATCCGAAAGCGACCAGGGACGGGTCTTCCCGATCCGCGAGTCCGGGGGAGTGCACCGTGCCGTCGTCTCCCTGGTGACCCCGGACCAGGCCCGCCGCACCCTGACCCATCTCCTCGACGAGGACGCCTTCCTGTCGCCACACGGGCTGCGCTCCCTGTCCCGCAGGCACCGCGAGACGTACGTCGTTCCCGGGCTTCCCGGCGCCGCCATCGACTACGAACCGGCCGAGTCCACCACCCCGATGTACGGCGGGAACTCGAACTGGCGAGGCCCGGTGGTGCGATCGTTGTTGCTCTACGACGAACTGCTGGGCTCCGAGTTCACCGTCGAGCACCCCACCGGCTCCGGCCGCCAACAGACGCTCCGCGAGGTCGCTGCCGACCTCGCCGACCGCCTCATCGGCATCTGGCTGCCCGACGCGTCCGGACGGCGCCCGGTCTTCGGCGGTCAGCCACTCCTCGCCGACGACCCTGCGTGGAGGAACAACCTGCTCTTCCACGAGTACTTCCACGGCGACAACGGCGCCGGACTCGGCGCCAGCCACCAGACCGGATGGACGGCGCTGGTGGTCGACCTGCTCCTCGACGCGCCCAGCCGAGCCCGGAAGGTGTTCAGCCGCCCGTTCCCCCACGACGAGTAACCAGCGGACGTTCAGCTGAGCAACCGCCGGACGTCGGCGTGAGTCGTTCACGACGACGAGGCGGTGGGGTCGATCATCGTTGGTGGTCTGCCGTTCGAAACCATTGTCGAGATGGCGATCGAGGTACTCGTGGCGTGATCAGCCGACGACGCGGATGCCCTCGGGGAGCTTGCCCAGGCGCTTGGCCATCTCGGGTGGCGGGGCAGCGTCGCTGATGACGCCGGTGATGGCGTCCCAGCCGCAGAGCAGCACGGGCGCCGAGGTCGTGAACTTGCTGGCGTCGACCAGCAGCACGATGCGCTCGGCGATGCCCATGAGGGCGAGCTTGGTGGGTCGCTCGTTGTCCGTCGACACGTAGATGCCGTGCTTGCCGACGGCGGCGGCGCCGAGCAGGAGGGTGTCGACGCGCAGTCCCTTCGTGGCCTCGACCGTGCGCGGACCGACGAACGCCTGGCTGCTCGGCAGCAGCTCACCACCGAGACCGACGACTCGGCCGAGCCCGCGGGTCAGGGCGAGCTGCATGACGGGCACCGAGTGCGTCACCACCGTGCCGAGGAAGTCCGCGGGGAGCGCCTGCATGGCGGCATACGTGGTCGTGCCTGCGTCGATGGCCACCGTCGCCCGGCTGTCGAGGGCCGCCACGGCGGTCTCGCCGATCGCCTGCTTGCCCTCGGCGTGCTCCTCGGCGCGACCGGTGAACTCCGGCGAGTGCAGCGCCGGTCGCAGTGCGCTCACTCCACCGTGCACGATGCGCACCCGGCCGTCGTGGGCCAGCTTGCGCAGGTCGCGTCGCACGGTCATGTCGGAGACCCCGAGGGTGCGGGTCAGCTCGGTGACGGACACGAACCCGGCGCCCTCCACCGCGTCGAGGATGCTCTGCCGGCGCTCGGGAGCCGTGTCGTAGCGCAGCGCCGAAACCTCGCTGAGGGCATCCCCGACCGTTTCTCTCACGCGCCCAGCATACGGGAATTCGTGGACTTCTCACCGCGAAACTGTTGACTTTCCAACATCGACTGTTAGCGTATCAACATCCCCACCGAAGCAGCCCGAAGGAGTGCTGGAGCGCATGACCTCACGTGACATCGAGGCGGTCTTCGTCGGAGTGGCCACGCTGGACGCCATAGCGTTGGTCCCCGGTTTCCCGGGCGCCGACGAACGCATCGTGGCTGACGAGGTGTCGTATGCCGGTGGGGGCCCCGCCGCGACCGCTGCCGTAACCGCCGCTCGGCTCGGGGTGCGCAGTGCCTTCGTCGGCACGGTGGGGGACGACGCCAACGGTCGCGCCGTGATCAGCGGCCTCGAGGCCGAGGGTGTCGATGTCACGGGCGTTTCCGTCGCCGCGGGGGAGTCCACCGCGGCGAGTGTCGTCATCGTCGACCGCAGCCGCGGCACCCGGGCGATCTGCAACCGACCGGCGCCGCGCATCGACGTCTCGGCTGGCGCCGACCTCATCGCCTCCGCCCCCCTCGTCCACGTCGACCACGCAGGGTGGGAGCCGGTGCATCGTGCCGGTCTCGTCCGCGACGGCGCGCGGCTGTGCGTCGACGCCGGCAACCCCATCCCCGGCTTCGACGCCCGAGGGGTCGGCCTCTACGTGCCGACCGTCGAGGCGCTGCGCCGCATCCACGGTGAGGCCCGCTCGGTCGACGAGCTACTCGAGGCGAGCATCGCCCTCGGCTGCCGCACCGTCGTCGCCACGGACGGGTCGAAGGGATCCTACGGCCGCACGTCGTCCGGGCAGGGCGCACACGCGCCCGCCCTCGCCGTCCGGGTGCTGAGCACCCTCGGCGCCGGGGACGTCTTCCACGGCGCGCTCGTCGCAGCCGTGGTGCGGGGCCTGCCGCTCGCCGAGCAGCTGGCTTTCGCCAACGTCACGGCGGCACTGTCCTGCCGCGGCCTCGACGGACGCTCGCGCATCCCCCGTCCGGCCGAGGTCCTCGCGACCATGGCTCGCGACCCGGCGCGCGACACCGGCGCCGACCAGGCGATCGGGTCGACGGCAGGCGCGGCCGCGCCCGCGCCGTCCGACACCCACTGAATCTCCGACCACCCCTCGACCCGCCGTGGGTCGACCACCTCACCCAGGAGCAGGCATGACCGACATCACCGACGAGACACCGACGAGCAGGCGCTTCGGGCTGGCGGACGTGGCACGGCCCAGTGGTGGCTTCGCCATGCTCGCCGTCGACCAACGCGAGGCGATGCGAGCCATGTTCGCGGAGCACCAGAGCGCCCCGGTGACGGACGCCCAGCTGACCGACTTCAAGCTCGCCGCGACGCGGGTGCTCTCGCCGTTCGCCTCCGCGGTGCTCGTCGACAAGCAGTTCGCCTTCGACGCCGTCGTCGAGGCCGGTGCCGTCGCGCCGACCTGCGGCCTCATCGCGGCCGCAGACCACTTCATCGCGGGCAACGGCGAGTTCGTCACCGCCGTCGAGATCGACCGCGCCGTCGACCCGGCCGCGGTGCGCGAGCAGGGCGCCATGGCCATGAAGCTGCTCGTCATCCACCGCCCCGACGAGGCCGCCTCCGGCCGCATCGAGATGGTCGAGGAGTTCGTCGACCGCTGCCGGGCGGCGGGCCTGGTCAGCATCATCGAGCCGGTCGCCAAGGCGCCCCGCTCCGGTGGGAACTGGGACGCGGAAGCCTGCATCATCGAGGCCGCGCGCGAGCTCGGCTCCCTCGGCGCGGACCTCTACAAGGCGGAGGTGCCGTTCAAGGGACAGGGCAGCGAGGAGGAGATCCGCCGCGCCTGCGCCCAGATCACCGAAGCGGTCTCCTCCCCGTGGGTCGTCCTGTCGTCCGGGGTGCCGGCCGACCTCTTCCCGCGGTCCGTCGAGCTCGCCTGCCGCGAGGGCGCCTCGGGCTTCCTGGCCGGCCGTGCCGTGTGGGCGTCTGTCATCGGCAGTGACGACGTCGAGCGTGACCTCCACGAGGTCTCGATCCCGCGCCTGCAGCGGCTCGGCCAGATCGTCGACGAGGTCGTGCAGTCGTGAGCGCCGCCGCCACTGCACCGCGCGTCGTCCTCGTGCCCACTGCGCGGCCCACCTTCGCCGTCGACGTGGCGCGCCGCCTGGCCGACGAGGCACGCGCCCTGCTCGTCGAGCTCGGCGCCGACGTGACCGGGCCGGAGGAGCTGGTCATGACGCCCGACGACGTCGCGGCCGCCAAGACCTTCGTCTCGGGTGACGCCGACCTCGTCATCAACGTCTGTGCGTCCTTCTCCGACGCCACCCCTGCCCTCGAGCTCTACGGCGAGCTCGACCAGCCCGTCCTGCTCTGGTCCTTCCGTGAGCCCGGCCCTGTCGGTGACCGACTCTGGCTCAACTCGATGTGCGGCGCCAACCTCTTCGGCCACGCCCTCGTCGTGCACGCACAGCGCACCCCGCGGCTGGTCTACGGCAACCCCGACGAGCCCGCTACGCGGCGCGCCCTCGAGGCGGCGCTCGCCGGTCAGCTGCCCGCGGTCGTGCCGGCGCCCACCACGCACGGGCCCCGAGCCGACGCTGACGGTGTGAAGGTGGCCCTCGGTTCGCTGCGCGGCCGCCGGCTCGGGCTCGTCGGCGACGCGCCTCCCGGTTTCACCCCGAGCCAGTACGACGGTGAGCTCCTCCAGCGCCTCTTCGGTATCGAGATCGACGAGATCCCCGTCGAGTCGATGTTCGAGTGCGTTGACGCGGTGAGCGACGACGAGGCCGAGGCCGAGCACGCCGCTGCCGTCGATGCCCAACCGTCGCTGGCTGCGGTCGACGGCGGTCAGGCGCTCACTTCGGCCCGGATCACCACCGCCATGCGCGGCTGGCGCGACCGGGAGTCCTTGTCGGGCATGGCAATCCGCTGCTGGCCGGAGTTCCCGACCCAGCTCGGCGCCTGCCCGTGCTCCTCGCTCTCCCGCGTCGCGGACGAGGGCACGCCGACCGCGTGTGAGCGCGACGTCTACGGCGCCGTCACGATGCTCCTGATGGAGGCGCTCGGTTCGGGCACCACCTACCTCGTCGACACCGTCGACCTGGACGGCGAGCGCAACGTCGTGCGCCTCTGGCACTGCGGTGCCGCGGCCACCTCTCTGGCCGAGAATCCCTCGGACGCAACGCAGTTCACCCACTGCAACCGCAAGATCGGCGTGGCGGGCAACTTCCCGCTGCGCACGGGGCCCGTCGTCATGGCCCGCCTCACGGAGGACCCGGCACGGCCGAGCAACCTCCGGCTCCTGCTCGCCTCCGGCGAGTCCGTGCCCGAGCCCAACCGCTTCCAGGGCAACACCGCCGCCGTCCGCCTCGACGGCGACGCGACGCAGTTCGTCACCGGTCTCGTCACCGGCGGCTTCCCGCACCACACCGTCCTCGCGTGGTCCGACGTGCGCCCGCAGCTGCGTGCTGCCGCCGACCTGCTGGGGATCGCGGTCGTCGACTGGTAGTTCCGCAGGATCTGAAGGAGAGACAACGATGTCTGACCAGCACAGCACCATCAGCCGACGCCGACTCCTGCACGGACTCGGTGCTGTCGGCCTCGGAGGCGCGCTCAGCGCCTGTGTGGGACCCACGATCACCTCGCGAGGCAGCGGCTCCGCCGCGGGCGGCGCGGCGGCGCAGGTGCTCCCTGCCGTCAAAGCCTCGCCCGCCACGGGGAAGGTGTCCTTCGCCCACTGGCGAGCCGAGGACAAGGCGGTCTTCGACACCCTGATCGCCACGTTCGTCAAGGCCAACCCGCAGGCCACCGTCGTCCAGGACATCTCGCCCTCGAACGACTACCAGAGCACCGCCCTGCAGAAGATCAAGGGCGGCACGATCGGCACCGCCTTCGTCGCCTTCCGCGGCGCGCAGTTCGTCAACATGAACAAGGCCGGGCTGTATGCCGGTCTGGGCGCCCAGCCCTTCGTCGACGGCTACTACGCAGAACTCATCAAGGCGGGACAGGCGACGAGTCGGGCCCAGATGGGCCTGCCCTACCAGCTCGTCTTCAACATGCCGATCTTCAACGAGGACGCCTTCGAGTCCGCCGGCGTGAGCTCGGCGCCCACCGACTGGGACGGCTTCCTCTCGCTCTGCGACAAGCTGAAGTCCAAGGGCCTCACCCCGATCGCCTGGCCGGGGGGTGAGCCGGCCAACTCCGGCCAACTCATCAACTCGATGGTCATGAACAACATGCCGACCGACACGGCCTTTGCCGACATCGAGGCCGGCACACGGAAGGTCACCGACGACTGGTTCCTCGCGACCCTCAAGCAGTACCAGCAGCTCGCCCCCTACTTCGAGGCCAACTCGACGGGCACGAGCTCGGAGCCGCTGCAGCAGCTCTTCGCGAGCGGCAAGGCCGGCATGCTCGCGACGGGCTCCTTCCACATCGGTGCCGTGCGCAAGCTCGGGGCGAAGTTCCCCGTGGGACTCATCGCCCCGATCACTGTCGCTGCCGACAAGGCGAAGTACGAAGGCATCTACAACGCGACCTTCATCCTCGGGGTCAACACGGCAGGCAGCGGCCAGGACGCCGCCCTCAAGTGGCTGCAGTTCCTTTCCGACCCTGTCAACGCGGGCGTCTACGCCAACGGGACGTCGCAGCACGTGACCGTCAAGAACGTCGACTACACGAACGCCGACCTGAAGCACAACGCGCCGTGGCTCGCCAAGAAGACGCTCCTCGCGCCGCGGTTCCAGTTCAACAACCTCGACATCCGTGCTGCCGTCGAGGCTGCCTGCGTCGCGGTCGTGGGCGGCACCTCTCCGGACCAGGCGGCCGAGAAGGCCCAGGCCGTCGTCGACCAGAAGCGGAAGTGACCCATGTCGACGACCCTGACGTCAGCGAGCCCACCCGAGGCGCCGACCCTCCCGATGCCGGAGAAGCCGGCCGGCCGCAACCCGATGGCGGCGCACCCCGCGCTGTGGCTCTTCCCCGTGCCGGCTCTGGTGCTCTACGTGACCTTCTTCGTCATCCCGACGATCCAGGGAGTGATCTACTCCGTCACCGACTGGGATGGCTTCAGCCCGACCGCGCAGTTCGTCGGCCTCGACAACTTCGTCACGATCTTCACCAGTGACGACCTCTTCCGCAACGCCCTGAGCAACAACATCAAGTTCATGCTGGTCGTCGTCGTGTTCCAGACGATCTTCTCGCTGGTGCTGGCCGTCTTCCTCTCGAAGAACTCGAAGTCCTCGGTGGCCCTGCGCTCGGTCTTCTTCTTCCCGACGATCCTGTCCAGCGTCTCGGTCGCCTTCATCTGGAAGTTCGTCTACGACCCGAACTTCGGGCTCATCAACTCGGTCCTCGAGGCCGTCGGGCTCGGCCGCTTCCAGAGTGCCTTCCTCGGCAACGACAACCAGGCGATCTACTGGGTCGCGCTGACGCAGGTCTGGTTCCACGTCGGCCAGATGATGATCATCTTCATCGCCGGCCTGCAGCAGATTCCGCAGGAGCTCTACGAGTCGGCCGAGACCGACGGCGCGAGCCGGTGGCAGCAGTTCCGCCACATCACCCTGCCGATGGTCGCACCCGCCACCGCCATCGTCATGGCTTACACGACCGTCCAGTCGTTCAAGGCCTTCGACCTCATCCTCGGTCTCGGCGGCAACCCGCCCAAGAGCTCCCTCGACATCCTGTCGACCCGCATCTACTCGGGCTTCGCCAACTCCCAGTTCGGCTACGCCGCAGCGGAGTCGCTCGTCTTCATGGCGTTGATCGCCGCCATCACCTGGATCCAGCGTCGGGCCGTCAAGGCCAGCAACCCGGACGCGTGAGGAGAGCCCCATGAGCTACCAACTGACCCGCCGCGCCGTCCTCGCCGTGTATGCCGTGCTCGTGATCGTGCCGCTCGTCGTCGTGATCTTCGGCAGCTTCAAGACCAGCCAGGACCTCTTCGCCTCGCCCTTTGCGCCGCCCACCACCTGGCGGGGCGGCAACTACCAGAAGGTCGTCGGCGAGTCCGGACTCGGCGTGGCCTTCCGCAACAGCGTCATCGTCACCGGCCTTTCGGTGCCGCTGACCCTCTTCGTCGCGAGCCTCGCGTCGTACGGGATCGCCCGGACGACGGGCTGGAAGAGCGCCCTGCTCTTCGGCTTCATCGTCCTCGGCATGGCCGTGCCGGCCCAGGCGAACATGATCCCGCAGTACGTCCAGTTCGAGACGTTCGGCCTGACCAACTCGCTGCTCGGCCTCGTCCTCATCAACATCGTGACGACGCTGCCGATCGCCGTCTTCATCATGACGGGCTTCCTCAAGACGCTGCCCAAGGAGCTCTTCGAGGCGGCTGCCGTCGACGGGTCCGGGCCGTGGCGCACCTACCGCTCCGTCGTGCTGCCCGTGTCGGTGCCGTCACTGTCGGCGACCGCGATCTTCCTCTTCGTCATCCACTGGAACGACCTGCTCTACCCGCTCCTCTTCATCAGCGACGCGGCCAAGCGCACGATCCCTGTGGCGCTGCTGTCCTTCCAGGGTGAGTTCCTCACCGACTATCCGCTCCTCTTCACCGGCGTCGTCGTGGCATCCGCGCCCATCGTCATCGCCTATGTCTTCCTCCAGCGCTACTTCGTCGCCGGCATCACCGCCGGCGCCGTGAAGGGATGACCGTGCACCCGTCATCGTCCACCCCGCCCACCGCCTCGGGGACCCTGCTGCTGCGCCGGGTGCGAGCCGCGCAAGCCGACGCGACCGGCCGGAGCGTGACGCTCTCGGTCGACGCCCTGCCCGGGGTCAAGCTCGGGGTCATGCCCGGCTGGCTCACGGGGGAGCCCCTCGAGGCCCAGGGCATCGAAACGCAGATGCCCAACCTGCCCGACATCGAGCTGCCCCCGACCGACGCCACCGCCTTCGAGCTTCGGGTCAGCGCGCCGCAGCCCTCGTGCCTGCGACTGACCCTCGCCCCGGCAGGCGCGGCCGTGCTGGGCGACGACGGCACCGGCCTCGGCATCGTCGTCGACCCGTCACCCGCACCCGAGACGCTCGAGGTCGAGCAGACCGACACCCATGTCGTCGTGACGACCACGGACCTGCGTCTCGAGGTGGGCCGTGCCCCCTTCACCCTGCGCCTCGTCGAGCGGGCCACTGGTGCGACCCTCCTGCGCACGGCCGACCGCCTCCGGCAGGTAGCCGGTCTGCTGACGGCTCCCTCAGTCGTGGTCGACGACGGGGGGACGACGCTCAACCTCGAGCTCGGCCCCGACGAGGACGTGCTCGGCTTCGGCGAGCAGTTCGGGCGGCTCGTCAAGAACGGCCAGCGACTGCGCCTGCGCAGCGAGGACGCCTGCGGCACCGGGACCGGACTGGCCTACAAGCCGGTCCCCGTGTGGCACTCGTCGCAGGGCTACACCGGCTTCGTCAACACGGGCGCGGTGGTCACGGCCGACGTCGGCCACTCGATGCCGTCCGTGCTCTCCCTCGGGCTCGACGACTCCGCGATCGACCTCTATGTCTTCGCCGGCGCCGACCCGAGAACCCGCCTCACGGCATACACGGCCCTGACGGGACGTGCGAAGGCGCCGCAGCCGTGGGCGTTCGGCTACTGGATGGGGCGATGCCGCTACCACACGAGCGAGGAGATGCTCGAGGTCGGGCGCTCCGCCCGCGCGCACGGCGTGCCGATGGACGTGCTCCACCTCGACCCCGACTGGCTCGTCGTCGACCGGCTCAACACGGACTTCATCTGGAACACGAGCCGCTTCGGCGAGCGCAAGCAGTTCGTCGACGACCTCGCCGAGCTCGGCCTGCGGCTGTCGGTCTGGGAGCTGCCCTATCTGGACCCGGCCTCCCCGATCTTCGAGGAGGCCGAGCGGGAGGGCTATCTCGTCCGCCGCACCGACGGCAGCCTGGCCGCCATCCAGAAGACGCCGACCCCGGACGGCCGGATGCGCGCGCTCATCGACTTCACCAACCCGGCGGCCAAGCGGTGGTGGCAGCAGATGCACCAGGACTTCCTCGACGACGGCGTGGCCGTCTTCAAGACCGACTTCGGCGAGGCGTTGCCCGATGACGTGGCGTTCTTCGACGGCACCCCGGCCAACCAGGCCCACAACCTCTACCCCCTGCGCTACAACGGTGCGGTCTCCGAGGCGATCGCCGAGTTCACCGACCGGCCCCCGCTCGTGTGGGGACGCAGTGGATGGGCGGGCTCGCACCGCTACCCCGGCCAGTGGGCCGGCGATGCGGAGTCGACGGTCGTCGGCATGCAGGCCACGGTGCGGGGCGGCCTTTCCTACGCCATGAGTGCGCCGGGCTTCTGGAGCCACGACATCGGCGGGTTCTTCG
The DNA here is from genome assembly GCF_052114705.1 of Terrabacter sp. 2YAF2. Taxonomy (NCBI): domain Bacteria; kingdom Bacillati; phylum Actinomycetota; class Actinomycetes; order Micrococcales; family Intrasporangiaceae; genus Terrabacter; species Terrabacter sp. 2YAF2. Next base: position 43,204 of record NZ_JBFRFG010000015.1, read on the forward strand.
GACCCGAGCTCACGCCGGCGCTCTACGTGCGCTGGACTCAGCTCGGCGCGCTGTCACCGCTCATGCGGGCGCACGGCCTGCGTCCCCGTGAGCCGTGGGCCTTCGGCGACGAGGCCCTCGAGATCTGCCGCGAGTGGGTGCGTCTGCGCTACTCGCTGCTGCCCTACCTGTGGCAGGTGGCGCTCGAGTCGGCGGCGCAGGGCTGGCCGGTGCTGCGCCCCCTGGGCCTGCACCACGCCGACGACCGAGTGGCCCGCAGTGTCGACGACAGCTTCCTCCTCGGGAGCGACCTGCTCGTCGTGCCGGTCTTCGACGACGGCGCCGCACCGGTGCGACGCACGTTCTACGTGCCCGAGGGCGAGTGGTTCGACCTGCACGACGACACCCGGTATGCCGGTCCCGGCTTCCACACCGTCGACGTCCCGCTGGAGCGCATGCCGGTCCTCGTGCGCGGCGGTGCCGTCATCCCCCGGGTCGAGGTCGACGAGGGCGTCCGCTCCGTGCAGGACCTCCACGGTCGCCCGTGGACCCTGCACGCCTACGGCGCAGCCGAGGCTGCCGGGACCACCCTCGTCGGTTTCGACTCTCAGCCGGCGGTCATCGCGGACGAGGTGATCCGCCATGGCGCCTGAGGTCGGGTTCGACGTGCGACCGCCCTCCGGTGCCGCGGCCGACCGCTGGATCGACTTGGGCGAGAAGCTCGCCCGGCTGCGCGGCCTCGCGCGGGCCCTGGACCTCGACACGCTCGTCCTGCGCGAGCCGGCCACCCTCACCTGGCTGCTCGGGGCGCGCGTCAACGTGCCGCAGACCCTAGACTCCGCGTGCCTTGACGTCGTCGTGCACCTCGGTGACGACGTCGACGGCGCGAGCGTGCGGCCTGGCCTGACCGTAGTCACGAACGCCATCGAGGCCCCTCGATTGCGCGACAGCGAGCTGGCCGGGCTCGACACCGTGTGTGATCTCCGCTGGGAGGTCGTGCCCTGGTGGGAGTCGCGCGACGGCAAGCTGCCCACAGGCCATCGGGTCGGGAGCGACCGTCCGCTCGCCGACGGCACCGGGGTGGGTGCGGATCTCGCCGCATTGCGGCGACAGCTGACGCAGCGCCAGCAGGACCTGCTCGCCGCCGTGTGCCGCGACACGGCCGCCGCAGCGACCGCCGCCGCGCTCACGCTGTCGCCGGGCACGACCGGCTATGCCGCTGCCGGTGAGCTCGCTCGTCAGCTGCTCGAGCGAGAGCTCGACCCGATCGTCCTCCTCGTCGGGGGCGCAGACCACCTCGACACCCACCGCCACCCGCTGCCGCTGGCCGAGGCGGTCGGCGAGCGGGCGATGCTCGTCGCCTGCGGCCGACGGCACGGGCTCGTCGCGAGCGTCACCCGCATCGTCTCGTTCACGCCGTTCGAGGACGAGCAGCGCGACACCTACGCCCGGCTGCTGCGGGTGGAGCAGGCCTTCCTCGATGCCACACGGGTCGGGGCTCGGCTCGGCGACGTCGTGTCGGACGGCTGTGCGGCATACGCCCGACAGGGGTTCGCTCCCGAGGAGTGGCACCGGCACCACCAGGGCGGCCTGAGCGGCTTCCAGCCACGGGAGTTCCCGGCGCACCCATCGAGCGACGTCGTGCTCGGTGACGGCGCCGTCGTCGCCTGGAATCCCAGCGCCGCCGGCTGGAAGGTCGAGGACACGACGCTCGTGCTGCCGGACGGCCCACGAACCTTGGTCACGGACGAGCTCTGGCCCAGCCTCGAGGTCGGGGGTCGCAGCCGCCCCGACGTGCTCGTGCCCTGACTCACTCCCAGCCGACAAAGCCGATCCGCTTGCTCCACAAGCAGACCCATCAAGGAGACGCAGTGACCACCATGCCCAGCCAGCTCATCGACGGCGCCTGGGAGGACGGAGACTCCGCCCTCGAGGTCACCAACCCTGTCGACGGGTCGGTGGTCGGCCACGTCGCATGGTCAGGCCCGAAGGCCGCGCAGCGCGCCGCCGACGCTGCCGCGCGCGCCTTCGGCGCGTGGTCCGACCTGCCGGCCCGGCGCCGGTCCGACATCCTGCTCGACGCCTCCAGGCTCATCGCCGAGCGCGCCGACACCCTGGGCGCCCTGCTCGCCCGTGAAGCCGGCAAGCGCCTGCCGGAGGCGGTCGGCGAGCTGGCCTTCAGCGCCGAGTACTTCCGGTGGTTCGCCGAGCAGGCGCGGCGTCCCAACGGCGAGGTCATTCCGCACGAGGCGGGCGACCGACGGCACGTCACCGTGCGCCGACCCGTCGGCGTCGTCGCGTCCCTGACGCCGTGGAACTTCCCGTGCTCGATCCAGGCCCGGAAGCTCGCGCCCGCGCTGGCGGCTGGCTGCACCGTCGTGGCCCGTGTCTCCGAGAAGGCGCCCCTCGCGGCGACCGAGATGATCCGCGCGCTCGACGACGCCGGGGTTCCCGCGGGTGTCGTCAACCTCGTGCACGGACCTGCGCGCGAGATCACTCAGACCCTGCTCGACCACGACGCCGTCCGGGCCGTGACCTTCACGGGGTCGACCCTCGTCGGTCGCGAGATCATGGCGAGCGCAGCCCGTCGGGTCGTGCGACCGCTGCTCGAGCTCGGCGGTGACGCGGCCTTCGTCGTGCTCGACGACGCCGATCTCGACGCCGCCGTCGAGGGGGCGATGCTCGCCAAGTTCCGCAACACCGGTCAGTCGTGCATCGCCGCCAACCGCTTTGTCGTGCACGAGGACGTGCACGACGAGTTCGTCGAGCGGCTCGTGGCCAGGATCGACGCCATGAGCATCGGCGACGGCCTGGCCGACCACTGCCCCGACCTCGGTCCGGTCATCGACTCCGCGAGGGTCGAGGCCGTGAACTCCCTTGTCGACGAGGCGATCTCACAGGGGGCGCGGAGACTCACCCGCGAGCGGGAGCTGCCGCAGGGCGGCACCTTCGTCGCGCCCACCCTGCTCGCCGACGTGCCCGACTCGGCCGCCATCGCCACCGAGGAGGTCTTCGGACCCGCGGCCGCGGTCTTCCGTTTCCGCGACCTCGACGAGGCGGTCGCACGCGCCAACCGCACCGAGATGGGGCTCGCGGCCTATGTGTGGTCGGGCGACCTGTCGCGGTGCTGGCGCACGGCGGAGCGACTCGAGGCCGGCATCGTCGGCGTCAACAACGCCCTGCCGTCGGTCGCCTTCGCCCCCATGGGCGGGGTCAAGCAGTCCGGGCTCGGCCGTGAGGGGGCGTCCGTCGGCCTCGAGGAGTTCGAGGACGTGCGCTACCTGTCGGTCGGTCTCTGACCCGAAGACGAGATGCGGGGAGACCGAGGACATGACGACCGAGCTCGTGCTGCTACCACTGGGAGTGGTGGCCGGCGCCCTGACCCAACGCGTCACGGGGGTCGGCTTCGCCCTCGTGTGCGCACCCCTGCTCGTGCTCGTCGCCGGGCCCTTCGAGGGGGTCGTCCTGTCGAACCTCCTCGGACTGGTCGTGAGCTGCGTCGTCTTCGTGACCCTGTGGCGTGACACCGAGTGGCGCAAGGCCCTGCTGCTCGTCGTGCCGGCCCTCGCCACGATTCCCTTGGGCGCGTGGGTGGCTCGCAACGTGCCGCCCGCGCCCCTCATGGTCATCATCGGTCTCACCGTGATCGTCGCGCTGTCGGCGGTCGTGCTGAGCGACCGCGCGAGGGTGCTCCGCGGCACGGGCGGCGCCGTGGTCGCGGGTGGGGCGAGCGGCTTCATGAACGTGACCGCCGGCGTCGGCGGGCCTGCCATCGTGCTGTATGCCGTGAGCACCGCCTGGGAGCACCGCAAGTTCGTCGCGACGTTCCAGTTCTACTCGATCTTCGTCAACCTCGCCTCGCTCACCGCCAAGGGCGGGCTGCCCCACGTCTCGCCGGCTGCGCTCATCGTCTCGTTCGGCGCCCTCGCCGTGGGGCTCGTCGGCGGAGAGGTGCTCTCGCGGCGGGTCGACCACGAGGTCGCCCGACGACTCGCCATCGGTCTCGCCCTGGCCGGTGCCGTCTTCACCGTCGTCAAGGGACTCCTCGCCTGGTGACCGCCGCCCCGGGCAACAACGTGCGCGTCGTCGAGGCGGCGCTCGGCCAGGCCGGCCTGCAGGCTGCCGACCTGTCCGCCTGCGGCATCGCCAACCAGCGCGAGACGGTCGTCGTCTGCGCGAGCTCATGCAACTGCACCGGGGTGTCGACGACGACGTCCCTGTCAGCGGAGCGACTCGCGTGGGGAGCGGTCATTGCGGCCACGTTTCACCCCGTCATCGACTGCCTCGACATCGTCGGGGGCGCCATGCCTCGTTCAACTCACGCTGGGCCCGGTGGTCGGCTCGACCCGGAACACAGGCATGCCTGGTGCCGCATCAGCGAGCTCGGCGTCGGTGGACCGCTTTGTCAGGCCCTCGACGAACCGTCCGACTTCCCAGCCCCAGCGCTGCAGATAGGCGCGCAGCACGGGGACCCGGTCCGCGACGGGAAGCTCGATGAGCCGGACCTGCTCGACCCGACGCCCCACGCGGAGCTCGGCGCCGACCGCGGCGCGGACGTTGCGGACCCACTGGGTGTTGCCCCGGGGGGCGACGAGGTAGCGCTCGCCGCCCAGCGCGAGCAGGTTCACGGGGACGCTGCGCGGCGTGCCGGAGGTGCGCCCGGCCACGGTGAGGACACGTGACCCGAGCAGGCTGATCCCGCGCTCGGTGAGCCACCGGACCGCCTTCATGAAGGCGATGTCACCCCATCCGGACGGGGCGATGTAGCGCGCAGGGCTGCTGGTCACGGTGTCCTCCAGGGGTGGTGGGCCGGCTGAGAGGGGTGCTCTCAACTCCGGGCTCGAGCGGTGGGTCACACGGTCGCGGGTTCTGCGCCGGCTGTGGTCATTCCGATCGTGAGAGGGGAGGGCCTGAAGCCCTTGACGACGAGGTAGACGCCGAGGGAGAACTCCCAGACAGCGATCGGGATCGCGAGGAGCAAGGCTGGGGCGGAGACGGCGCTGAAGGCGCCGAACAGGACCCCGATGACGGAGGCCAGCAGCAGCGGGGCTCCGATGAGCCCGATGGTGGGAAGGGCCCGCGGCACGAGGCGGGACCGATACAGCAGGGAGCCGAGCAGCATCGCGTTCAGAGCGGGCATCAGGGACTGCGAGAAGAGGAACGCCCATCCGTACATGCTGGTCAAGGCGTGGGCAGTGACCAGTCCAGCGGCTCCGACTCCGGCCTGCCGCAGGGACACCACCGTCATCAGGGCGACGACGCCGGCGATGATGCCGGCGCCCTCGAGGGTCCGCGTGCCGACGAAGCCCAGTGCGATCCCTTGGTGCTGGCGCTTGACCACGGGATACAGGATGACCGCGGTGCCGACGCCCGCGAGGGCGACGATGACCTCCAGGAGTCCGCCGACGAGGGCGGGGGTGTCCGGCCCGGAGCCGAGGAGGTAGTTCGGGTCCTTGACCCCGCTGTAGAGGGCGAGGGTCGGGATCGAGACGAAGCTGATCAGGTAGAGCACACCCGCGGCGAGCGCGGTCTTGCGCACTGAGGTCATCGGGGCTCGCGCCGGGGTGCCCGCTGGAGCGGGGGAGACGGGGTCGATCGTTGCTGTTGACATGGTGGCTTCTTTGATCGAGGTGGAACTGCGACGCGTCTCCGGAGGCGGCGCGGGAGAGGGGAGCCCCGATCCTGACGCGTCAGGATCGAGGCGCCCGTGAGGGCCGGGACGTGATCGTGCCGTCGCCGCGAACGGTGAGGCGTCGGCCCTGGATGAGCAACCAGAAGATGAGCACCGCTTCGCCGACGAAGGTGACGCGCGCGACCTCGAGGGAGTAGCCGGCGACGATCACGGTGCCGAAACCGTCGACGAGGTAGCCGATCCCGGCGATGAGGAGCAGGACCGCGATGACCCTGGCGATGAAGCCGGACCGGTGGGCCAGGTAGCCGATCAGCAGCAGGTGGACGCCGAACAGGATGAGGCCGGCGTGCCAGATGTCATCGAAGGAGTCGATGGACCGCTGGACCTGGTCAGGGGTGTCGAGCTGGGGCCGTATGCCGGCCAGCTGGCTCACCGCGACGACGAACACGCCCGCGTAGGCGAGTCTGAACCAGGCGGCGAGGCGGGAGACGTCCGGGTTCACCGGGGTGAACAGCCGCAGCAACGCGGCGGCCACGACGACGTCGAGCGCGGCGACCGCGAGCAGGCTGGCGACGCCCCATCGGAAGAGCGCCGCGGAGTTCGCGATGGCGGTTGTCGTGGTGGTCGCGTCGCCCGGCGTGATGAGTCGTTGCAGGACGACGAAGTTGCCGAAGACTGCCAGGACGGTGAGCAGGGCCAGTCCGATCCCGGCGACCAGGCTGGCCGTGCGCAGGGCCCGGGCGGGGTCGGCCGCGTCGGCCGTCCGTTGCGGCGGCGGGATCGGCTCGCCCTGCAGAGGCGGCGGCACGGTGCGTGTTCGCGGTGACATGGCTTCCTGCTTTCCCTGTGTCGGGTTCAGACCCCGGAGTCGGCTACTTGACTTCCGAGCGCTGCAGCGTCCAGAGGCCCACGAGCAGGGGCGCGACCAGCCAGACGGCTGTGGTGACCGCGAGCTGGAGCCACTGCTGGCCGACCAGTGGACCGTGGAACAGCAGGTTCTGGGTGACGTTGGGGTCGACCCAGGGGTAGAGGTCGTGGAACCACGCCTGGTTGGCGGCGAGCAGCTCCAACAGTGGTGGGGCCACGAACGCGTAGACGAAGTAGGCCACGATGGCGGCCGTGGAGTTGCGGATCAGCACCCCGAGCATGAAGCCGATGAGGACGACGAGCGTGTTGCCCAGCACGATGGCGGCCAGAGTGGCGACGCCTTGGTCCCAGACGGCGTCGCGGCCGGCGAGGGCCGCGGCCAGGAGGTTGCCGAGCGCTCCGATGACGAAGGCGACGAGCATCGAGGCGACGGCGATCGAGATGGCGACGATGGCCTTGGCGAAGACGATACGGCCCCGGTGCGGGACGAGCGTGAAGGTGGTCAGGCCGCTGCGTTGGGTCCATTCGGCGGTGACCGACAGGATCGCGATGACCGGCAGGATCACGGCCATGGGGAAGCCGACGGCGAGGGTGAAGGTGCTGTAGGTCAGCTGGTCGCGGGCCGCCCAGAGGACGACCCCAGCCGTGGCCAGGAACGAGGCGATGCCGATGCTGGCGAGCAGCCAGAACCCGGACCGGGTGTCGAAGGACTTGCGCAGCTCGACGGAGACGATCCGTGCGAGGGGGATGCGCGCCGGCGCCACAGTGCGCGCCGAGCGGGGTGCGACGTCCTGGCGGGGGTCCGTCTCGACGGAGGGGGAACCTGCGAGGACTGGCTCGAGCGGGATGGCGGTCATGCGACTGCTCCTTCGCGTTGCGTGTCGGCGGTCAGCTCGAGGAACAGGTCCTCGAGTCCGGCGCCCTCGGCGGGACGGAGCTCGAGCAGCGTCACGCCGGCCGTGTGGGCGATCCGGCCGACGACGTCGGGCTCGGCCTCCACCCGAAGGGCGTCGCCGTGCCCGGTTGCACCGCTGTGGCTGGACAGGACGCCGGCGGCGCTGAGCGCGCCGGCGAGGGTGTCCACGCTGGTCGTTCTGACGAGGGTCCCGGCGGATTGCAGCAGCTCGGCCTTGGTGCCCTTGGCGACGATGCGACCGTTGCCGATGACGACGAGGTCGTCGGCGATGACCTCGATCTCGTGCAGCAGGTGTGAGGAGAGCAGCACAGTGGCACCCCGGTCTGCATAGTCGCGCAGCAGGTCCCGCATCCAGCGGATGCCGGCCGGGTCGAGCCCGTTGGCGGGTTCGTCCAGGATCAGCACCTCCGGTTGCCCGAGCAGTGCTGCGGCGATGCCCAGTCGCTGCCGCATCCCGAGGGAGTAGTTCCGCACCCGGCGTCCGGCCTCGGTGGGGGTGAGGCTGACCAGGTCGAGCATCTCCTCGACGCGGTCAGCGGGCACGCCCATCGTCCGCTGGGCCAACGTCAGGATCTCTCGTCCGGTACGTCCGGCATGTTGCGCGGAGGCGTCCAGCAGCACGCCGACCTCCAGGCCGGGGTTGGGCAGGTCGGCGAAAAGACGACCCACCACCGTCGCAGTACCCGAGGTGGCCGGGGTCAAGCCGACGACGATCCGCAACGTCGTCGACTTGCCGGCTCCGTTCGGGCCGAGGAAGCCGGTGACCCGGCCAGGCGCGGCGGTGAACGTCACGTCGTCGACGGCGGTGAAGGGGCCGTACCTCTTGGTGACGGACTCGACCCGGATCATCGCGGGAGCCCCATGGTGATCGCGATCTGCCCGCGCGCCGTGCCGTCGGTGAGGTGGCGCATCGCGTCCGCCGCGTCCGCCAGAGGGTAGGTCCGGTCGATGCGCGGGGTCACCACCCCGGCCCGGATGAAGTCGGTGAGTCGCTCCAGGTCGCTGCAGCGTTGCTTCGCGAGAAGCATGGTGAGGCGCTGCCGGACGAGCCCGGACAGGGCCAGTGCGCCCAGCTGCCGGTTCATCCCGCCGGTGAGGTGGCCACCCGCCTCGCCGCCGACCAGCACGGCCGTGCCGGCAGGCGCGAGCGCCCGTCGCAACCGGGACACAGACGGGTTTCCGGCGAGGTCGAGGATCAGGTCGTAGCGGGCCGTGCCGTCGGCGTAGTCCTGCTGGGTGTAGTCGATGACGTGGTCGGCCCCGAGGGATCGGACCCAGTCCAGCTTGGCGCCGCTGGCCACTCCGGTGACCGTCGCTCCGAGGGCCTTGGCCAGCTGGACGGCATACCCGCCGACGGCGCCGGAGGCGCCGATGACCAACACGCTCTGACCCTGCTGGAGTTTGCCGACGTCGGTCAGGGCTTGCAGGGCGGTCGACGCCGAGATGGGGACCACCGCAGCCTGCGCGAAGGTGAGGCTCGCGGGTTTGACGGCCAGCTTGTCCTCGCGGGCGACGGCGTAGTCGGCGAAGGATCCGCGGCCGACACCGAAGACCTCGTCGCCCTCGGCGAAGGTGGTCACCGCTGAGCCCACCGCCACGACGATCCCAGCGACGTCCATCCCAGGCACCCGCTCTTTGGGTCGGCGCAGCCCGAACGCGAGCCGGCCGGCATACGGCAGCCCCGTCATCACGTGCCAGGTCGCGCGTGCCACGCCGGCGGCACACACCCGCAGCAGCACCTCGTGCGGGGCGGCACTCGGTCGCGGGATCCGGGCCAGGTGCAGCACGTCGGCAGACCCGTAACGGTCCTGCACGACTGCTCGCATCGAGCTTCCGGAGCTGAAAGGCGTTGTCCCGCTGGTCTTGTCGGCTTCTTGAGGGAGGGCGGGGTTCGAGGCGGTGGACATGGGTGCTCCTCGGTGGGGATCCTCAGGCTTCGGGCGCGCGAGCGCGTGGTCGTCCGGAGCGGGACTGCGCTTGGAGCGGCGACGTGACCGCGCCTTCGATTGCGGATCGCGAGCATCGAGATCTCACGGGACCGGCACCGACACAGTCCTCAAGAGCGGGGATCTCATGGGCGGGGCGAGTGTGGCCCGCGCGCCGGCGGTGGATGTACTAAGTACGTTCAGGCTAGCGTACAAAGTATGTCCAGGCCATCCCCTCGGTGGCGACGTCTTTGCGGCGCCCCTTCAGTCCGGTCGATGCGTGCGCCGTCGCCGGGCGGGAGGGAGGGAGCGGGTGAGGGCTTGGAGGATGACCTCGAGTCCGATCTCGAACTCGTCGCCGAAGTCGTAGCCGGGTTGGAGGATGAACTCTGTCGCCATCTCGGCCAGATGGGGGTACTCGTCGTCGTCGAAGCCGCCCAGAATGGGTTCCGCGACGCCGGCGACGGTCTCCGGTCCGTCGAAGGGCAGGGCGGCCTCCTGCAGGGCGAACCCGTACACGTAGCTGTCGATGAGGGCGTATGCGTGGGCGGTCATCTCGACCGAGAATCCGGCGGCTCGCAAGGTGCCGATCATCGTGTCGTGGTGGCGCAGCGTCGCCGGGCCGGGGGTCTTTCGTGACTCCAGCAGCCCGAGTGCCCAGGGGTGACGCCGGAGCGCCCGCCTGGCCGAGGCGGCCCCTTGTCGGATCTCGTTCTGCCAGTCCCCATCGCGCGGCGGGCGGTCGATCTCGGCGAAGACCATGTCGACGATGCCGTCGAGGATCTCGCTCTTGTTGGCCACGTAGTGGTAGACCGACATCGGCTTGACGCCGAGCTGCTGCGCGAGGGAGCGGATCGTCAGGGCGGGCAGGCCGCCGGAGTCGGCGACGGCCACAGCGCCGAGCAGGACCCGTTCGCGGCTCAACGGGGCCCTTCGCTCGCGGCTGTCAGCGGCTGGTTGGTGCACAGTGCTCCCTCGTCCGGTCGGTCTCGTACCTTGTATGCCAATCTAGCGTACTTAGTACGAGACGTGTGGGCGTGCCCGCCCACGCTGCCGACGAGAAGGATTCGGACGCGACCAGTCAGGCGATCCTCGACGTGGTCGCAGCCGTTCGGAACGGGGGACCGCTCCGCGACTGAGCGCCTGCGAGTCCCGGCCGATCGCCTCTGACGGGACTGCTGACGAGCTGAGTGGACCAAGTTCTCGGAAGCCCCTCTCGAGACGACGGTTGCGCCGTATCTTTGGCGCCGACGGTGTCAACGCGGCTCAGCGCGTGCAGTGCCTGCGTCGACTGAAACCACAGGGAAGGCATGCCGATGCGAACGTACGTCCCGATCTCTGCAGCGGTGTTGCTCGCTGCCTCCGCTCTCACCGTCACCGGCTCCGTCCCTGTTGCAACTGCAGCAGCGACGACGACGGCGACCGCTCCCTGCAGCGGCACCGCGGCCGGTACCGCCCCGGCGACGTGGGACCACGTCACCCTGATCATGTTCGAGAACAAGCCGTTGAAGAAGATCATCGGCAACACCGCGGACGCGCCGTACATCAACGCGATCGCCAAGGCGTGCAGCTACTCGAAGAACGACCTCTCCCTGTCGACCACGAGCCTGGCCAACTACATCGCGCTCACCTCTGGGTACACCGGCTGCGACAAGGCCGACACGAACGGCATCTGCAGCCATGAGCTGCCGATCACGGCGAACAAGCCGCCGAGCTCCTGGCCGCAGGCCTCGAAGAGCATCTTCGAGCTGATGAATGCGTCGGCGCCGGGCAGCGCGGTGGAGTGGGCTGAGGGCAGCCTGGGCAACTGCTACACCGGTGGCGCCGGCCTGTTCACGGTCACCCACACCCCCTTCCCGTACTACACGCGGACCCAGAACAACCTGTGTCCGCAGTACGCCAAGCCGTTCCCAGCGAACAGCGCGGACGTGCTGTCGGCGAAGTTCAACCTCGTGATCCCGAACAAGCAGGACATCATGCACCTGGTGCCCAACAGCACCATCTCGCAACGGATCCAGAACGGCGACAACTGGCTGAAGGGCTACCTTCCGGGTCTGTTGAACTCGGCGACGTACCAGGCCGGCCGCTCCGCCATCATCATCACCTGGGACGAGGGCAACGGCAGCACGTACACCGTGCCGCTGATCGTGATCACCCCGTACACGACTGCCGGTGGCGTCTCCTCAGTCGCCGTCGACCACTACTCGGTGCTCAAGGGCATGGAGCAGATGGTCGGTCAGACCCAGCTGCTGGGCCACGCCGGCGACCCGGGCAAGTCCTCCATCCGCGACGACACGCTCTTCCGGCTGAAGTAGGCCGCGCGCGGGCTCTCCGGCTGACGGGGGTGCGTTTCACGCACACCAGTCAGCCGGGGTCCTTGGCGAGGTAGGCGAGTGCGGCAACGACGAGCGCCTCCGTACCTGTGTCGAGGGTCGGTTGGATGAGGGGTGCAAAGAAGGGTGAGTGGTTCGGTGGCGCTGAGGTGCCCGCGGCGAATCCTCCGACGCCCCAATAGAAGTAGGGTGTCTCGAACGCGTCGGGGATGCGGCTGAAGTCCTCGCTGGCCGTGACCCGGCCCAGTTCGACGACCTGGTCCCCGAAGTGCTCTCGGAACGCGCTGTCGACGCGGTCACCCACGCCGGAGTCGTTGTGGGTGAGGGGGTACTGGTCGTAGTACTCGAAGGTGGGCGGTTGCGGGGAACCGGCGCCGTCGCACTCGGCGCGAACGATGCGTTCGATCGCTTCCAGCACCTGGCGACGTGTGGCGTCATCGTAGGTCCGCACGTTGAGCAGCAGCACCGCCCGGTCGGGAATGATGTTGCTCTTCGTCCCGGCCACGCTGCTGCCGACCGTGACGACCGCGAACTCTCCCGGTCGGGTCTCGCGGGCCACGATCGTCTGCAGCCGCAGGACGATCGAGGCGGCGAGCACCACCGGGTCGACGCTGAGGTGCGGCATCGAGCCGTGTGAGCCTTTGCCGAAGACCGTGATCCGGATGCTGTCGCCGGCAGACATGACGGGCCCGACCTGGGTGCCGATCGTGCCGGCGTCGAGTCCGAGGACGTGCTGGGCGAAGGCGACGTCGGGACGCGGTATGCGTCGTGCGAGTCCGTCATCGAGCATCCCCCGCGCTCCCGCTGCCGTCTCCTCCGCCGGCTGGAAGAGGGCGACAAAGGTGCCACTCCAGTGCTGACGCTGGTCGGCGAGCAGCTCAGCGGCGCCGAGCAGGCACGTCACGTGGACGTCGTGGCCGCAGGCGTGGGAGACCCCGGTGGTGGCCCCCGTCTCGTCGGTCGCGGTCTGGGTCGACGCGTACGGTAGCTCGGTCATCTCGGTCACGGGCAGCGCGTCCATGTCGGCGCGGCTGAGCACGGTGTTCCCGGGCCCGTTCGCCAGGACGCCGACGACGCCCCCGCCCACGCGCTGGACATCGAAGCCCCACGCGGTCAGTCGCGCAGCGGCGGCCGCAGAGGTGCGGGACTCCTGGCCGCTCAGCTCGGGATGGGCGTGCAGGTCGCGATAGAAGTCCTCCCTCCAGCCGCGCGTTCGGTCCAACCCGGCCAGCACCGCGTCAGCAGATGTCATCGCCTCGCCCCTCGTGAAATCCACCAGTCCTGTTCGACCGCCGAGTTGACCGTACCCAGCCGCGCTGTGACGAAGCCCTGAGTGAGGCCGTCCGGGCGCCGCCCGGGGCTGTCCCGGCGACGGACCCCTGGCGCACGCCTTCGGCGTACCGTGTCCGCATGGCGAGCGCAGTTGTCCGGTGGGAGCCCGAGTGACCGCCGGTAGCGCTCTGCTGCTGCTCGACCTCGCTGGAACCGCCGTCTTCGCGCTCAACGGCGCGCTGACGGCGATCCGAAAGGCGCGGCTGGACATCGTCGGGGTGCTCGCCCTCGGCATGGTCACGGCCGTGGGCGGCGGCATCATCCGCGATGTCATCATCGACTCCCTCCCGCCGGCGACGTTCAGGGACTGGCGCTACCTCGTGGTCGCTGCGGCCGGGGCCCTCATCGCCTTCGCCTGGGGGCGCAAGCTCGACCGACTGGCCCTGCCGATCGAGGTCCTCGACGCCGTGGGCCTCAGCCTGTTTGCCATCACCGGAGCCACCAAAGCGCTCGATGCCGGCCTGGGGTCGCTGCAGGCCGTCATCCTCGGCGCTGTCACCGCCGTGGGCGGAGGCACTCTTCGAGACGTGCTGATCGGGCGCGTCCCGACCGTGCTGAGCAGCGGCTTGTATGCCATCCCCGCCCTGGTCGGCGCCCTGATCACCGTGGTGAGCGTCGAGATCGGCCTCCACGGCTGGGTCCCGGCGTCGGTGGCCGGGCTGGCCTGCTTCGCCATCCGACTGATCGGGATCCGGTTCGACCTCAACGCGCCGACGCCACCCGGGTCATCGCGCGAGTGAACCCTGTGACGTCGCAGTCGGTCGCGGGTGCGTGTCACATCCGGCCCGGCTCGATCGTCAGTACGGCAGGACACCCCAACGATCAAGGAGCCGACCATGAAGACCATGACCTGCCGATCCCTCGGAGGGCCTTGCGACCTCGAGCACCACGGCGACACCGCCGACGACGTCATCAAGGCCCAGGACCGCCACCTCCGTGATGCGGAGACGGCCGGGGACGCCACCCACCAGGACGCCCGCGATGCGATGAAGAGCCGCTGGCGGCACCCGAAGAAGTCCATGGACTGGTACCGCGACGCCAAGCAGGCCTTCGCCGCGGCGGCCGACGACTGACCGGCCTCAGGGCCGCTCGGTGGGCGGGCCTGTTCGTCATTCGACGTTTTCGCCAACGTGTTGTCGCATGCAAGACTTGTCGCATGCAAAGATCCCGATCCTTCCCGACCGCGGTGGAGGCGCTGCAGCAGGTGACCCGCGACCTGCTCGGTCTGGCCGTGCGCAGCGTCGACGAGGTGGGGGAGGTGTCGCTGCCCCAGATGCGCCTGCTCTTCGCGCTGCGCGACGAGGGCCAGGCGTCCTGCACCGAGCTGGCGCACGTGCTCGGCGTGAGCAACTCGTCGGTGACGCGGCTGGCCGACAGGCTCGTGACGTCCGGCCACGTCACCCGGACGGGGGATCCGCACAGCCGCAGCCGGGTGCTCCTCGCGCTGACCGAGCACGGCGTCGAGGTCCTCGAGGCCGTGCTGGCCTGGCGCTCGCGTGAGCTCACCCGCGCTCTGCACAGCCTGGATGCCGCGGCCCTCAGCTCCCTCACCGAAAGCCTCGACGTGCTGCACCTGGCCCTCCGGCGACGGCACCACGACCTCACCGGACCGGTGCCGCTGTGACCCGGGCCAAGCAGGTGGAGCTCGGCGACTTCAACGTCCACCCGCGGATGCTGCTCATCACCGCCTGGGCGCTGCCGGTGGGAGCGCTCGGCGCGGCAGCGGCATACCTGCTCCTCAAGCTCATCGGCCTGACGACGAATGTCGTGTTCTACCAGCGGTTCGAGACCTCCCTGGTCGCGCCCGGCGCGACGCACCACCCGTGGTTGCTCGTGCTGCTCGCGCCCGTGGTCGGCGGGCTCGTCATCGGTGTCATGGCGCGCTACGGGTCGGAGAAGATCCGCGGCCACGGCATGCCGGAGGCGATCGAGTCGATCCTCATCGGCGGCAGCCGGATCGAGCCGAAGGTCGCTGTGCTCAAACCGATCTCGGCGGCGATCAGCATCGGCTCGGGTGGACCCTTCGGTGCCGAGGGGCCGATCATCATGACCGGGGGAGCCATCGGCTCGATCCTCGCGCAGCACCTGCGGCTCACCGCCGACGAGCGCAAGACACTGCTCGTGGCCGGCGCCGCGGCGGGCATGGCCGCCACCTTCAACTCGCCGCTCGCGGCCGTGCTCCTCGCGGTGGAGCTGCTGCTCTTCGAGTGGCGACCACGCAGCTTCGTCCCGGTCGTCGCCGCGGTCGCCGTCGCGACGGTCGTCCGGGGCCCGCTCATCGGGGTGGGCCCGATCTTCCCGGTGCCGCACAGCGACGTCCACATCGCCTGGACCGCAGAGACGCTCAGCGTCCTCGTCGGTCTCAGCGGTGCCCTCGTGGCCCTGGGTGCGACGTGGCTCGTCTACTTCGCCGAGGACCTGTTCAGCCGGCTGCCGATCCACTGGATGTGGTGGCCGGCGCTCGGCGGCCTCGTCATCGGCCTCGGCGGCCTCGTCGAGCCCCGGGCGCTCGGCGTGGGCTACGACGTCATCGACCAGCTGCTGACCGGCCACGCGACCACCGGGTTGATCGTCGGGATCCTCGTCGTCAAGACACTCATCTGGTCGCTGTCGCTCGGGTCCGGGACCTCGGGGGGCGTGCTCGCGCCGGTCTTCATGATCGGTGGCGCGCTCGGGGCCGCGCTGGGCCTCGTCCTCCCGGGTGTGTTCCCCGGGTTCTGGGCCATGCTCGGGCTGGCGGCGGTCGTCGGAGGGGTGATGCGGTCGCCGCTCACCGGCGTCGTCTTCACTCTCGAGCTCACGCACGCGTGGGGAGCGATGCTGCCCCTGCTCATCGCGTCCTCGACGGCGTATGCCGTGTCCGTCCTCGTGCTCCAGCGCTCCGTGCTCACCGAGAAGATCGCCCGCCGCGGGCTGCACATCACCCGCGACTACACCACCGACCCGCTCGAGACCTTCTTCGCCTCCGACGTCATGCGCACCTCCGATGAGGCGATGGCGGTGGCCCGCGGTCTCGCGACCGGCAGCGCACACCACGTCGTCGGCGAGCGCGACACGTTGCGCCACGTGGCCTACGTCTTCGCCGAGCACGGACATGACGGCGCCGCCGTCATCGGGGAGGAGGGCGCCGTCCTCGGCCACATCGACGTGCAGTCCCTGCTCGTGGCGCGCCAGCACGACCTGACCGAGGCGACCGAGCGGCAGCAGGTGTTCACCAGACCGCTGGGCATGGGCCGCGGCTGACCTGCCGTCAGGCGCTGCGCGCCCGTTGCAGACCGGCTCGCATCGTCTCGAGCGTCAGGCCGAAGTGCGCCGAGGCACTGCGGTTGGACGCATCGGCCTCACCACGCACGACGTGCCCGACCAGCTCGGTGTGCTGCACGAGCGCCTCGTCGTAGAAGTCCTGCGTGTACGGCTCGACGCCGAACCCGAGAGTGGCCGCGGCCGTGAGGTGCGCACTGAGTGAGGTGAGGTGGGGGTTGCGCGCCGCCGCCGTCACGAGACCGTGGAGCCGGCGGTCGGCGTTGCGCGCCTCCGTCATCGACGTCGCCGCCCGGAACTCCTCGAGAGCCTTCTCGAGACCGGTGATGTCGTCGGCGGTGCGGCGCTCCGCGGCTGCGCGGGCGATCATCCCCTCCACCATGCAGCGGTAGTCGTAGAGGTCCAGCAGGCGCGGGATCTCGATCTCGAGCGTCCGGCGGGCGACCTCGGGCGCGACGTCCTCCCATGACGCCGAAGCGACGAAGGCGCCGCCCGCCCGCCCCCGCCGGATCTCGATGAGGCCGAGCTCGGTCACGTGCTGCAACGCCTGGCGCACCGTCGCCCGACTGACACCGAGCGAGGCGGCCAGGTCGCGCTCGGGCGGGAGACGCTCACCGGGGGAGTACTCACCGACCGCGATGGCCGTGATGAGCCGGTCGGTCAGCGACGTCGCCTTGGTGCGGGGCTCGCCGAGGAGGGCGATCGACTCCCCGTCCTCCCACTCCGAATTGCTCTCCACGCACGCAGTCTAGGTCCGACCGTGTCAAAGGTCTTGTCACCGGACCATTTGCGTGATCCACTTTTGTCCGGTTCCCCGAGGAGGATGCATGGCAACGACGCGCGACGCGCGCTTTCCCGACCCGACCACCGAGGGCGAGGTCGACTTCCGTGGTCACCGCACCTGGTACCGCGTCACCGGAGAGCTCGACCCGGACGCGGAGCAGGCGCCCCTCGTCGTGCTCCACGGCGGTCCCGGCGCCGCCCACAACTACACGTTGACGATGGCCAATCTTGTGCTGCAAGGGCGTTCGGTCATCCACTACGACCAGCTCGGCTGCGGCGGCAGCACCCACCTGCCCGACGCTCCTGCAGACTTCTGGACGCCACAGCTCTTCGTCGACGAGCTGCGCAACCTTGTCCGGGCGCTCGGCATCGACCAGCGTTTCCACCTGCTGGGCCAGTCGTGGGGCGGCATGCTCGGTCCCGAGGTCGTCCTCGCCGACGACTCGGGCATCCGCAGCCTCACCATCTGCGACTCGCCTGCGTCCATGGCGCTGTGGCTCGAGGCGGCCAACACGCTGCGCGCGCAGCTCCCGGACGAGGTGCAGCAGACCCTGCTGGAGCACGAGCAGGCGGGCACCACGGACTCCGAGGAGTACGCCGCGGCCGAGAAGGTCTTCTACGACCGGCACGTATGCCGTGTGGTGCCCAACCCGCCCGAGGTGACCGACTCCTTCGCCCAGATAGAGGCAGAGCCCACCGTCTACCACACCATGAACGGGCCCTCGGAGTTCCACGTGGTCGGGTCGCTCAAGGACTGGTCGGTCGTCGACCGGCTGGACGGCATACGCATCCCGACGCTCGTCATCGCCGGCGCGCACGACGAGGCGATGCCCCTGGTCTGGGAGCCATTCGCCCTGCGCATCCCCGACGTGCGCTCGCACGTCTTCCCCGACTCGAGCCACATGCCGCACGTCGAGGAGACCGACGCCTTCCTCGACGTCGTCGAGTCCTTCCTCGGCCAGCACGACTGACCCTGTGCCCACCTGACGCCCCAGCGCCCACCTGACCCGGAGGTCACGCATGTCCAATCTCGACAGCCACACGCTCGGCGAGGGAGACCTCACCCAGTTCGGCTACAAGCAGGAGCTGAACCGTGGTCTCTCCACGGCCGACCTGCTCATCTACGGCCTCGTCTTCATGGTGCCGATCGCACCGTGGGCCATCTACGGCACCGTCTACAACGAGGCCAAGGGGATGGTGCCCCTCGTCTACCTCATCGGCCTCGTCGCGATGATCTTCACCGCGCTGTCCTACGCGCAGATGAGCCGGGCCTTCCCCATCGCCGGCTCGGTCTACTCGTACGTGGGGCGCGGCATGCACCCCAAGCTCGGCTTCATCGCCGGCTGGACGATCCTGCTCGACTACCTGCTCGTGCCCACGTTGCTCTACGTCTTCGCCGCCGAGTCGATGTCGGGCATCTTCCCGGCCGTGCCCAAATGGGCGTGGATCCTGCTGTTCCTGGCCATCAACACCGCCATCAACTACGTCGGCATCTCGTTCACGGCCGTCGTCAACCGGCTCTTCCTGACCGCCGAGGTGCTCTTCCTCGTCATCTTCGCCGTCATGGCCATCGTCGCCATCGCCCACGGGACCGGCGGAGCGCACGTGATCGCCAAGCCGATCTTCGACGCCGCCAACTTCTCCGCGCCGCTCGTCGGCACGGCGCTGTCGATCGCGGTGCTGTCCTTCCTCGGCTTCGACGGCATCGCCACCCTCTCCGAGGAGAGCAAGGGCGGTCACCGTTCAGCCGGGATCGCCATGATCGGCGGCCTCTTCCTCGTCGCCTTCTTCTTCATCAGCCAGACCTGGCTGGCCGGCATGCTCATCCCGGACACCACCTCCTTCCCGGACGACCAGGCCGGCAACGCGTTCTTCGACATCGTCGGCCGGATCAGCAACAACGGGTGGCAGATCGCGTTCCTGGCCATGAACGCCCTGGCCGTCGGCATCGCCAATGCCGTTGCGGCACAGAGCGCCACCTCCCGCCTGCTGTTCTCCATGAGCCGCGACGGCCAGCTGCCGCGCTTCCTGGCGCACGTCAACAGCCGCAGCAAGGTGCCGGAGCGGGCCATCCTGCTCGTTGCTGGCATCACCCTGGTCCTGGGGCTGTTCTTCGTCGGTCAGATCGGGCTCATCAGCTCACTCGTGAACTTCGGCGCCCTGACCTCGTTCCTCCTGCTGCACCTGTCGGTCATGACCTACTACGGCGTGCGCCGGAAGTCGTCCAATCTCGTCCTGCACTGGGTGGGACCGGTCATCGGGTTCCTCATCATCGGGTTCGTTCTCTGGAACGCCGAGTCCGCCGCCAAGATCGGCGGCCTGGTGTGGCTCGCGATCGGCATCCTCGTGCTGGTCTACTACAGCCGCAAGGGAATCGGCATCCTGCCTGAGCATCGGGCCGATGCCTCCACCGAGCCGGCTGCCGACCTGCAGCCCGCCACCGAGCCGAGGAGCTGACCGTGACCGAGCACCACCTCATCACCAAGGACCACGCCCAGGCCGGCTACTCGGCGGCGCACGAGCCGGTGCTCACCGTGGATCCGGGCACGGGGGAGCGCATCACGTTCGAGACCGACGACGCGGCATACGCCCAGATGGAGGAGCTGCGAGACCTGTCGAAGGTCACGGCGACGATCAACCCCGTCACCGGCCCGGTCCACGTCCGGGGAGCCGAGCCTGGTGACGCGCTCGCGGTGACGATCCACGACATCGACATGGCCGAGCACGGCTGGTCGGTCTACATCCCTGGGGCGGGCGCGCTGGCCGGCGCGATGGGCGACGACTGGTACGTGCGTCGGGTGCCCGTCCGCGACGGGATGGCGCTGCTCACCGACCGGGTGAGCTGCCCCGTGGCCCCCATGATCGGGTGCATCGGGGTGGCGCCGGCCGAAGGCGCGATGTCGACCGTCATGCCCTCCTACCCGACCGGCGGGAACATGGACCTCACGGACGCCAGGCCCGGCAGCACGGTGTACCTCCCCGTCGAGGTGGCGGGCGCCGGTCTGGCCATCGGGGACCTGCACGCGGTCATGAGCCGCGGGGAGAGCTCGTTCGTCGCCATCGAGGTCGCCGGGCGGGCCACCGTCAGCGTCGACCTCGTCAAGGGCAAGCGCCTGCGAGCCCCGAGGATCGACACCGGTGACGAGCTCGTGTGTGTGGGCCTGGGCGACCCGGTCCAGGACTCCATCATCAACGCCTACGAGGACCTCTTCGCCGTCCTGACCGACGAGCACGGCTACAGCCGGCACGACGCCTACACGGTCATGAGTGCGCTGGCGCACACCGAGCTCGGTGGCCCGACGGGGTCGGTGACGCCCGACCCGCTGCACCCGTTCCGGGCCGTCGGGCAGGTGACGCTGGCGCGAATCGCCAAGCACCTCCTCGAGCTGGCCTGAGGCGGCAGCGCTCGGCGGCTCGCGGCAGCGCTCGGCAGCAGCTGGCGCAACGGTGTAGGCGGCGCGGGAAGCGGGTACGGCACAGTCCTCAACCGACAGCGCGCCGCCCGCGGGTGGCACAGGCACGAGGGACTCCGCATGACGGCATACAGCACCATCGTCCGTGCCACGCACGTGCTCACCAACGCAGCCTGGTTCGGCGGCTCCCTGGCGGGGGCCGTCGCGCTCAACCCCGCTTCCCGGAAGGGGCAGGACGCGCGCGAACGCGCCGAGATCGCCGACGAGGGGTGGCGGCGGTGGGGCCCGGTGCAGGGTGCCGCGGTCGGGCTCCACCTGCTGAGCGGCGTCGCCATCGTGGCCGACAACCGTCGTCGCATCGTCGGGCACCGCCCGACCTCCGCCGCCGTCGTCCTCAAGACGGCGCTGACCGTGGCGGCGGTCATGGTGAGCGCGGAGGCGTACCGCTCCGGGGCCGAGCTCGGCGATGCGCTCGAGCGTGCCGAGACGGATCCGGCCGCCCGGACCAGGCGCGGACGCTCACCCGGCGGATGAGCTGGCTGCAGTGGGCCACGCCCGGTGCCACCGCAGGGCTGCTGGTGCTCGACGCCTACCTGGGCGAGCAGCAGCGCGGTGTCGCGGGGCTGCTCGACCCTCCGTCCAGCCTGAGGCGCCGGTCGTGACGCGCGAGTTCGCGTTCGCCTTCGAGGGCCGCTACCGGCTGCCGGCTCTCGCGTTCGGGATCACGCCGGCCACCTCGCGGGTCGTGGTCACCGACGAGGAGCTCCTCGTGCGATTCGGTCCGTGGCGACTGCGCACCCCGCTGGCCAATGTCGAGAGCACGCAGGTGAGCTCGGGGTATGCCTTCCACCGCACGGCGGGTCCGGCGCACCTGTCGCTCACCGACCGTGGCGTGACGTTCGCGACGAACCCGCGTCAAGGTCTGTGCGTGTCGTTCGTCGAGCCCGTCCACGCCATCGAGCCCACGGGGGTGCTGCGTCACCCGGCAGCCACGGTGACGGTCGCCGACCCCGAGGCGCTCGCCGCGGCCCTGCGGCGCTGAGCGGATCGCTCGCCCAGGGGCGATGTCCCGCTCGCAGCTGCCGGCGGAACGGGACCCGGCCCCTGCAGAGCAGCGGGACGTACCCCTTGACAACCAGCAGCGGTTAGTGCCAACTTACCGTAAGTGAAGACTTACGAAGCGGGGGCGTTGACGGCTCTGGCCGACCCGACCCGTCGCGCGATCTTCGAGATGGTCGCCCAGCAGCCGAGAGGTGTTGCTGAGCTCGCGCTCGAGCTGCCGGTGAGCAGGCCCGCGGTGAGTCAGCACCTCAAGGTGCTCAAGGACGCCGCACTCGTGCGCGACCGGCCCGAGGGCGCCCGACGCATCTACGCCGTCGATCCTCGGGGTCTCGCCGCGGTGCGCGAGTACTTCGAGCAGTTCTGGCAGGCCTCGCTCGGCTCGTTCCGTGACGCGGCCGAGGGCACCGCACCACCCATTCAGGAGGAGAGATGAGCACAACAGGCACCACATCGACGACATCCGTGAGCGTCGACATCTACGTCGACTGCTCGATCGAGCACGCCTTCCGCGTGTTCACCGAGGGCATCGTTAGCTGGTGGAACCCCGACCACCACCTCTTGGATGCACCGCTCGAGACCATGACCTTCGAACCTCGGGCCGGGGGCCACATCATCGACCGGTACGCCGACGGGAGTGAGTGCCGCTGGGCCCGCGTCCTCGCCTACGAGCCACCGACCCGGGTCGCGTTCAGCTGGGACGTCTCCCTCGACTGGCACCCGGAGTCTGACCTCGACAAGACCAGCGAGGTCGAGGTGACGTTCGTCGCCGTCGGTCCACAGCGCACCCACGTCGTCCTCACCCACAGCAACCTCGACCGGCACGGTGACGGCTGGGAGTCGATGCGTGATGCCGTGAACCGCGGCTGGGATCTGCGGCGCTATGCCGAGGTCGCCAGCGACGGCTGACTGCGGGTCTCCAGTCTGGTCACCACCGTCCGCGGTGCACGACGTCGTCGAAGGGGCGTCGGTTCAGCCGCTCGATCACGGCCAACGGCTTGTCCGAGGGATAGCCGACGGCGAGGAGATAGGCCAGGAAGCGTCCTTCGGGGAACCCCAGTACGGCCCTCGCCTGGCCCTGATCGGCTGCCGCGGCGTGGCCCGTGCCGACGCCCAGGTCGGCCGCGGCGACGGTCATCGCGTACGTCGCCTGGCCCAGGTCGTACTGGAGAAGCGCCGACTGGCGATCGTCCTGCGGGTCCGGCGCGACGATCGCGATCGCGGCCGCTGCGTCGGCGACATGCCTGGCGCCCTGCCAGACCTTCGCCAGCTCGGCCAGCTGCGCCCGGTCCGTGACGAGCACGAAGTCCCAGGGCTGCCAGTTGGCCGCCGACGGGGCGCGTCGCCCAGCCTCAAGAATCCGGTCGAGCGCCTCATCAGGGACTGACTGGTCGGTGAACTGCCGAACGTTGCGTCGCGCCCGCAGGGCGTCCCAGGTCTCCACGATCTCATCGTGCGCCTCCGACGCCGGTTCTGGCGACCTTCTCGCAGTCGTGCACCCATTCGGACCCCCGCCGAGCAACGAGTCAGGCTGTCAGATCACAGTCGCTGACCCGATTCGGCAAGAGACGAGAGCTGTATCCGGCTGGCCAGGTCGTGCGCGGCCGGCAAGTCCCTGTCGGAGTGGACGAGCATGCGGCCGACGACCAGGACCGAGTTGCGGGGAGAGGAGATCTGCCTCGTCCCACTCGGAACCTTCCCTGCCCAGCGCGGTCCTGTGATGAGGAAGTCGCCCGCCCGGGCGCCGGTGGTGCGGGTGCCGACGTAGGCGAAGTTCGTGTTGGTGGACGGGTCGGTGAACTGGACGCTGTAGTAGCGGTCGGCGACGTCCGGGACGTGCAGGAGCAGCGGTCCTTCCCGCAGGTCCAGCCAGCCGGCGCTCACGAGCGTGTCACGGTTCACCCCCGTGGTCGCCAGCTGCGATCCCGCGCGGGCTCGCACCGGGTCGGCGAAGGACGCCTGGGACTGCAGGTAGAGCGAGTTCACCGGGATCGGGCCATCGCCGAATCCCTTGACGAGGATCGCCCGCTTGAACACGGAGAGCAGGAGGCCGGGCCAGGAGTAGAGGGGCGGCAAACCATGCCGTGGTCATGGCCGCGGCGAAGAAGAGCACGTGATCGAGTTTCATGCCGAGGTCACGCGGCTTCGGAAACGGGTGGCACGGCATACCTGCCATCGAGGATGGCTCGACCGGGGAGGTAGACACGCAGCCAAAGGGTGAACGGGCCCGGCGGCGCAGGCAGCCAGTTCGACTCATGACCCACCGGAGCGATTGCCTGGATGTAGATGTCGACCGACCCGTCCGCGTTCGAGGCCAGCCCGGAGCGGTCGCTCACGCTGTAGCGGCCGATCGGGTTCGGCACGAAGCGATTCCGCGAATCGCCCATCGTCAGCGACCAGAACGCGTCTTTGGGTGGGAGCCCATCGGCCGGGAAGTGCATGACGTAGGTGTGATGGCCGCCCAGCGGCCGACCCGCCTCGTCGACGTGCGTGGTCCAGTACGCCGCCTCGTCGGGCACATTGACCGGGCCGGGAAACATCCAGGTGGCCGCGGCCCGGGTCAGGAAGCCGTTGTGCGGGACGCCGCATTCGAGCATCGTGACCCAGCCGTTGACCGTGATGGCCTTGGCCCTCGCCAGGACCTCGACCGTCACGACCGCCAGGCCGACACCGACCAGGACCCCCTGCAGGACATCGGTACGCAAGGGTCGTGTCGGGGCAGTCAGCAACCTGACGACGGCGTAGACGCACACCGCCCCGACGAGTGTCGCCCAGACCGCCGACCTGCGCCTGCTCATGACGTCCCTCGGTCTCGCGACGCCGCCACGGAGGCAAAGAGATTGAGGCCGAGCCGTTCGGCGAGGTACTTGGTCGCGAGCTGACCGCGGACGCTGTTGCCAGCCGGGTCCAAGGGAGGGGAGAACGTCGCCAGGCCGCCCTTGCCGGGCGCCACGGTGACGATGCCGCCACTCACCCCGCTCTTCCCCGGCATCCCGACCTCGTAGAGCCAGTCACCCGACAGCTCGTAGAGACCCGCGGTGGCCATGACCGCGAGCACGCGTCGGCACACTCCGCGACCGACGACCACGTCCCCGGTCACCGGGTTGACGCCGCCGTTGGCCAGCGTGGCCGCCATGACCGCCAGGTCATGCACGCTCACATCGAGCGAGCACTGGCGGGTGTAGATGTCGGTGGCTTCGTCGGGGTCGAAGTAGAGCCGGCCGTAGCTCTCCAGCAGGTGGGCGATGCCCTGGTTGCGCAGGTTGGTCGCGGACTCGGAGGCGTAGACCTGCTCGTCGACGCTCAGCTCACGGCCCGCGAACCGCGACATCCCCTGCCTGATCAGTTCCCACTTCTCCTGCGCGGTCGCTCCGGGCGCCAGGCTCGTGGCCGCCAGCGCCCCTGCGTTGACCAGCGGGTTCATCGTCCGGTCGGTGTTGAGCTCGACCGCCATCAGGGAGTCGAAGGGGAACCCGGTGCTGTTGACGCCGAGGCGGCGACGGGCCTCCCCGTATCCCAGGGCCTCGCACACGAGGGCGAAGACGAAGGGCTTCGAGACGCTCTGGATCGAGAACGTCACCGCGACGTCACCGATCTCGAACGACTTCCCGCGAGCCCCGACCACGGAGATCCCGAACCAGTCCGGAGACGCCTGCGCGAGCACCGGGATGTAGTCCGCCACCTCTCCGTCGCCGTTCGATCGATACCGCTCGTACGCCTCGGTGACGACCGCTCGAACCTCCTCGGCCTGCGGCAGGTCCCCGGTGGAGATCGGCGACGCCGTGGCGTCCTCGTCGAACGGGAGCTGCTCGTGCATCGACAGCCTGGTCATGGTCGCCTCCACCGCTGGATGCCGGAAGCCTACGACAGCCGAAGGTCCGCTCTCAGGCTGTTGCGCCAGGCGACCCCGGCAAGCCGTGCGCAGGGTTGCCCGTGGCCTCGCGTGCAGCGGCCATGCGTTCCACGGTGTCGGGATGGGTGCTGAACAGGAGGTGCTCGAGACGGGGCGGGTGGACGTCGGCGATGTTGGTGGCGGCCAGACGCAGCTGCATCGCTGCGAACTGGGCGGGATCACCGGTGAGCCGCAGCGCGTGTTGGTCGGCACGGGCTTCGAGCCGCCGGGAGACCAGGCTCTGCACCGGTCCGCTGACCAGGCCCGCCAACGCCGCCACGGCCAGGACCAGGCCGATCGCCCTCGGTGAGCCGATGGAGTCCACCCCTGCTCGGCGCAGGAGTGCGTCCGACTGGCCCAAGAGGTAGAGCGAAACGAGGGCCGCTGCGGCGCCGGTCGCCCCGAGCAGCGTGCCCGTCTCGGTGTCGCGGGCCTTGGCGTGGCCCAGCTCGTGCGCGACGACACTGCTCACCTCGCCGGAAGACGCCTCACGGAGGAGCGTGTCATAGACCACGATGCGCCGGGTGGCGCCGATGCCGGAGACGTAGGCGTTGAGCCCCGTCGTGCGCCGCGACGCGTCTGCCACCAGCACGTCCCGCACCGGCACTCCGTCCCGAGCAGCCATCGCAGCCAGCTCCTCACGCACCCGCCCGGCCGGCATGGGGGTGAAGGTGTTGAAGACCGGCTCGACGAGGACCGGGAAGACGAAGGACAGCAAACCCACCAGCGCGGCTGCGCTCACGGCGCCGAACGCCCACCACCAGTCCGGCGAGAAGTGAGCCAAGGAGTAGAACAGGGCAAGCAGGAGCGCGCCAGTCACCAGTCCGACCGCGCCGCCCTTGAGCAGGTCGACCACCCAACCTCCCCAGGACTGCGTGGACAACCCGTACCGGCGAAGCACGGTGTGGCGCCACGCCGCAAACGGCAGCGACAGCACCCAGAGGCTCGCCAGGATGACCAGGCCGCCCAGCACCGCCTCGGCGAGCCAGTGCGCACCGAACGGTTGGCCCACTCGAGCGACGATGCGAGCACCAGCCGGCGTGAACCCGAGGAGCAGTGGCGCCACCAGCCCGACCAGCAGAGAACCGTACGAGCTCGGGCGCAGCGCGGCGTGCAGGGCCCGACCTCGGGAGACCATGTCCGCGGGCACCTCACGCATTGCCGCTGCTCGGGCGGCCCGGGCCGGTCTCGGCAACCGCCAGGGCACCAGCGTGACCACCTCGACCGCCAGCGCGACGGCCAAGGCGACGAGTGTCATGAGGGCCCACCCAGTTGCTTCCACGGCCGGCCTCAGGACGCGGGCAACCGCTCCAGCTGGCGCGCGAGCTCGGTGAGGGACGGCGCCACGAGGTCGGCGGCATGCATGGGCTCCGGGTACGGCGCGCCCGTCCGGTTGATGAAGGCAGCCCGCAGGCCGGCAGCCTTGGCGCCGTGGATGTCCCACGGATGGACGGCGACCAGCATCGCGTCCTCGGCGGTCTCGCCGCACTCGCCGAGCGCATACGCGTAGGCCGAGGCGGCCGGCTTCCACGCGGGCGCGTCCTCGACGGACAGGACGCGCTCGAAGGCGTCCCGGATGCCGCCGCGCTCGAAGAGGCCCTCGGCCACGTCGGCCGCCCCGTTGCTCAGGGTCACGAGCCGCATGCCCATCGCAGCCAGGGCCCGCACTCCGGCGACCACGTCATCGTGCAGGGGGAGCTGCAGGAAGCCCGCCATGATGTGGCGGCTTGCCGACTCGACGTTGGCCTTGTCGTGCAGCACGGTGTGCAGCGACGCGCGGGCGACGTCGGCGAAGCTCGGGTTCTGCCCGGTGACCGTCAGGGCGAAACCGTCACGCAGCAGCCCGGCGAACCACGGCACTGCGAGATAGGGCGGCACACCGACCTCGACGAAGCGGTCGCCGAGGTGCGTCATGTCGGAGAGCGTCTCGTTGACGTCGAAGACGAGGAGCCGAGGTCGCTGCTGCAGCGCGGAAGGTGTCGCGGAGGTCATGCCCCATGGTGCCCCGGCCCGGGGGCTTCGTCAGGCGCCTCGGGAAGTTCCGCGACGGCGCAGGTGCACGAGGCAGGCGCCCTGACGCGCGAAGGGGACCAGCCCCACCTCGGCGGCCCCGAGTGGGACGAGGTGGAGCAGCTGACTGCGCGTGCTGACACCGCGGACCGGTCAGCGGCGACGTAGGCCCGGCCTACCGCGAGGACGGGTCGGCCACCCGCGCCTTCTTGTCGGAAGTCGGCTCGGCACCCCGTTCGTGCCGGCCGCCGCGGGACAGTCCGATGGGCCACCAGATGCGGTCACCGAGGTCGTAGGAGACGGCGGGGACGAGCAGGCTGCGCACGACCAGTGTGTCGAGCAGGACGCCGAAGGCGACGATGAAGGCGATCTGCACGAGGAAGAGGATCGGCAGCACGGCGAGGGCCGAGAAGGTCGACGCGAGAACGACGCCCGCGCTCGTGATGACGCCACCCGTGACGGCCAGACCGACGAGGATGCCGGGTCGGGTCCCCCGCATGCGGGACTCCTCCCGGACGCGCGTCATGAGGAAGATCGAGTAGTCGATGCCCAGGGCCACGAGGAAGACGAAGCCGTAGAGCGGCGTCGACGGGTCGGACCCCGGGAAGTCGAAGACGTGGTTGAAGGCGATGGCCGAGACGCCCATGGTCGCGGCGAACGACAGGACGTTCGCGGCGACGAGGACGAGGGGGGCCACGATCGACCGCAGCAGGAGCATCAGGACGACGAAGATCACGGCGAGGATCGTCGGGATGATGACCTTGAGGTCGCGCTCGCTCGCGAGCCGCACGTCGAGGTTGGTGGCCGTGGTCCCGCCGACGAGCACGTCGCTGCCGACCCGGTCGAGAGAGGCGCGAAGGGTCTCGATGGTGTCCTCGGCCGCCACGCTGTCGGCAGCCGCGTCGAGCGTCGCCTGCACGATGACCTGGCCGTCGACGACCTTGGGGGGCTGGCCGGGCACGAGACCCACCTGAGCGTTGCTCACCCCAGCCGTCGAGTTCAGCACCTGCACGACGGCATCGGCCTTGCCCTCGGGCGCGGCGATCTGGACCGGGGAACCGGATCCGGCGGGGAAGTGGCGAGCCAGCACCTCCTGTCCCGTGACCGAGTCGACCTTCGTGAGGAAGAGGTCCGACTGGGCGATGCCTCGGGCGTTGAGCGTGGGCAGGAAGGCCGCGCAGGTCGCGAGCGCCAGCAGCGTGACGACCCAGGTGCGCCGCGGGTGGCGACCGACCATGCCGGCCACCCGGCCCCAGATCCCGCGGGTGCCGACGGCGTCCGCGCTGTGCACGTGGTCGATCCGCGGGACCTGGGGCCAGAAGATGCGCCGGCCGAAGAGGAGCAGGACCGCGGGGAGGAAGGTCAGGGACGCGACGAAGGCGCCGACGATGCCGAGGGCGCCCACCGGGCCGAGGCCCTTCGTGCTGCCGAGGTCCGAGAGGCGCAGGCACAGCAGACCGAGGACGACCGTCGCGGCGCTCGCCGCGATCGGCTCGAGGGCGGCCCTCCACGCGGTCTTCATCGCCGCCCACGTCGACTCCTCGTCGTGCAGCTCCTCCTTGAAGCGGGCGACGAGGAGCAGTGCGTAGTCCGTGGCTGCGCCGACGACGAGGATCGACAGGATGCCCTGGCTCTGGCCGCTCAGGCTGATGACGCCGTTCTGCGCCAGCGGGAAGACGACCAGAGCAGCGAGCGAGAGGCCGAACATCGCGGTGATGAGCACGGCGAACGGCAGGATCGGGCTGCGGTAGACGATGAGCAGGATGAGGAAGACGACGCCGAGAGCGACGAGCAGCAGGATGCCGTCGATCCCGCTGAAGGCGATGATGAAGTCGGCGAAGAAGCCACCGGCCCCCGTGACGTGCACCGTCAGGCCGGACGCGCCCAGCGTCGACGCCGCGGACGCGCGCAGGGCCTGCGCCACGGCATACAACGCGGTGTCCCCGCCGATGGTGACCTCGGCCTTGTCAGCGAGGAAGGCCACGGGCACGAGGGCGGCTTGCTTGTCCTGACTGGGGATCGCCGCCGTCGGTGGCGCCTGCAGGAACTCACCGACGGTCCGCGTCGGGTCCGAGAGCTTGAGCCCCGGGATGCCGGCGACCCAGGCCTGGATGGCCTGGGAGTCGGCCGGCGTCAGGCCGCTCGGGCGCTCGACGACGACGAGGTAGGGCAGCGTCTGGGTGTCGGTGGTGCGCGCGACGAGCTTGCTCACCGACGTCGACTCGGCCGACGGCGGCAGGAAGTTCGCGTTGTCGTTCGTCGCGACCTCGGACAGGCGACCCACGAGGGGGCCGCCGACGCCGCCGATGGCCAGCCACGCGAGGACGGCGAGCGCGGCGACCCACCGGACGGCGCTCCGGCCCCGGGGCCTCGTCGGTCCGGGGCCACCACGAGATGCCTCGCTCATGGACCCATCATGGGGCAGGCGCGCGCCGCAACGTTCGACAGCCGTCGAGGACGGGTCACTCCGGGACGTCCGCACCCGTGGGGTCGACGTCCCTCTTCGCGACGGCCGTCTCGAAGTACGGCGCCGCGAGGGCCGCGACGGCTCCCCCCACGAGCGGCGCGACGATGAACATCCACACGTGGGCGAGGGGCTCGCCACCGTTGAGCAGGGCCGGTCCGATCGAGCGGGCCGGGTTGACGGACGTGCCGTCGAGCGGGAGGCCGACGAGGTGGATCACAGTGAGCACCACACCGATTGCCAGACCGGCGAAACCCGGCGCGGCGGCCCGGTTCGTCACGAGCAGGACGACGAGGACGAGCAGGAAGGTGAGCACGACCTCGAGGACGAACGTCCCTCCGGCTGTGATGTCCGGCCCCCAGTTGTTGGTCCCGAGAGCGCCGGTCTTGTCCGTGGCGCCGCCGAAGCCGGACACCATGAGCTTGAGCAGGGCTGCGGCCACGATGGCCCCGACGAGCTGGGCGCCCCAGTAGTAGACCGCCTCTGTCGTGGTGATGCCCTTGCGCAGGAGGAGGCCGAGCGTGACGGCAGGGTTGACGTGGCAGCCGCAGATCGGGCCGATGGCGTAGGCGAGGGCGAGCAGGACGAAGCCGAAGGCCAGGGCGACACCGACGAACCCGATGGTGTCCTTGCCGAAGACGACGGAGCCGACGCCGAAGAAGACGAGGACGAACGTCCCCACGGCCTCCGCGACGGCCCTGCGGGCGAGGTCGGGCGTCGGAGCGGCAGCACTGCTCGAGTCAGGCATGGGAGTCCTTCCGTAGCAGGGAGCGGCCACTGCCTCAGGGACGCTCACCATCAGCGTAGGACCGCCACGAGCGCCGGATGCCGTGATCGCGTGCTTCCGAGGAACCGGGGACCGCTCCTGACCGGTGGCGACCTTGTGCCGTTTCCCGGGTGTCGTGCGCACCCGAGGAGGACACTCGGGTGGGGGACCAGAGGGACTCACAGCACGATGGGGGACTCGCATGGGCGGGTTCGACGAGGTGGGAGAGGACTCGGCGAGCAGGGACCGCGCCGAGCTCGAGGCACGGCTGGTCGACGTCCAGGAGCAGTTCCGCGCGACGAGCGACATCCTCAAGGTCCTCACGGCCTCGACGACGGGCGGCGCCGCCAGCCGTGACGAGGTCTTCGACGCGGTCGTCGACAGCGCCCGGCGGCTCCTCGGCGCGCAGGTCGGGCAGATCTACCTCGTGCAGGATGACTCGTTCGTGCTCGCGCGGTCGAGCGGACTGACGCCGGAGTTCGTCGACTTCGTCTCGCAGCACCCGATCGTCCGCGACCGCGCGACGTTGGTCGGACGGGTCACCATCGACCGGAAGGTGCACCAGATCGAGGACGTCCTCGCCGATCCGGACTACCGTCGCACCGACTTCCAGCGGGTGGGTGGCTACCGCACGATGATGGGCGCACCGATGGTGGTCGGCGACCAGGTCGTCGGCGCCCTCAACGTGTGGCGCACGCAGGTCGCGCCCTTCGACGAGGCCGCCGAGGAGCTCCTGTCGACGTTCGCCGAGCAGGCGGCGCTCGCCCTTCGGCACGTCGAGCTCTTCTCGGCGCTCGAGAGCAGGTCGGCCGAGCTCGCCCGCAAGGTCGACCAGCTCGAGGCGCTCGCCGAGGTGGGGGAGGCGATCAGCTCGACGCTCGTCGCGGACGAGGTGCTGGCCACGATCGTCAGCCACGCGGTCGAGCTGTCGGACACCGACGGCGGCTCGCTCATGGAGTTCGACGAGGCGACGGGACTCTTCCGGGTGCGCACGGCCTACGGCACGAGCGAGTACGTCATCGATGCGCTGCGGTCCGCGGAGATCCACATCGACCGCACGTGGGTGGGCCGGGCCGCGCGCGGCCGACGGGTGCTCCAGATCCCCGACCTCGACGCCGCGCCCGGGCCACTCGACCCGCACCTCGCCGTGCTCCACGGGTCGGGCTGGCGCTCGCTCGTGGCCATCCCGCTCGTGCGTCCCGACCGGGTCGTCGGGGCGCTCGTCGTGCGGCGCAAGTCGACGGGCTCGTTCAGCGACGAGACGTGCGAGCTGCTCGCGGCCTTCGCGAGCCAGTCGGCCGTCGCGCTGACCAACGCCCGCCTCTACCAGCAGCTCGAGCAGCAGAGCGTCGCGCTCGCCGAGGCCAGCCAGCACAAGTCGGAGTTCCTCGCGAGCATGTCGCACGAGCTGCGCACCCCGCTCAACGCCGTCATCGGCTTCTCCGAGGTGCTCCTCGAGCGGATGTTCGGCGACCTCAACGAGCGCCAGGAGGACTACCTCCAAGACATCCTCGCGGCCGGGCGGCACCTGCTCGCCCTCCTCGGGGACATCCTCGACCTGTCCAAGATCGAGGCCGGCCGCATGGAGCTCGACCTCACGACGTTCCCCATCGACGACCTGGTGGTGCAGGCACTCTCGCTCGTGCGCGAGCGGGCGGCGGGGCACGGCATACGCCTGACGCTCGATGCCGAGCGCGGGCTCGGCACGGTCACCGCCGACGCGCTCCGGCTCAAGCAGGTGCTGCTCAACCTGCTGAGCAACGCCGTCAAGTTCACGCCCGACGGGGGCAGCGTCGACGTGCGGGCCTGGCGCGAGCACGAGGAGGTCGCGATCACCGTGACCGACACCGGCATCGGGATCGACCCAGCCGACCAGGAGCGGATCTTCGACTCGTTCCAGCAGGGTGAGCGGTCGGCGTCCTCGAGCGAGGGCACGGGCCTCGGTCTCACCCTGAGCCGCCGCATCGTCGAGCTGCACGGCGGTCGACTGTGGCTCACCAGCGCACCCGGAGAGGGCAGCACCTTCGGGATCTCGATCCCGCAGCCGAGCGCCGCGYCGCCCTCCGACGGCCCCGCCTGGTCGGCCGACCTGGAGTCCGTGAGCGGCCCGGTCGTCGTCGTCATCGAGGACGACCCGCGCTCCGCCGAGCTCGTCGAGCTGCACCTGCGTGCGGCCGGCCTGCGCGCCGTCAGCGCCTCCACCGGTGAGCAGGGGCTCATCCTCGTCCGGGAGCGGGACCCCTTCGCCGTCATCCTCGACATCCACCTGCCCGGCATGGACGGCTGGGAGGTGCTCGCGGCTCTCAAGAGCGACCCGGTGACGGCCGAGGTCCCGGTGGTCGTCGTCAGCGTCGAGCCGGAGCGGGGACGAGGCTTCGCGCTCGGGGCGACGGAGTACCTCGTCAAGCCGGTGAGCGGGGACCACCTCCTCGCCGCCGTGACCCGTCTGCTGTCCCCGACCCCGACGCGGGCGCAGGATGCGGGCGCCGGGCTCAGCGTCGTGGTCGTCGACGACGACCCGCTCGCCCTGAAGCTCGTGCGCAGCACCCTCGAGCCGCTCGGCTGGGAGGTCCACACCTGCGCGGGCGGCCAGCAGGCTGCCGACCTCGTGCGTGCGGTCGCGCCGTCCGTCGTCGTCATGGACCTGCTCATGCCCCAGGTCGACGGCTTCGCCGTCATCGACGAGCTGCGGCCGGACCGTGACTCCGACGGCCCACCCATCGTCGTACTCACCGCGAAATCGTTGACGGCACAGGATCGTTCGCGACTGGAGGGACGCATCGCCTTCGTCGCCGCGAAGGCCGGGATCGACCTGCCCGGCCTCGCCCGACGGCTCGCGGCCGTGGCCGCCGCGCACGAGAGGTCGGGGGAGGGGTCGTGAACCGCCAACCCGTGGTCCTCCTCGTCGAGGACAACCCCCGCAACCTCAAGCTCGCCCGCGACGTGCTGGAGTATGCCGGCTTCTCCGTCGTCGTCGCCGACACCGGTGAGCAGGGGGTCGAGCAGGCGCGGGCCACGCTTCCCGACGTCATCCTCATGGACCTCCAGCTCCCGGGGATCGACGGCTTCGCCGCGCTGGAGCTGCTGCGCGGCCACGAGGCGACCGCGCACATCCCGGTCGTCGCGCTCACCGCGTTCGCCATGCAACGGGACCGCGACCGCGCCCTCGCGTCGGGCTTCGCGGGCTACCTCGAGAAGCCGATCAGCGTCCGGGAGTTCCCCGCGCAGGTGCGCCGCCACCTGCCGCGCAGCGACGACGGCCACGCGCCGTGACCGCCCCCGCCCAGGACGTCGTGGTCCCGCCGCTCACGGGCGTGCGGGTGCTCGTCGTCGACGACCTCGAGCAGAACCGCAAGCTCATGCACGCCGTCCTCGAGCCCCATGGCTTCCTCGTCCGTTCCGAGGCGTCGGGTGCGGCCGCGCTCGTCGCGCTCGGCGAGTGCGACATCGACGTCGTCCTGCTCGACGTGCTCATGCCCGTCATGGACGGCTACGAGACGTGCGCGCGGATCAAGGCCGACGCCCGGACCGCCATGCTTCCCGTCGTCATGGTGACGGCGAGCGGGGCGCGACAGCGGCTGCGCGCCCTCGAGGTCGGCGCCGACGACTTCATCACCAAGCCGTTCGACCAGGCCGAGCTCATGGCTCGGGTGAGGTCGCTGGCCCGGGTCAAGCGGCTCCACGACACCGTGGTCGAGCAGACCGTCGCGCTCGAGCGGTGGAACGCCGAGCTGGAGTCGCGGGTCGCCGAGCAGGTCGCCGACCTCGAGCGCCTGAGCCGGCTGCGTCGTTTCCTCTCCCCGCAGATCGCCGGCCTCATCGTCGAGTCGGGCGACGAGTCGTTCCTGGAGAGCCACCGCCGCGACATCACCACGGTCTTCACCGACCTGCGCGGCTTCACCGCTTTCGCCGAGACGTCGGAGCCGGAGGAGACGATGTCGGTGCTCCGCGACTACCACGCTGCGCTCGGGGAGCTCGTGTTCGCCTACGAGGGGACGCTCGAGCACTTCGCCGGCGACGGGCTCATGGTCTTCTTCAACGACCCGCCACCGTGCGCGGACGCGCCGGAACGGGCCGTGCGGATGGCGCTCCAGATGCGTGACCGCGTCGACGAGCTCGCGACGCACTGGCACCGGCAGGGCCACGACCTCGGCTTCGGCGTGGGTATCGCCCAGGGTTACGCCACGCTCGGCCGGGTCGGCTTCGAGGGGCGATGGGACTACGCCGCCATCGGGACCGTCACCAACGTGGCTGCGCGGCTGTGTGCCGCCGCGGTGAGCCGCCAGGTGCTCATCAGCCCGCGCGTGCGTGCCGGCCTCGACGAGAGCTTCGAGACACACTCGCTCGGCCCCATGGAGCTGCGCGGCATCTCACGGCCCCTCGAGGTGTACGAGGTCATCGGCACCGTCAGACAGGAGGACCACCCATGAACGCGGCCATCCCTTCCACCTCCCCGCAGGAGCCGTCCGAGGTCCGACCGCCGGACGTCGGGCTCGGCGACCTCGACGAGGACGCACGGGGCGAGCTCTTCGACGTCCTGCAGGGACAGCTGCCCGAGGTGTGGAGACTCATGCGCCAGGGCGACCCCCTGGAGTCCGTGGTCGTCGTCCCGTCGATGACGATCGAGCGGCTCGGGCCGTCCGCTGGTGCGTTGAACCAGGCGATGGAGGAGCGCTTCCTCTTCCTCCTGCTGCTCCTGCGCCAGCCGAGGCTGCGGATGGTCTACGTGACCTCGATGCCGATCCACGAGCACGTCATCGAGTACTACCTGTCGCTGCTGCCCGGAGTCATCCCCAGCCACGCCCGCGCACGGCTCACCCTCGTCGCCGTCGGCGACTCCTCGCCGACGCCCCTCACCGACAAGCTGCTGGAGCGCCCCCGAATGCTGGCCCGGATCGCGTCGCTGGTGCCCGACCCCGCGCGTTCGCACCTCCTCCCCTACACCAGCACCACCCGCGAGCGTGACCTCTCCCTCCTGCTCGGGATCCCCATGTATGCCCCCGACCCCCGGCTCTACCCGCTGGGCACCAAGACCGGCTGCCGTCGGGTCTTCGCCGAGGCGGGCGTCGCCCACCCCTTCGGGGCCGAGGACCTCCACAGCATCGACGACGTCGTCGACGCCGTGATCGCCCTGCACGCGGCCAGACCCGCGGCGCGGTGGGCCATGGTCAAGCTCAACGAGGGCGTGTCCGGCTCGGGCAACGCGCTGGTGGACCTCGCGGGCCTGCCGGCGGGACCAGGGGGCCCGGGATCGGCTGACGACGTCGAGCTGCGTGCCGTCGCCACCGAACGGGTGCGCGGGATGCAGCTGGAGGACGAGCAGGTCGACACCGACGCCTACCTGCGCCGTCTCGAGGAGCGCGGCGGGATCGTCGAGGAACGCGTCGTCGGCGACGAGGTGCGCAGTCCCAGCGTGCAGCTGCGGGTGACGCCACTCGGGGAGCTCGAGATCCTCTCGACGCACGACCAGATCCTCGGCGGCCCCACGGGCCAGAGCTACCTCGGCGCGCGGTTCCCGGCCGACCCGGCATACGCGACGGCCATCACCGCAGAGGCGGAGAAGGTCGGTCGGGTCCTCGCCGGCAAGGGGGTCCTCGGGCGTTTCGCCCTCGACTTCGTCGTCGTCCGGCAGGGGACCGACTGGCAGACGCAGGCGATCGAGATCAACCTGCGCCGGGGCGGCACGACGCACCCCTTCCTGACCCTGCAGTTCCTGACCGACGGCGTCTACGTCCACGAGGAGGGACGGTTCCGCACGCCGTCCGGGGCGGAGCGCCACCTCGTGGCGACCGACCACCTCGAGGACGAGGCGCTCCGTGGCCTCGACGTCGACGACCTCTTCGACCTCGTCGCCCGGGCCGGCCTGCACTTCGACCAGTCCCGCCAGACTGGCGTCGTCTTCCACATGATCAGCTCGATCACCGAGTGCGGCCGGGTGGGCATGACCGCGATCGGGGACACGCCAGACTCCGCCCAGGATGTGTTCGACCGGGCGGAGTCGGCGTTGCTCGCCGAGGCGCGTGCGTCCCTGTCGCCGCTCCCGTTACCCCTCCGGGGGCGCCTCGGCGAGGGCCTGTGGTGACGACTCAGGGTGCGATCGAGGCCGAGTGGATGAGGGCGCCGACGTATGCCTGGTGCCAGGTCAGACGTGCCACGACCGAGCGGGCGGAGGCGCCGCCGCACTCGCACTCCCACGTCCAGCCACCCCCTGGTCGTCGGGTCACTCGCGGGTGGTGGTGCGCGAGGTCCGGGTGGATCCGTCGTCGCGTCGTCGTCGTCATCGAACTGCCTTTCCTCGTCGAGGGGTTCGCTGCCCCTCGCCCTTCGGATGTGCTCACCGACGACGATGCCGCGCGGCGCTCCCCGCGTCTGTGCGCGCGGCGACACCCCGGATGTGCTCACGGGCACGCGCGAGGGCACACCCTGCGACGCGTGCGGTTGCCCGCGTCAACCGAGCGGCCGGTGTCGTGAACGTCGACGTCGGGCTGCTCTCGGACCTCGCACCCGAGGAGCGCCGGGAGGTCGTGGCGACGATGCGACGGCACTCCTACGTCGCCGGTGAGGTGGTCTTCCACGAAGGGGACGCCGCGGACTCCGTGCACTTCGTCCTCGAAGGACGGGTCGTGGCCCGACGCTCGTCCGAGCACGGTGACCGGCTCGCCTACGCCGTCATGGGCCCGGGCCAGGCCTTCGGCGAGCTCGCGATGATCGTGCGTGGGGGCCGGCGCACGGCGACGATCGAGACGGTCGAACCGACCGTGACCCTGGCGCTCCGCTTCGCGGACTTCGAGCGGCTCTGCGTCCGCCACCCGGAGGTCAGCCGCCTCCTCGTCCGTCTGCTCGCGGCCAGGGTCAACCGGCTGACCGAAGCGCTCATGGAGGCCCTGCACACGCCGGCCGAGCTCCGCGTCGTCCGGAGCCTGGTGTCGCTGTGCGGGGTCTATGCCACTGGCGCGCAGGGGCATTCGCTCGTGGCCGTGGAGCTGAACCAGACCGAGATCGCCGAGCTCGCCGGGGTGACCCGACCGACCGCCAACCGGGTCCTGCGTCGTCTCGAGGCCGGCGGCGTGGTCGCACTCGACCGTGGACGCGTCACCGTCCTCGACCCTGTGGCGCTGCGCCGCGCGGGTGCCCGCGGGTAGCGGCGGGACCTCGCCACACGGCATTCCGGCCCTGAGCGCCGGCTCCAGCCATCGGTCTGTCAGCGGGCACACCGAAGGAGAACCCCGCCCCAATCGAAAGAGCGATCCGTCCGGACGAGTGATCTTCCTCAGCTCAGCCGTGGATGAAGCCCTCGAGGACGCTCGCGAAGCGGTCCGGCTGCTCGAGGTGCGGGAAGTGTCCGGCGCCCTCGAAGAGCACGACCTCCGCCCCGGGGAAGACCTCGTGCGCCCGCTCCGCGTGACCGACGGGGATCATCCGGTCCCGGGTGCCCCAGATGACGAGGGTCCGGATGGGTTCACCCGCCGTCAGGCGCCCTAGCGCGTTGACGGTCTGCCCGCCGGGGTCGATGACGCCGCGGGTCGTGGCGAGGAACGCGCGGCGGCTCTCGGCATCCGAGAGGGAGGTGAAGCCCTTCCAGGCCGCCGACGCGTCGGCGCTCGGGCGCCACCCGAGCCCGCGGACGGCCCGCCCCACGGTCTCGACGCGCTCGCGGACCCAGCTCGACGCGATGACTGGGAGGACGAGCTCGGCGCCGGGGAGCGTCGCGGACCGCAGCAGCGGACTGACCGTGCGCCCGAGGCCACCGGTGGAGACGAGGACGAGCGCCTCGACCCGCTCGGGGAACAGGTAGCAGAACTGCATGGCGATCCCGCCACCGAGGGAGTGGCCGACGAGCGTGACGCGGTCGATGCCGAGCCGGTCGATGAGGTCGCGCAGGATCGCGGCGTGCGAGCCGAGCGAGTAGTCACCGATCGGCTTCGCGGAGGCGCCGTGGCCGAAGAGGTCCGGGATGACGACCCGGTGGTCGGTGTCGAGCCGGTCGACGAGGTGGGTCCAGTTCGCGTGGGATCCCAGCAGTCCGTGGATGAAGAGGATGGCCGACCCCTGTCCGGTGTCGACGTAGGACAGGTCGTGGCCGGCCAGGTTGACGACCCCCGGCGGGTAGCGCAGCTCGGCGTCGTCACGCGGCTCCTGCGTCGTGGTCATGCTCCCCCGCCCTCCCAAGGATGCGTGCGCGGCCCGAACGAGCGGGCCGCTGCGGTCCACACCACCAGCGTCCCTCCTCTCGGGGGCGGTGCGAGGGTTTTGAGGCACACCTCACCGAAGGGGTTGCGGGGTTGGTAGCGTCGGCGGCCATGATCTACCACCTCGCCGAGCAGGCGCACTGGCAGCAGGCGCTGCGCGACGGCACCTATGCCCAGTCGACCCGTGGGCGCACGCTCGCCGAGGAGGGCTTCATCCACGCCTCGTCGGCGGAGCAGTGGCCCGTCGTCCGGTCCCGTTTCTACGCCGACGTCGCCGAGCCGCTCGTGCTGTTGCACATCGACGAGTCACGGCTCGGCTCGCCCGTGGTGCACGAGGTGGGTGACCCGGCCACCGGCGAGACGTTCCCACACGTCTACGGCCCCGTCGAGGTGGGTGCCGTCGTCGGCACGACGGTCCTGGCGCCGCCGCACCGCTGACCGAGGGCCGGAGCCGGCGCTCGGCGCCGGAATGCCGTCCGCCCGGCCCAGCTGCCCCCGTCCCGCCCGCGCGCGCTTCCCCGTCATCTTTCACCGTCGAGAGGCCACGAACGGCCGCCTCCCGCTCGTCGAGAGGCCACGTGGTGCCGCCTCCCGCTCGTCGAGAGGCCACGTGGTGCCGCCTCCCGCTCGTCGAGAGGCCACGTGGTGCCGCCTCCCGCTCGTCGAGAGGCCACGTGGTGCCGCCTCCCGCTCGTCGAGAGGCCATGATTTCGGTGCCACGCTCACTCGGGCTGGACTCGGCCCCGACCCGACTTGACCTGAGAGCGGCGCTTCTTGCCCTCGACCCGGCGCCGCTGCGAGCCCCGAGTCGGCTTCGTCGCGCGGCGGGCCGGCGGCGGGGGAGCGAGTCCCTCACGCAGGAGGTCGACGAGCCGATCCCTGGCGGCGGCGCGGTTGCGCAGCTGCGACCGCTGCTCGGAGGCGACGATGGTGACCCGACCGCCGACGAGCCGTCCGGCCAGGGCGGCGACGAGGCGCTCGCGCTGGCTCGGCGTCAGGGCGGTCGAGGTCCCCGGGTCGTAGACCAGCTCGACCCGGCTGTCGGTCGTGTTGACGCCCTGACCGCCGGGGCCGGATGACCGGCTGAACCTCTCGACGAGCTCGGTCGCGGGGATGACGAGTCCGTGCCGCAGACCGGGACCGGCCGCGATCACGAGGTCACCGCCGGGCTCGTTCACTCCTTCATTGTGCCCATGTCCAAGGGCGTTCCATTCCCCAACAGGGCGGGGCCCACGAAAGGGGCCGCCCGGCCAGCGACTCAGCGAGGCGGCATACGCAGGGCGCCGTCGAGGCGGATGACCTCGCCGTTGAGCATCGGGTTGTCGACGATGTGGCGCACGAGGTTGGCGTACTCGTCCGGGCGGCCGAGGCGCGACGGGTGCGGCACCTGCTTCTCGAGCGCCTCCTTGACCTCGCCCGGGAGGCCGGCGAGCATCGGCGTCTCGAAGGTGCCGGGGGCGATCGTCATGACGCGGATCGCCTTGTCTGCCAGGTCACGCGCTGCCGACAGGGTGAGGCCGACGATGCCGCCCTTGCTCGCGGCGTAGGCGGCCTGGCCGATCTGGCCGTCGAAAGCGGCGATGCTGGCCGTGTTGACGATGACACCGCGGTCACCGTCGACGGGCTCGTTGCCGAGCATCGCCGCGGCTGCGAGGCGCAGGACGTTGAAAGAGCCCACGAGGTTGATGTCGATGACCGTCTTGAACGTGTCGAGCGCGAGCGGGCCACCACGGCCGATGACGCGGCCGGGGGTGGCGACGCCCGCGCAGTTGACGGCGATGCGCAGCTCGCCGAGCTCCGTCGCGCGGTCGACCGCTGCCTGCACCTGCGCCTCGTCGCGCACGTCGGCCGCGACGAAGACGGCACAGCCCGCGCGCTGGGTGTTGAGCTCGACGACGAGTGCCGGGGCGGTGGATCCCTCGAGGTCGACGATGAGGACGGTCGCGCCGTCGGCGACGAGGCGGCGTGCGGTGGCCCCTCCGAGGCCGGAGCCGCCACCGGTGACGAGGGCGACGGTGGACGAGTTCAACTGCATGGCAGGCCTTTCGGGCGTCGGGGTCAGCGGGAGAGGAGCTGGCGCGAGATGACGAGTCGCTGGATCTGGTTGGTGCCCTCGAAGATCTGGGTCACCTTCGCCTCACGCATGTAGCGCTCGAGCGGGAAGTCCTCGGTGTAGCCGGCGCCCCCGAGCACCTGCACGGCGTCGGTGGTGACCTTCATCGCGGCATCGGTCGCGACGAGCTTGGCGACCGCGGCCTCCTTGCCGAAGGTGCGACCGGCGTCCTTGAGCCGGGCGGCGTGAAGGTAGGTGGCGCGGGCCGCGGTGACCGCGGCCTCCATGTCCGCGAGGAGGAACGCAAGGCCCTGGAAGTCGCCGATCCGCCGACCGAACTGCTGGCGCTCACTCGCGTAATCCGCAGCGGCGTCAAGGGCCGCCTGCGCGAGTCCCGTTGCGGCAGCGGCGATTCCGAGGCGCCCAGCGTCGAGGGCCGACAGGGCCATGTGCATGCCCTGACCCTCTTGCCCGACGAGCCGGGTGCCGTCGACGGGCACGGCATCGAACATGACCTGCGCGACGGGGTCGCAGTGCAGCCCCATCTTCTTCTCAGGCTCGGCGAAGGTCAGGCCCGGGGCGTCACCCGGCACGATGAACGTCGACAGGCCCTTGCCGCCGGCGTCAGACGTGCGCGCGAAGGTCGTGTAGTAGTCGGCGTGGCCGGCGTGCGAGATCCAGGCCTTGGTGCCCTTGAGCGACCACCCGGCGTCGGTGCGCGTGGCCCGCGTCGTCATCGAGGCGATGTCGGAGCCGGCGAGCGGCTCGGACAGGCAGTAGGCGCCGAGCTGCTCGCCCGAGAGCATCGCCGGCAGCAGGGCCTCCTGCTGGTCGCGGGTGCCGAACGTCGCCACGGGGTATGCCGTGAGGCTGTGCACGCTGACCCCGACAGCGACGCTCATCCACACGGACGCGATCTCCTCGACGACCTGGAGGTAGACCTCGTAGGGCTGGTCGGCCCCGCCGAACTCCTCGGGGTAGGGCAGCGACAGCAGGCCGGCGCGGCCGAGGGTCCGGAAGGTCTCCTCGGGGAACGTGCGGGCCCGCTCGGCGTCGTCGACCCGCGGCGCAAGGTCCTTGCGGCAGATCTCGCGGGTCAGCTCGATCAGGTCGGTGGCTTCGTCGGTGGGCATCAGCCTCGTCGCTGGCATGGCTAGATAGTAGGACGTCCGAGCATTGTGTCCAAAGTGTGAGACGCCCTGGGTCGGGCCGTGGACGTCCGGGGGCGACGCCGAGACGGGCCGCGGACGGCGCACGGCCTCGCGGGCGAACCGTAAACCAGGCGACGGGGAGCGTTCTGCGCCCCTACCGTCGGTGCGTGCTCACGCTCCTGCGGCGGCCGCTGCGCGAGGCGGACGCGACGTCCACCTTCTACGTGCTCACGGCCGTCGCGGCCTTCGCCTTCGCCCTGTGCTTCACGCTCAACCTCGTCTTCCAGTACCGCGTCGTCGGGCTCGACCCGTTCCAGATGGTGCTCGTCGGCACGGTGCTCGAGGCGACGTGCTTCCTCTTCGAGGTGCCGACCGGTCTCGTGGCCGACCTGCACAGCCGACGGGTGTCCGTGATCATCGGCTTCTTCCTCATCGGCGCCGGTTTCGCGGTCGAGGGCATCGTCGCCACGTTCGGGGCGGCGGTCGTCGGCAACGTCGTCTGGGGGATCGGTTACACCTTCACGTCCGGGGCCCTCCAGGCGTGGATCACCGACGAGGTGGGTGAGGAGAACGTCGCCCGGGTCTTCACCCGCGAGACGCAGGTGGACCTGACGTTCAGCATCGTCGGCACCCTGGCAGCGGGCGCGCTCGGCCTGGTGGGCCTCAGGGCTCCGGTCATCGCCGCGGGAGCGACGATGATGCTGCTCGCCGTCGGACTCTGGGCGGTCATGCCCGAGCGGCACTTCCACCCGACGCCCCGCGGCGACCGCGAGACCTTCGGACACCTCAAGGACCAGCTCGTCGCGGGGCTCCGCATCGCGCGGGGGCGGCAGGTCGTGCGCGTCTTCCTCCTCGTCAGCCTGCTCGTCGGGCTCGCGAGCGAGGTCTTCGACCGACTCTGGCGCGTCCGGGTGATCGACACGTTCGCGATGCCGGCTCTCTTCGGCGGTGACGAGGCGATCGCCTTCACCGTCTTCGCGCTGATCGGCACCGTCGTCTCACTCGCCGCGTCACTGGTGAGCGGACGGTGGCTGCCACGGCGGGTGGTCGACACGAACCCCGGTCTGCCCGTGGCCCTGTCGGCGCTGGTCCAGGTCGTCGGGGTCGTCGGCGTCGCCCTGCTCGGGAACCTGTGGCTCGCGCTCGCCTGCGTGTGGCTGCGCGGCGCCGCGATGGCGTTCAGTGGTCCCATCGAGTCGACGTGGCTCAACCGCAACCTCGACGGCTCCACGCGCGCCACGGTGCTGTCGATGAACAGCCAGGCCAACGCCATCGGCCAGGTTGCCGGCGGACCGCCGCTCGGCGCGCTCGCGACACGGACGTCGATCCCCGTCGCTCTGGTCGTCGCTGCGGTCGTGCAGGCACCGACCGTCCTTGCCTTCTTCCGGGTTCGTCGCGCCACCGGCGCCACCTCCCCGGTCAGCGCGTCCGTTCCCGTCGAGTGAGCGTCTCGACCTGCTCGGGTGTGGTGGCGTCCTCAGCGGGGGTAGGTGCGGACCTCGGTCGCCTTGACCGCAGCCCAGACGTCCTGCCCCACCTGCAGCCCGAGCGCGGTGACCGACTCGAGCGTCACCTCGGCGGTGAGCGGCACGTCCCCGACGAGTCCCACGCGCGCCGACTGGCCCTGCATCGTCACGGAGGCGATGCGCAGCCTCCAGGCGTTGCGTGGCGAACCCTCCGGTGCGTGCAGGTGCAGCGACACGGCGCTCGGCGGGATCGTGGCCCACACGGCCCCCACGGTCGGGCTTGTCGTGACGATGAGCCCGCCAGTGGCGGTGTGCACGTGACCATGTGAATCGCCTTGTGCGGCATACAGGTTGAGACCGACGACGGTGCCGACGTAGGCGCTCCGCGGCTCGCTGAGCACCTCGGCGGGCGTCCCCGTCTGAGTGACGCGGCCGTCCTCGATGAAGACGAGGTGGTCGGCGAGGGTCAACGCGTCGAGCGGGTCGTGCGTGACGAGCACCGTCACGCCGTCGTATGCCGTCAGGCGGGCTGCGAGGTCGCTGCGGGTGCGTGCGCGGGTGTCCGGGTCGAGCGCGGCGAGCGGCTCGTCGAGGAGGAGCAGGGCCGGATCGGTGGCGAGGGCTCGGGCCAGCGCCACCCGGGCCCGCTGGCCCGACGAGAGCTCGTGCGGCCTCGACGCTGCACGGTCACCGAGACCGACCCGCTCGAGCTCGAGACAGGCGCGCTCGCGGGAACGATGACGGTCGGTGCCGC
Organism: Terrabacter sp. 2YAF2; assembly: GCF_052114705.1. Lineage (NCBI taxonomy): Bacteria > Bacillati > Actinomycetota > Actinomycetes > Micrococcales > Intrasporangiaceae > Terrabacter > Terrabacter sp. 2YAF2. The sequence goes on from NZ_JBFRFG010000015.1 coordinate 87,449, forward strand.
GGCTGCGCGGCCCGTAGGCGACGTTGTCGACCGCGCGCAGGTGCGGGAAGAGGAGACTGTCGGCCAGCATGAGGCCGACCCGGCGCTGCTCCGGTGCGAGCCGGCGCCGCCCGTCGTCCCACGTCTCGCCACCAACTCGCACATGACCCTGGGCGAGGGGGAGCACCCCGGCCAGGGCGAGCACGGTCGTCGTCTTGCCGCCGCCGTTGGGTCCGAGGACGCCGATGACCTGGCCTGCCGCGGCGTTGAGGGAGACGTCCACCTCGATCGCCCCGCGCGACAGGCGGACCCGGGCGTCGAGACCCGCGACGCCATGGCCGCCGTCGGCGACTGGCCTCATCGCAGCCACCTCCCGCGGAGCACGCCGAGCACCAGCACGCTGACGCCCAGGAGCATGATGCTGATCGAGATGGCCACCTGCGGGTCGCGCTCCAGCTCGACGTAGACGAGGAGGGGCAAGGTCTGCGTCCGCCCCTGGAAGTTGCCGGCGAAGGTGATCGTCGCACCGAACTCGCCGAGGGCCCGGGCCCACGCCAGAGCGAGACCGCTCGCGATGCCCGGCAGCACGAGCGGGATTCCGATCGTGCGGAGGTAGCGCAGGTCGCTCGCCCCCAGTGTCCGGGCCACCGACTCGAGCCTGGGGTCGAGGCCCCGCATCGCGCCCTCGACGGCCAGCACGTAGTAGGGCATCGCGACGAAGGTCTCGGCAAGCACGACGGCCACGGTCGTGAACGGGATCTGGATGCCGAAGGGGGTCAGGTGCTGGCCGACCACCCCGTTGCGTCCCCACGCCATAAGGAGGGCCACGCCGCCGACGACCGGTGGCAGGACGAGCGGAACCGTGAGCAGGGCGCGCACCCAGCTCGTCGCCCGGTGCTCGGACCGGGCGAGGAACCAGGCCAGGGGAGTCCCGAGCACCAGGCACAACACTGCCGTCACCGAGGTCGTCGTCAGCGAGAGCCGCAGTGCCGGAAGGACGGTCGGCGTCGCGAGGTCGGACGGGATGCGAGCCCAGTCGGCACGGACCAGCAGCGCGACGAGCGGGATGACGAGCAGCAGGAGGGCGAGCGCCGCAGGGATGCCGAGGGCGACACGGGATCGCCAGCGGGCGGCATACCTCATGTCACGTCATCCTGCCGCTGGCCGAAGGGCACGGGATCAGGGCGCGCCGAAGCCGAACGACTGCACGGTGGCGAGTCCCTTGGCACTCAGCAGGTAGGCGACGAAGGCCCGCGCGGCCGGGTCGTCGGACAGCGTGATGACCGGGTAGGTGAGACTCGTGTTGAGGTTGGGCGGGATCTCTATGCCCTTGACGGAGCCCTTCGCCGCGACGACGTCGGAGTGGTAGACGACGGCAGCATCGGCCTCGCCGAGCTTGACCTTGGCCAGTGTCGCCTTGACGTCGACCTCCTTGCTCACGACGTGGGGCACGAGGTGAGCCTTGGTGAAGGTCGCCTGCGCGGCCTTGCCGCACGGCACGGTGTCGGCGCAGAGGACGACCTTGGCGGTCGGTTTGGCGAGGTCGTCGATCGAGGTGATGTTGGCGGGATTGCTTGGTGGCACGGCGATCTCGAGGGTGTTGGTCGCGAAGGTCCTGGTGTCCTTGACCATGCTCTTGTCGAGCGGTGCTGCGGCGGCCGTGCCGGCGAGCGCGATGACCGAAGCCGGCGCTCCGTTGTCGACCTGCTGCACGAGGGTGGCGCTCGAGCCGTAGGACGTGGCGACCGTGACGCCCGGGTTGGCGGCCTCGAAGTCCTTCGTCAGCTGGTCGAACGACTCGGTGAGTGACGCCGCCGCGAGCACGGTGACCGTGCCGTGGAGCGACGTCGACCCAGCGCCGGCGGCCGGGGTCGCGGAGGTCCCGCACGCTGCCAGCGTCGCTGCCAGGACTCCTCCCACCGCCGCCGTCGCTGCGGCCGGGAGAAGCCTTCGAGAGTGACCGGGGTTCATGCGGGCACCTCGACGACGACGTGGGTGGACTTGACGCTGGCGACGGCGACGGAGCCCACTTCGAGGGCGAGGTCGTCGACGGACTCGCTCGAGAGCAGCGAGACGATGCGGAAGGGGCCACACTGCATCTCGACCTTGGCCATCACGGTGTCCCGCGTGATGGCGGTGACGATCCCGCGCATCCGGTTGCGCGCGGACGCGCCCCCGATGGCGCCGACCACAGCCGGATGCGCGAGCTCCTGGGCCACGGCGGCGAGCTGCGCGCCGTCGACGGTGCGCCGACCGGCGTCGTCGGTGGCTCCCTCGAGGCGACCGGAGTCGACCATCCGGCGGACGGTGTCGTCGGAGACCCCGAGGAGAGCGGCTGCTTCGGTGATGCGCAACTGCGGCATGAACGGCATCCTACGTCCGCATCTGCGGCACCGCACCCACCAAGACCTCAACCGAAAGAGCAATCCGTCCGCACCGAAGGAGGGCCCCGCCCCAATCGAAAGAGCGATCCGTCCGGACGGATCGCTCTTTCGATTGGGGGGAGGGGGTTGACGGGAGGCGAAGGGAGGCGTGTAATCAACTCATCAGTTGATCAAGGAGTTAGTTGACCATGATTCTCTCGCCCGTCTCGGATGCGGACCTCGACCGCGCTTTCGCGGCCCTGGCCGACCCGGTCCGGCGCGCCATCATCGCCCGCCTCAGCCGGGGCGCCGCGACCGTCAACGAGCTCGCCGAACCGTTCGAGATCAGCAAGCAGGCCGTCAGCAAGCACATCCAGGTGCTCGAGGTGGCCGGGCTCGTGAGCCGGACCCGCGACGCGCAGCGCCGCCCCGTCCACCTGGAGGCCGCACGGCTCGAGGCCATGACGGCCTGGATCGACCGCTACCGACTGCTCGCCGAGCAGCGATTCCGGTCCCTCGACGCCGTCCTCGAGCGTTCGGCCCCCACCTCGACTGCCGCCACGTCGACGGCAGCGACCACACCGAACAACACCGCAAAGGAGCAACAGTCATGACCAACTCACTGAACCTCGACATCCCCACCGGCGTGCCGTGGATCGACTTCACGCGCGAGTTCGACGCCCCGGTCGAGGCCGTCTTCAATGCCCATCGCGATCCCGAGCTCGTCCGCCAGTGGCTCGGCCCGCGCGGCTACGAGATGGACATCGAGCGCTGGGACTTCACCGCGGGCGGCGGCTACCGCTACGTGCACCGCAATCCCGAGGGCATGGAGTTCGGCTTCCACGGCACGTTCCACACGATCCGCGACAACGACCTCGCGATCCAGACCTTCGAATTCGAGGGCGCACCCGACGAGGTTGCCATCGAGTTCATGCGCTTCGTCGACCTCGGAGACGGTCGCTGCCGTCTCGAGGGCCGCAGCATCGGCCGCACCGTCGAAGGCCGCGACATGATGGCCGAGAGCGGCATGGAGAAGGGGATGGCCGAGGGCTACGAGCGCCTCGACGAGCTCGTCGCTCAGCCGACGTCCGCGCCCACGTCCACGCCCACGGCCGCGCCCGCCCCGGCGCAGGGATGAGCGCCATGGACTGGACCCTGGAGGTGGTCATCGTCCCGGTCAGCGACCTGGGCGCCGCCATCGCGTTCTACCGGGACCGGGTCGGCTTCGACCTCGACCACGAGACGCAGAACGAGCACATGCACGTCGCGCAGCTCACGCCGCGCGGGTCCGGCTGCTCGATCGTCGTCGGGGACCTGCCGTCGCAGAGGGCGATGGCGCCAGGGTCGCTGCACGGCATCCAGCTCGTCGTCGCCGACGCGGCGGCGGCCCGGGACGAGCTCGTCGGCAAGGGGGTCGTGTGCTCCGAGATCCAGGTCATCGACCCCCGCGACGGCGGCACGTTCTTCGGCTTCTCCGACCCGGACGGCAACTCGTGGGCGGTCCAGCAGCTCAGGTCTCGCGCCGACAAGCCGCTCATCCCGCACGCGGCCCGCGGCCGGTTCGGCGAGGACCTCGAGCCCTGACCCACCCGGCCGGCGGCGCCGACAGGGTGTGCCGCCGGCCGAACGACCCATCACCAAGGAGGAACCATGAGCAGGGTCGTCTTCGACATCAGCCTGTCCCTCGACGGGTTCGTCACGGCAGCGCCCCGGACGGCCGAGCAGCCGCTCGGACCGGGGGGCGTGCAACTGCACGGCTGGCTCGTCGACCACGAGTACCTCGAGCGCGCCGTCGCCGACCTCGGCGCCGTGGTCGCCGGCCGAACCACCTACGACCACTCGATCCCGGGCTGGCGCGCCGACGGCCCCTCCGGGCCCGCGCGTCGCCCGGTCTTCGTCGTCACGCACGAGGCACCTGAGGCCGGCACCGTCCCCGAGGGCGGCGTCTACACCTTCGTCACCGACGGGATCGAGTCCGCGATCGACCAGGCCCGCGCCGCCGCTGCTGGCCGCACCGTGACCGTCATGGGAGGCGCGGACCTGGGCCGCCGGTGCCTCGCGGCCGGACTCGTCGACGAGCTCTCCCTGCACGTCGCGCCGGTGCTCTTCGGCAGCGGCACCCCGATGTTCGCTGGGCTCGACGCCGGCCACGTGGCGCTCGAGCTGCTCGAAGCCGTCGGCACGCCCGAGACCGTCCACCTGCGCTACCGGGTCGTCCGCCCGGACGGGTGACGGGGCGACTGCTGGTCCGTCCAGACGACGTGTTCGGTCGCGAACTGTGCCTTTTGCTGCTGAGTTCGCGACCGAAGCCACGGATCACGTGCGGAATGCGCATCCCGTGGACCCCGGGACCGGGTTCCGCCGGGAGGCGGGCGAACGGCATACTGGCCCCCATGAGCAACGTCCCCCAGCAGCGGCTGCTGCAGACCGCGATCCCTGGCCCGAAGTCGGCCGCGCTCCAGGCCCGGAAGACGGCGGCCGTGTCCGCCGGGGTCTCCACCGGCCTGCCCGTGTACGTCGAGCGCGCCGGTGGCGGCATCCTCGTCGACGTCGACGGCAACCAGCTCATCGACTTCGGCTCCGGCATCGCCGTGACGACCGTCGGCAACGCCGCCCCGCGCGTCGTCGACCGGGTCACCGCGCAGGTCGCCGACTTCACCCACACCTGTTTCATGGTGACGCCCTACGAGGAGTACCTCGAGGTGGCGGAAGCCCTCAACGACCTGACGCCCGGCGACCACGAGAAGCGCACCGCGCTCTTCAACTCCGGCGCCGAGGCCGTCGAGAACGCCGTCAAGGTCGCCCGCCACTTCACCGGGCGCAACGCCGTCGTCGCCTTCGACCACGCCTACCACGGGCGGACCAACCTGACGATGGCACTGACGGCGAAGAACATGCCGTACAAGCACAAGTTCGGCCCGTTCGCCGGCGAGGTCTACCGCGCGCCGATGAGCTACCCGTTCCGCTGGCCGGGCGGCCCCGCCGACTGCGCCAAGGAGTCGTTCGACACGTTCGTCAGCCAGGTGCATGCGCAGGTGGGGGAGGACAACCTCGCCGCCGTCATCCTCGAACCGATCCAGGGCGAGGGCGGATTCATCGCCCCCGCACCCGGATTCGTCAAGCAGGTCGCCGACTGGTGCACCGACAACGGCATCCTCTTCATCGCCGACGAGGTCCAGACCGGCTTCTGCCGCACGGGTGACTGGTTCGCGAGCGAGCACGAGGGTGTCGTGCCCGACCTCATCACCACGGCCAAGGGCATGGCCGGCGGACTGCCGCTCGCCGGCGTCACCGGTCGCGCCGACGTCATGGACTCGATCCACGGCGGCGGCCTCGGCGGCACCTACGGCGGCAACCCCGTCGCCTGCGCCTCAGCGCTCGGGGCCATCGAGACGATGAAGGAGGAGGACCTCTGCGGCCGCGCCAAGCAGGTCGAGGCCCTCTTCGTCCCGCGCCTCAAGGCGCTCGCGGAGAAGTACCCGCAGATCGGCGACATCCGCGGCCGCGGCGCCATGCTCGCCGTCGAGCTCGTCAACGGTCCCGGCGACCTGACGCCCAATGCCGCCCTGACCGGCGCGGTCAACAAGGCCTGCCACGCCGATGGTCTCGTCACCCTGACGTGCGGCACGTACGGCAACGTCTTCCGCTTCCTGCCGCCGCTCGCCGCGAGCGACGAGCTGCTCAGCGAGGGTCTCGACATCTTCGAGAAGGCGTTCGCCGCCTCCGTCTGAGACCTCACCGACCCGAGAACGTATGCCGTCCCGCTGAGCCGCGGGACGGCATACGCGCGCTCGGGGCGGGCTGCGATGGGGACCGTCGACGCACGTTCCCGTCCGGGGAGGGCGACGCCGTGCTTACGCAACCGCTCCCGACTGGCCAAGGTGCGTCATCCCTCCCCGCTCGGCCCGGCGCCGGCTCACCCTACGTTCGATGACCCGCGCGACCCAGGCCCGCCGGAGCATCACCTGCTCCCACGTGAAGCGCAGCACGAGCCACCCGCGCGAGAAGAGCTCGTCGTAGCGCTCGCAGTCGCGACCGAAGGCTGCGCGCTCACCGTGGAACTCGAAGCTGGCGGCCTCGAGCACGAGCTCGAGCGAGGGTTCGCCGAGATCGACCTTCGCGAAGAAGTCGTCGTAGCGGATGCGGTGCTGGGGGTCCCAGGTCGTGCCCTCGATGCGCAGGGCGATGGACCGGAGGACCGACTCGAACGGGTTGGCGGCCTTCGCGCTGCCGAGACGCACGACGTGGAGCACCCGGGCCCGGTGGCGGGGTCCGAGGCAGGTGGCGGCCGTGAGCATCGCGCCCCGAGTCAGGCCGGCCCGCAGCGCCGAGTCGACGACCGACAGCGCCTCGTCGAAGGGCAGGTCGAGGCAGCAGTCGACGACGGTGCGAGGCGGAGTGGCCACGCCACTGCCGAGCCATGGACCGAGCCTGACGGAGCAGAGAACGGGCGTGCCGGACTTCTCCACAGGGTGTGGCCCGCGGGACCGATGACGCACCTTCGCGCTCATGGCGCCGCGCGCGGTGCTCAGCCAGCCGCCTCGACCCCGCGCAGGTGCGTCATCAGTCCCAACCGGAGTGGGCGTATGCCGTGTCGCTGAGTCCGCGACACGGCATACGACAGTGGCTGGCTGGGGTCAGGACGGGTCGAGCGGGGTCACGTCGGGGCGCTTGGCCTGGCGCTGGTCGCCCGACGAGCGGCCGGTGAGGCGGCGGTGGACCCAGGGTCCGACGTACTCCTTGGCCCACTGGGCGTTGGCCTGCAGTGCCTCGCGGCGACCGATCGGCGGGGCCGGCTCGAGCGGAGTGGCCCAGCCGGTCTCGGCCGGCGTGTGACCGAGCGCCTCGAGGGCGGCGAGGGCGACGCGGCGGTGGCCCTCCGTCGTCATGTGGATGCGGTCCTCGGACCACATCCGCCAGTCACGCAGGGCGTGCAGGCCCCACTGGTCGACGACGTGCGCGCCGTTGCGGCGCGCGATGCTCCAGATGTTGGCGGTGTGGATCGCGGCGCGACCCCGCGTCGCCTTGACCAGGGGCGCGTCGGCCGGGTCGACCGGCGTCGCCATGAGGACGTCGGCCCCGGTGGCCCGGATGCGCGCGACCGCGGCCTCGAGCCGAGCGGCGAGCCCGTCGAGGTCGGCCTTGGGGCGCAGGATGTCGTTGCCGCCGCCGACGATGCTCACGAGGTCGGGCTGCAGCGACAGCGCGTCCTCGAGCTGCGGGCCGACGACGTCGGCGAGCTTGCGGCCGCGCACCGCGAGGTTGGCGTAGCCGAAGTCGACCCCCGCCCCGCGGGCGATCTCGGACAGGTGCGAGGCCAGCCGGTCGGCCCAGCCGGCGAACTCGCCGTCGTGGCCGAAGTCCGGGTCGTCGTCGCACATGCCCTCGGTGAACGAGTCGCCGATCGCGACGAAGCGGGTCCACACCGTGGTGTCGGAACCGTCAGGGGCGGGCTGGGTCATGTCAGCCTCCAGTCGATGGGTGCCGCGCCCTGCTGGGCGAGGAGGTCGTTGGTGCGGCTGAAGGGCCGCGAGCCGAAGAAGCCGGAGCGCGCCGACAGTGGCGACGGGTGAGCCGACTCGATGCGCGGCACGTCCCCGAGCATCGGGCCGAGTGACTGCGCCTGGCGACCCCAGAGGATGGCGACGAGCGGACCGCCGCGCTCGGCGAGAGCCGAGATCGCTTGTGCCGTCACGGTTTCCCAGCCCTTGCCGTGATGGCTGGCGCTCGCGCCCGGGCGCACCGTGAGCACCCGGTTGAGCAGCATGACACCCCGCTCGAACCACGGCGTCAGGTCACCGTTCGCAGGCGTCGGCAGGCCGACGTCGGTGCCGAGCTCCTGGTAGATGTTCTGCAGCGAGCGGGGGACGGGACGCACGTCGGGCGCGACGCTGAACGAGAGCCCCACCGGGTGGCCCGGCGTCGGGTATGGGTCCTGTCCGACGACGAGCACGCGCACGTCGGGCAGCGGTAGCGAGAAGGCCCGCAGCACGCGCTCGCCCGCTGGGAGGTAGCCACGACCGGCCGCCACCTCGGCGCGCAGGAACTCACCCATCGAGGCGATCGTGTCCGCCACCGGCTCGAGCGCCGGGACCCACGTCGGGTGGACGAGGTCGGCAAGGGGTCGGGCTGGCACGCCCACACGCTACCCCCGCCCCGGGTGCGACAGAATCGACCCCGATGAACCTCACACTGCGCGGACCCGCCCTCGTCGACGACACCGTGCTGCCCGACGTCCTCGTCCAGATCGAGGGCGGGCGCATCGCTGCGGTGACCCCCCTGACCACGGGGGAAGTGCCCCCACCCGGCGCCGCGGCGGCCGAGCGCGTGAGCGGGACGATGCTGCCGGCATACGTCGACCTCCACTGCCACGGCGGCGGGGGCACCGCGTTCACCGACCTGCGCGACGACGCCGCGGCCGCGGCCGCCGAGCACCACCACGCCCACGGGTCGACGAGTCTGCTGGCCAGCCTCGTCACGATGAGCCCGCGCGACCTCGAACGTGGCGTCGCGATGCTGGCCGAGCTCGCCGACGACGGCGTCGTCGACGGCATCCACCTCGAGGGCCCGTGGCTCGCCGAGGCGCGCTGCGGCGCCCACGACCCGACCCTCCTGCGCGACCCCACGCTCGCCGAGGTCGAGCGCCTCATCGAGCTCGGCCGCGGCCACCTCCGTCAGGTGACGCTGGCCCCCGAGCGCGCCCACGGGCTCGACCTCGTCCGCTGGCTCACGGCGGCGGGCATCCATTCCGCCGTGGGCCACACGACGGCCACGTACGCGCAGGTCGAGGAGGCGGTCGCGGCCGGCGCCGACCTCGGCACCCACCTCTTCAACGGCATGGACCCGTGGCACCACCGCAAGCCGGGCGCCGTTGCGGCACTGATGCGTTCGGCTGCGCGCGGCCACGTCACCGTGGAGCTCATCGCCGACGGGGTGCACCTGTCCGACGACACGGCGCGCACCGTCCTCGACCTCGTCGGCGTCGACCACGTCGCCTTCGTCTCCGACGCGATGGCTGCCGCCGGGGTGGGGGACGGCGCGTACGTCCTGGGCGGGCTCTCGGTCGTCGTCGACCACGGCGTCGCCCGGTTGGCTCGCGACCCGGACGGCACGACGCCCGGCTCGATCGCCGGAGGCACGAGCCACGTCGCCGACATCGTCACCCGGGTCGTCGCCGCCGGCACACCCCTGGCGTATGCCGTCCGCCCCGCCACGCGCACCCCTGCCCGCGCGCTCGGGCTGAGCGACCGGGGATCGCTGGCGGCGGGTTCCCGGGCCGACGTCGTCGTCGTCGACGCGAATGCGCGCCCGACCCGGGTCATGAGACGCGGGCGCTGGCTGGACGCCGCGCTGCCCTAGGCTCGGCCGGTGACTTCTCCCCGCTGGTCCACCGCCGTCTTCGACCTCGACGGCACGCTGGCCGACACGATCAACCTCATCGTCGAGTCGTACCAGCATGCCTTCCGCACGATCCTCGGTCACGAGGAGGACCCGACCGTGATCCGCTCGTGGATCGGACGCCCGCTCCTGAGCGCCTTCCGCGACCACTCGCCGGAGCAGGCGGACGAGCTCTACGCGACGTACCTCCAGTGGAACGCCGACAACACCGAGCGGCTCATCCGCGGCTACGACGGCGTGCGTGAGGTGCTCGGCGAGCTGCGCGCCGCCGGCGTCCACGTCGGCGTCGCCACCTCGAAGCGCCGCGAGTCGGCGCAGCAGGCCATGGACATCCTCGGGCTCAGCGAGCACGTGGAGGTCCTCGTGGCCATGGAGGACACCGAGCGGCACAAGCCCGACCCGACGCCGCTTCTGCTCGCCCTCGAACGGATGGGCCGCGGCTCGAACGACGCGGTCTACGTCGGGGACGCCGTCGTCGACGTGCTCGCCGGCAAGGCGGCGGGCATGGACACCGTCGCCGTCACGTGGGGTGCGGGGCTGCCCGAGGCGCTCCACGGAGTGCGCCCGACGGTCGTCGCCCACGACGCCGGCGAGCTGCGCACCGCCCTCCTCGGCTGAGGCGCGGATCCGGGTCGTCGGGCCACGGACCGGGCCTCCATGGACCGCCCGAGGGTCGGAGGCGTCGGGTCGTAGGGCCTAGCATCTGTGCGTGCACAGCTTCCACAAGGACGCCGACCACGTCGCCGTCGACAAGGTCCTCCGCTACGCCCGCGAGCGCCTGCTCATGGACCCGATCCCGCTCGACGGGGCCGAGACCGAGGAGCACCTCCGGTCGGCAGCCGGGCAGACCATCACCGCGGCGGGCCTCGGCTCGACGCGCGCGATGGAGCTCTTCGAGCACACGCTGGCGCCGGCCTGCCTGTCGACGGACCACCCCCGCTACCTCTCCTTCATCCCCTGCGCGCCGACGCGTGAGGCCGCGGCCTTCGACGTCGTCGTCGGCGCCTCGTCCATCTACGGCGGGTCGTGGATGGAGGGCGCGGGCGCGGTGTACGCAGAGAACCAGGCGCTGCGCTGGATCAGCGACCTCGCCGGCCTGCCCGAGTCCGCAGGCGGCGTCTTCGTGCCCGGCGGCACGGTCGGCAACCTGTCAGCGCTCGTCGTGGCACGGCATACGGCCAGGGCCAGGGCCAGGGAGGCCGGCACGGGAGCCCGGCCCTACCGGATCGCGGCGACGGACAACGCGCACTCGTCCGTCGTCTCGATGGCGGCCGTCATGGACGCCGAGGTGTGCGGGGTCCACGTCGACGAGAAGCTGCGCCTGACCGGCCCCGAGCTGCGCAAGACCCTCGAGGAGTACGGTCCGGAGACCTTCTTCGCCGTCGTCGCGACGAGCGGCACGACGAACTTCGGCGTCGTCGACGACCTCGCGTCGGTCGCCGAGGTGTGCCGCGAGTACGGCCTGTGGCTGCACGTCGACGGGGCCTACGGCGGGGCCGGCCTCGCCGCGCCCTCCGTGCGGCACCTCTTCCAGGGCATCGAGCACGCCGACTCGTTCATCGTCGACCCGCACAAGTGGCTCTTCGCCCCGTTCGACTGCTGCGCCCTGATCTACCGCGAGCCGGAGCTGGCCCGGGTCGCGCACACGCAGGAGGCGGGCTACCTCGACGTCATCACGAAGTCGGCGGAGTGGAACCCGACCGACTACTCCATCGGCCTGACGCGCCGCGCCCGTGGGCTGCCGCTCTGGTACTCCCTCGCCGTGCACGGCACCGACGCCTACGTCGAGGCGATCGAGAGCACGCTCGAGGTGACGCGCTTCGCCGCGGACGAGATCGGCCGCCGCGACTACCTCGAGGCGGTGCGCGAGCCCGACCTCTCGGTCGTGGTCTTCCGGCGCCTCGGGTGGGGCCCGGAGGACTACCAGGCCTGGACCGACCGGCTGCTGGGGGAGGAGTTCGCGTTCGTCGTGCCGACGAGCTTCCGCGGCGAGACGCTGACGCGCTTCGCCATCGTCAACCCGCACACGACGAAGGAGGACGTCAACGCCATCCTCGACACGATGGCGTGAGCGGCCGCGTGGTGTCGGAGTGGCCGGTGTGACGGGTGTTTCATGAGGGTCGAACCGGCCCCGCGACGCGCCCGCACGTGCGGCGGGAGGCAAATGACACCCCTGTCATTTGGGTCTAAGGTGTGACCGGAGCCAACGCACGACGCGAGACGCAGCACGACTGCAGCGAGACGGGGACATGAGCACAGATCACGCCACGGCGCAGCCGCACCGCCACGAGTCCGAGGGCGGCCTCAGCGCCCGCGACCTCGAGATCCTGGCCTTCGAGCGGCAGTGGTGGAAGTACGCCGGCTCCAAGGAGCAGGCCATCAAGGAGCTCTTCGACATGAGCTCGACCCGGTACTACCAGGTGCTCAACGCGCTCCTCGACACCCCGGAGGCCCTCGAGGCCGATCCGATGCTCATCAAGCGCCTGCGCCGGATGCGCGCGAGCCGCCAGCGGGCGCGCACGAGCCGCCGCCTCGGCATCAACGTCTGACCCGTCCCACCAGCTGGGCTGACCCACCCGGCGGGGCGGTGGGTGCGCGCCCTTCCGGCGCCGGCATGGTTCACTTCCCTCATGGCCGAGGTGACCATCCGTCGCGCGTCGGCTGACGACGCCCTCGTCGTCGCCGCACTGCACCTGCAGTTCGCCCGCGAGCTCGGCATGCCGTCCGAGCCCGGCTACCTCGACCGTTTCGTCGACGCGTGGCTGGCGGAGCGGCCGGACCGGCCGACGTGGATCGCGGAGAGCCGCGGCCAGCACGCCGGCATCCTCGAGACCCGGCGCATCCGGGCGCTGCCGTGGCCGGGGCGCAAGGACGTGTCGTGGCTGCACGTCGGCGGCCTGTTCGTGGCGCCCGGTTGTCGTGACCGCGGCGTCGGCCGGGCTCTCACCGAGGCGATGATCGAGTGGTCGCGCACCACCGACGTCAAGTGGATCCGGCTCAACGCGCCGGACGACCGTGCGCAGGAGTTCTACGAGCGACTCGGCTTCACCTCGCCCGGTCGGCTCATGGAGTTCGACCTGCGGGACCCGCGGTGAGCGGTGCGGCCTGGGTCCCCGCGCCCGGCCCGACGAACTCGCTCGTCGACGTCGCGGGACTGCGCGTCGGCCACTGCACCCGGGACGAGCCGGGCTGGCTGACGGGCGTGACCGTCGTCGTCGCCCCGCTCGGTGGAGTCGTTGCCGGCGTCGACGTCCGCGGCGGTGGTCCCGGCACGCGGGAGACCGACGTGCTCGACCCCCGCAACCTCGTCGACCGGGTGCATGCAGTGGTCCTCGGAGGCGGGTCGGCCTTCGGGCTCGCTGCCGCGGACGGTGTCATGGACGCGCTGGCTGCCGACGGCATCGGCTGGCCGGTCGGCGAGCCCGGACAGATCGTGCCGATCGTGCCGTCGGCGATCCTCTTCGACCTGGGGCGTGGCGGCACGTGGGGTCACCGTCCGCGCGCGGAGGACGGCAGGGCGGCATACGCCGGCGCGTCGGCAGCCGCCGTGGAGCAGGGCTGCATCGGCGCCGGCACGGGAGCGAAAGTCGGCGGCTTCAAGGGCGGCATCGGCTCGGCGAGCGTCGTGCTCGCCTCGGGCACCACCGTCGCCGCGCTCGTCGCCGTCAACGCGGTGGGCTCAGCCGTAGACCCGGCCACCGGGCTGCCGTATGCCGTCGGCCTGGGCCTCGGGGACGAGCTGGCCCATGTCGGGCGCCCGAGTGGCGCTGAGCTCGAGGAATCGCGGGCCCGGGCCGAGGCGCTGCCCCCGAACGCCGGTCGACCGGGGCTGGCGACGACGATCGGGGTCATTGCGACCGATGCGACCTTGACGAAGGCCCAGTGCCAGAAGGCGGCCGGCATCGGTCACGACGGTTTCGCGCGGGCGCTCAAGCCGGTGCACACGCTCTTCGACGGCGACACGCTCTTCGCGCTGGCCACGGGCGAACGGCCGGCACCCGACCCCGTGGAGCAGACGCTGCTCATGGAGGCCGGGGCCGACTGCGTCGCGCGGGCCATCGTCCACGCCCTGCTCGCCGCGACGTCGGTCGACCGCTCGGCGGACGGCGGCGTGGCCCTGCGGTCGTGGGCCGACGCCTTCCCGTCCGCACTCGCGCGCTGAGGCCGCGTCAGATCCAGCTCTCGAGCAGGTCGTCGCGGAACGGTCGGGTCAGCACCGGCCGCAGACCGGCGAGCTCGGCGTCAGCTGCGCGGACGAGCGCGTGACGCGCCTCGAGCGCGGTGGGGTCCGGCGCCGTGGGGTGTGCCTCGAGCACGCTGAGCCGGAGGTCGTCGCGGGGGTGGCTGGCATCCCAGCGCAGGCCCTCCTCGCGGGCGCGTCGGCGGGCCTGCGCGATCTGGCCGGCGGTCAGGCGGGCCCGGTCGCGGACCTGCGCCAGCGTGGCGAAGGGGTCTTCGCGGCGGCGCGCCGCGGCTCCGGCCAGGGTGTGGATGCCCGCGATCCCCATGGCCGTGAGCAGGAGGCGGACGACTGCGGACGTGCCGGCCACCTCGGCGGCGCGCAGGTCTGCGGCATATTCCCGGACCTGGCTCTCACGTGCGACGGCCCGCTCGAAGACCAGGAGCAGCAGCAGCGCCGGCAGCGACCCGACGGCGAGTACGGCCCGGCCGATCCCGTTCATCATGGCGTTGGAGCGCTGGACCCCGAGTCGGGCGTCCTCAAGGTCGGAGACGGCGTCACGGGGGAGGGGTGTCAGCAGGGTCGCGAGCCGTTCGAGCAGCCCGTGTGTATGCCCGAGGAGCGCGGCGCGCGCGGTGTCGCGGCCCCGGAGGTGGCCCAGCTCGTGGCCGAGCAGCGCGATGCGCTCGTCGTCGGTGAGGCAGGTCCAGAGGGGCAGGCCGACGACGAGAGTGGGTCGAAGGGTCCAGCCGGTGCTGACGACGCCCGCGCCGAAGTCGGCGTCGACATGGACCGCAGCGGGCGGTGGCGCGCCCACCGCGGCGGCGAGGTCCCGAAGGAGTCGGTGGGTGGCCGGGAACTGCGCCGGGTCGAGCTCCGTCGTGCCCTTCACCTGGACCGGGCGGGGCGCGAGGGCCGCGACGAGGACCCAGCCGGCCGCGACGCCGACCCAGCCCCACAGCCCCTTCGGCAGCACCGTGGCCCACGCGAGGAGGGCCACCGCTGCGGCTGCGACCGCCAGGACCCCGGCGGCAAGGACGGTCAGCCCCGTGGTGGTGCGCGATCCTGCAGCGGAGAGCCCGCGCGCGACGAGGTCGGCGTGGGTGCGGCGGGCCGCCGCGTCGGTTACGGCTCGGCGGCGGCGCGCGAACCACGACAGGTCGGTGCGCGCAGTGGTGGACGGAGACGGAGCGGGCACGGGGCGTCCTTCGGCAATGGGCGAGTTGCCCGGATGCTACGGGCGCACCGCCCGGTTCGAGCCGGTTTGGAGGGATAGCGTCGCGGCGCGTCGCGCGACTGCTGACGCGGTGCATCGGCCCGTTGCGGCCGCAGAGTCGTGGAGTTCTGCCGACGCCTGGCGCCGATGGATCTCCTTGACCGTGCTGGATGTTGTCCACACCCCCAAGCTCACGTCGGCGCTGGTCCACAGGACCGCTCCGGCTGCCCGGCCTCGTTCGCGCGCGAACGAGGCCACCCTCAAAGGCATGGACCTGTCGTCGGCCGTCCGCGTGCTCCGATCGCAGGACGGGGTGATCTCGAGAGCGCAGGCCTTCGAGTGCGGTCTCGATGACAACGCCCTCGAGCGACTGTTGCGTCGGCGCGAGCTCGCTCGGCTCCACCCCGGCGTCTACGTCGACCACACCGGGATGCCGACCTGGTCGCAGCGTGCCTGGGGCGCCGTGCTCTTCCACTCGCCCGCAGCGCTTGCGGGGCCGTCAGCACTGCGGGCGCACGGTCTCCGGTCCGTCGTGGACGAAAGAGGGTGGCGGCCCTCGGGCGGCGACGCGGCGCGCCCGCTGTTGCTCGAACCGATCCACGTCGTCGTGGACGCGAGCCGGCGTGTCGTGCCACCACCCGGCGTGGTCGTGACGCGCCGGACCGACTTCGACGAGCGAGTCCAGCTCCATCTGTCGCCGCCCCGCTCCGACTCGACGAGGCTCTGCTCGACGTCGCCTCCGCGTGCCGGGACGAGGCCGGCGCCGTCGCTCTGCTGGCCGATGCCTGCCAAGGAGGAATGACGACGGCCACCCGTCTGCACGACGCGCTGTCGGCGCGAGGTCGATTGCCTCGCCGGCGCCTGCTGCTGGCCATCCTCGCCGATGTCGCTGCGGGGTCGATGTCGGTGTTCGAACGTCGCTACCTCCGCGACGTCGAGCGGTCGCACGGCCTGCCGACCGCGAGGCGGCAGGTCAAAGTCGTCACGAGGCGGGGCGTGACCTACCGCGACGTGGAGTACTCCGACTTCGCCGTCGTCGTCGAGCTCGACGGGCGGTTCGTCCACGTGGGGCCGCGGCGCGAGTGGGCCGACCTCGAGCGAGACGTCGACGCCGTGGTGCGGGGCGAGGCAGGCATCCGGTTCGGGGGGCCAGGTCCTCGAGCCCTGTCGGGGCAGTCGCGTCGTCGGGCGCCTGCTCCGGGCTCGCGGTTGGACGGAGGACCTCAGGCCCTGCGGTCCCGACTGTGACGCGGTCCCCTCACGTCGCCGAGCGGCCTGATGGGCGAATGCCGGGTGGGTTCGTGGAGTTCTTCCGGCACCAGGTGCCGGAAGAACACCACCAACCCAACCGGCAATCGCCCATCAGGCCCCTCGGCGACGTGAGGGGCGGTCGGCCGTGCCCCGGCACGACGACAGTGCGCTCCGACACCTGTACGAGGTGGGAGGTCAGGGTGTCTGCCCACTCGAGCGGCCAGCAGTCGTCGCCGAACGACGGGTGCGCGCTCTCCTCGACGAGGTCGCCGAGGAACATGACGTCGGTGTCGGGCACGAGCACCGCCACGTCGCCGTCGGTGTGGCCGCGGCCGGCATACGCCATCGTGACGACCCGGTCACCGAGGTCGATGGTCGCGTTGGAGCCGAAGGTGCGGTCCGGGCCCCGGACGACCGTCGCCAACACCTCGGCGGCGTCGCGCTCGGTGTAGCCGTACTCCGGGGCGGCTCCGGGGTCGGCGCGGACGAGGGCCTTGATGTGCTCGGCCGCAGTCTGCGTCGTGCGACCGACGTTGTCGTGGGCGTGCACGATGGCCGTCTCGAACGCGGCGTTGCCGAAGGTGTGGTCGAAGTGCACGTGTGTGCTGACGACGTGGCGCACCACGACGTCCTTGCCGAGGCGGCGGACGTCGTCGAGCACGTGGGCGCCCTGGACGTCGCTCGCCCGCGTGTCGATGACGACCGCGCCGTGGCGACCGAGCACGAGGCCGACGTTGACGTCCCACTCGCGGTAGCGCGCGACGAAGACCCGGTCGGCCACCTCCGTGAAGCCACCTCCCGGTGCGGCAGTCACCGGCGGTCCTGCGCTGTGATGCCGGTCTCCGGTCGCGTCCCGTCGAGCATGTGAACACCGTATCGGCGCACGCGCGAATGGGCGGTCCTCCGCCCGTTCGTCTACCGTGGCATGCCATGTCCACCGACACCCGCAGTTCCAGACGTGCCTCGGAGCGACGCCGCAAGCGCGTTCTCGCAGCCGGCGTGGCCGGGGTGGCAGGTGTGGCTCTCCTGACGACCGGTGCCATCGCCTACTGGCCCGACGCCGGCTCTCCGGTCCGGACCACCGCTTCGGCTCCCCGCGTCGGGCTGCCCAACGGCGACTCCACGCGGACCGCGACGGCGGACGACCTGGCCCCGGTCGCGGCGACGTCCACGCCGAGCGCGACCCGCGAGGCCGGCTCGATCACCTCCCGGAGCTCCAACCGCTCTTCGGCCACGCCGGTGGCGGCGCCGAACGGCGACCCCGCGTCCTCGGCGCCGGCCAGCACGCCGCCCACGCCCCCACCGAGTCAGAGCACCGAGGCGGCGCCTGCTCCATCAGCCACGGCCGTGCCGCTGCCGGTGGAGACCCATGACATCCAGAAGCGGAAGCGGAGGCAGACCGGGTCGCGCGAGCCGGCGCCGACCAGCTCGCCGACCACCACGACCCCCACCCCGACCCGCACCCCGACCCGCACCACGAGCCCGACCACGACGCCCACCACCAGCCGCTGCCTCCTGCTCGTCCTCTGCTGAGCTGGCTGCGAGACGGCTCGACCGGCGACGGCGTGGGAGCCTGTCGCCATGGACTGCGTCTTCTGCTCGATCGTGTCCGGAGAGACGCCCGCCGACGTCGTGCTCGACGAGCCCGAGCTCGTCGCCTTTCTGGACCGGCGCCCGGTGTTCAAGGGCCACGTGCTGCTCGTGCCGCGCCGGCACGTCGACACCCTGCTCGACCTGCCCGCCGACCTGCACGCCACGCTGCTCGGGGCGGCGCAACGGCTCGCCGCGGCAGCCGTCGAGGGGCTCGGCGCCCAGGGGAGCTTCGTGGCGGTGAACAACGTCGTGAGCCAGTCGGTGCCGCACCTGCACGTGCACGTCGTGCCACGCACCAAGGGGGACGGCCTGCGCGGCTTCTTCTGGCCCCGCACGACGTACGCGTCGGAGCAGGAGTCCACGGAGTATGCCGCCCGTATCGCCGGCGCGCTGGCGCCGGCCGTGGGCGCCTGAGCCGAGCGCACGGCATACGCCCGATCGGCAGCGCTCCGGAACGTTTGCACTCTCACCCCGAGAGTGCCAATAATGGCGTTAGCACTCTCCCTAGGGGAGTGACAGAAATGGGCCGTATGCCGAGGGGTCGGGTCCGCAGCGACATGAAGCTGGGGAGACCGATCCCGTCCGTCGCGGGCGTCGTGCGGTCCACCACCAACGTTTCGTGTGGGAGGAACCACCCGAATGGCCAAGACCATTGCTTTTGACGAAGAGGCACGCCGCGGTCTCGAGCGGGGCATGAACATCCTCGCCGACGCCGTCCGCGTGACCCTCGGCCCGAAGGGCCGCAACGTCGTTCTGGAGAAGAAGTGGGGCGCGCCCACGATCACCAACGACGGCGTCTCGATCGCCAAGGAGATCGAGCTCGACGACCCGTACGAGAAGATCGGCGCGGAGCTCGTCAAGGAAGTTGCCAAGAAGACCGACGACGTCGCCGGTGACGGCACGACGACGGCCACCGTGCTCGCCCAGGCGATGGTGAAGGAAGGCCTGCGCAACGTGGCCGCCGGCGCCAACCCGATGGCGCTCAAGCGCGGCATCGAGAAGGCCGTCGAGGCCGTCACCGCCCGCCTGCTCGAGCAGGCCAAGGAGATCGAGACCAAGGAGCAGATCGCCTCGACCGCCAGCATCTCGGCGGCCGACGAGGAGATCGGCGGTCTCATCGCCGAGGCGATGGACAAGGTCGGCAAGGAAGGTGTCATCACCGTCGAGGACTCCAACACCATGGGCCTCGAGTTGGAGATGACGGAGGGTATGCGCTTCGACAAGGGCTACATCTCCGCCTACTTCGTCACCGACACCGAGCGCATGGAGGCCGTCCTCGACGACGCCTACGTGCTCGTCGCGAACTCCAAGATCGGCAGCATCAAGGACCTCGTCCCGCTGCTCGAGAAGGTCATGCAGTCCGGCAAGCCGCTGCTGATCATCGCCGAGGACATCGAGGGTGAGGCCCTCGCGACCCTCGTCGTCAACAAGATCAAGGGCACGTTCAAGTCCGTCGCCGTCAAGGCTCCGGGCTTCGGCGACCGCCGCAAGGCCATGCTCACCGACATCGCCATCCTCACCGGTGGTCAGGTCATCTCCGAGGAGGTCGGTCTCAAGCTCGAGAACGCCACCCTCGACCTGCTCGGCAAGGCTCGCAAGGTCGTCGTCACCAAGGACGAGACGACCATCGTCGAGGACGCCGAGGACCGCTCGCAGATCGAGGGCCGCATCGCCCAGATCAAGGCCGAGATCGAGAAGTCGGACTCCGACTACGACCGCGAGAAGCTCCAGGAGCGCCTCGCCAAGCTCGCCGGCGGCGTGGCCGTCATCAAGGCGGGCGCGGCCACCGAGGTCGAGCTCAAGGAGCGCAAGCACCGCATCGAGGACGCCGTCCGCAACGCGAAGGCTGCCGTCGAGGAGGGCATCGTCGCCGGTGGTGGCGTGGCCCTCATCCAGGCCGCCAAGGCGCTCGACGAGCTCAAGCTCGAGGGTGACGAGGCGACCGGTGCCAACATCGTGCGCGTCGCGACCGAGGCCCCGCTCAAGCAGATCGCGATCAACGCCGGTCTCGAGGGTGGAGTCGTGGCCGAGAAGGTGCGCGGTCTCGAGGCCGGTCACGGCCTCAACGCCGCGACCGGTGAGTACGGCGACCTGCTGGCCGCCGGCATCATCGACCCGGTCAAGGTGACGCGCTCGGCGCTGCAGAACGCAGCCTCGATCGCGGCGCTCTTCCTCACGACCGAGGCCGTCATCGCGGACAAGCCCGAGAAGAACGCGCCGGCCATGCCCGGTGGCGACGACATGGGTGGCATGGGCGGCATGGGCTTCTGAGCCCCCTGCTCCACGCAACACAGCAACACGACTGAAGGGCGGTTCCCCCTCGTGGGGAGCCGCCCTTCGGCGTCTGGGTGAGCGGCCTCGGGCACGCGTCGGACCGTTCAGCGGGCGAAGAGGGCGCGCGTCGCGTTCTCGTGCTCCGCGTAGGCGGACGACGCCTTGAGCGTGAGCCGGCCGACATCGGCGAGCGCCTCGGTCATCTGTGCCTGGATGCGCTGGTAGTCGTGCATGACGCGTTCGAACTCCACCTTCGCCGGGCCCTGCCAGTCGGCGCCCATGCCGGCGAGCCGGCCGCGCAGCTCGGACGTGCTCGAGGTGATGGTGTCGGCGAGCCGGTTGATGTCGGCGGCCGCTGCGGCGATGCGTTCGGTGTCAACGACGGAACGGGACATGGGTCTACTCCTCGATCGGGAGGCCGACCGGACGGTGGCCACGTGCTTTCGAGGCTAGGTCGGGCGAGGGAGCGCCTGCCGGCGTCATCCACAGGGGGGGGCGGGGGACGGCAGGACGGAGCGCGCTGGCCTAGGCTTCGAGCCATGACCGTGTGGATCGACCAGCCGATCTGGCCCGCCCACGGTCGGCTCTTCGCCCACCTCGTCAGCGACGCCTCCTACGACGAGCTGCACGAGGTCGCCCGCGCCGCAGCCCTGCACCCGCGGTCGTTCGACGGCGACCACTACGACGTGCCCGAGGGCCGCTGGCAGGACGCCGTCGATGCCGGCGCCAAGCCGACGACGGGGGTCGAGCTCGCGCGCCGCCTCAACGCCTCGGGGCTGCGGCTGCGCAAGCGCAAGCGCGACCGGGGGGTGCGCCGCATCCTGGACGTGCCGTTCCCCAACGGTGCCAGCGACGTCGACCTCGTCGCGTCCGACGAGCCCCTCGACCCGGCGCGCGTCCTGGCCGCCATGGTCTTCGTGCGCGACCGTCGTGGTGACTTCGTCGTCGTGCACAGCATCCGTCGCGGTGAGTGGGGCTCGCCCGGAGGGTGGCGTGAGGCGGACGAGACGCCGGTCGAGAACGCCGTCCGCGAGACTCTCGAGGAGACGGGCCTCCGGCTGCGCCACTCGGACGTGATCCCTTGCGGCTACGAGCGATTCACGCCGCGCACCGACGACAACGTCTTCGGGCGCGACAAGCCGTTCCTGCAGGTGTTTCGCACCCGGTTGGACGACGCGTGCCCGGACATCACCGAGGGTGACGACGGCATCCACGAGACCCGCTGGGTCACGCCGCAGGAGTATGCCGAGCTGTGCGGCCACCTCTTCTGGTGGCCCCTCGCGGTCGAGGTCTTCCCGGACCTCCGCGACCTCGCCAGCCCCGTCTGAGACGCACGTATGCCGCCCGCTGCAGCGGACGGCATACGTGGTCTGTCATCGTGGTTCGCTTGTCCGACAGGCGAACCCGGAGGGTCAGCGCTGGTTGGTGAAGGTCAGCGCGACGTCGAGGTCGGCCTCGCGCAGCATCCGCTGCACGGCCTGGAGGTCGTCGCGGGACTTGCTCGAGACGCGCAGCTCGTCACCCTGGATCTGGCTCTTGACACCCTTGGGACCCTCGTCGCGGATCAGCTTGTTGATCTTCTTCGCGTTCTCCTGGGAGATGCCCTCCTTGAGGGGCGCGTCGAGGTGGTACTCCTTGCCCGAGAGGCGCGGACCGGCCTCGGGGACGTCGAGGTGCTTGAGGCTGACCTTGCGCTTGACGAGGTGCGTCTGCACGACGTCGAGCACGGCGAGGCAGCGCTCCTCGGTGTTCGCCTTCATCTTGATGACCTCGCCGGCGAGGTCGACGGAGGCACCGACGTTCTTGAAGTCGTAGCGCGTCGCGATCTCCTTGCTGGCGCTGTTGACCGCGTTGGCGATCTCCTGCTTGTCGAACTTGCTGACGATGTCGAACGACGAGTCGGCCATCGGTGGGGTCCTTCCACGTGCTGTTGTCTGGTCTGTCGGACGGCGCCTGGGCGCTCATCTGGTGGCCCGCGGACACGACGAAAGCCTCGCCGGGGTCCCGATTTCGGACCGCGCCCGATCTCTTGCTATCCTTCCAGACGCACCAAGGCAGGTTGTCCGAGCGGCCAATGGAAACGGACTGTAAATCCGTCGCGAGAGCTACGAAGGTTCGAATCCTTCACCTGCCACCCAGTGCGCCAGAGGCCCTGACCAGCGGAAACGCCGGTCAGGGCCTCTCGCATGTACCCGGGAGGGGTATTTCGCGCTGCGGATTCCGAAGGCGAGTGCGCAAGCCTCTGATCTGCGGAAACGTGGGGGCCGAATGACTCCGCGGGGAATACGTGGGGAAATCGGGCCTGCGACGGGGCGTCTCCTACCTGCCTCCCGCCGGTGACCTGCGGCGATGTGGGGAGAGGGGGTGTGCAATCGCGGCGGACTCCTGCTCCGTTTCGAATAGCAACTGGGCTTCCTCTCGACAACTCCCCTCTGCATCGGTCACCAGTAAGCGCGCTGGAGTTCGTTGGTCAAGGACCTCCGGTGCCCGAGTGTGAGGGTCGCGTGTACGCCTCGCGCGGGTGCGAATTGGCCACGCCGGGTCAGGCCGTGGCGCCGGACGACGTCGACAGGCGCAGGGTGAACCCGACAGCATCCGTCGACATTGGCCACGGCCCGTAATGCCACCGTGTGCGCGTGCCACGCCCGCGACGATGGCAAGGCGCAACCCCGTTCTCCACGGACTCGCTGATCGCCCGTAGATCATGGGTTTTGCCGCTCGGGGCGCTGGCGGTTGCCTCATGGGCTCGATGAGGTCAGGGTTGTCATCGAGGATGTGTGCTCCCAGACGAGGAGGAGCCATGGGAGAGCCGGTTCGGCTTGCCGAGATGCTCGGAGCCCTCTCGTTGGGCGTCGACCTCGGCTTTGGGCAGCCGATGGAGCACGTGCTACGCCAGTGCCGCATCGCCCTGCGGTTGGCCGACCACCTCGACTTGGGCGAGGAGGAGCGCAGCACCGTCTACTACACCGCCCTGCTGACGAACGTCGGGTGTCACACGGACGCGCACGAGCAGGCGAAGTGGTTCGGCGACGACATCGGGCTGAAGTCGGACAAGTACACGCACGGGGTCCGGGGCGCGCGGCCGGCTGTGGCCGCGTTCCGCCGGATCGGCTCCGGGCAGCCCCTGCTCATGCGGTTCCGGGTGGGGGTGAGCTTCGCGCTGGCGGGTCGCCGCGAGGTGGACGACATGATCGGCCGCCATTCGGCCATGGCCAGGCTCCTCGCCACCGAGATCGGCCTCCCGCCCGCGGTGCAGGACGCCGTGGGCGCTTCGTACGAGCAGTGGGACGGGCACGGCTGGCCCGGGGAGCTGAGTGGCGACGTGATCCCCGTTTCGGCACGGGTCTCGCAGTTTGCCGAGTTCATCGAGGTCGCCCACCGCTCCGGTGGCGTGGTTGCGGCGACCGCCCTGGCTCGCAAGCTGGCCGGGATCCAGTTCGACCCCGAGGTCGCCGCCGCGTTCGTACGCTCCGCTGACGAGCTGCTGGCGGGGTTGGACGGCGCCGACACGTGGAAGGCGGTGATCGCCGACGACCCGGTGCTGGACCGGCCGCTCACCGAGAACGAGTTCGACACCGCTCTCGGTGCGGTGGCGGACTTTGTGGACCTCAAGTCGCCGTACATGCTGGGGCACGCGCGCGCCGTCGCCCAGGTGGTGAACAACGCCGGGCGACAGCTGGGGCTCACCGATGACCGGCGTACGACGCTGCGGCGCGCCGGGCTCGCGCACGGCCTGGGACGGCTCGGGGTGTCCAACGCCATCTGGGACAAGCGGGGACCGCTAGGGGCCGCCGAGCGGGAGCGTGTGCATCTGCAGCCGTACTTCACCGAACGGATGCTGCGGCAGTCCCCCACTCTGAGCCCCGTCGGTGCGATCGCTGGACAGCTGCGGGAGCGCCTCGACGGCTCGGGCTACCCCCGCGGGCTGACCGGAGAGGCCATCGGCGTGGAGGCTCGGATCCTCGGCGCCGCAGACGTCTACGAGGCGATGGTCGAGCCGCGCCCGTACCGCCCCGCGCTCACACCCGAGCGCGCGGCGGTCGAGCTCCGGGTCGAGGCGCGCAGGGGGCGTCTCGACGGGGACGCCGTGGAGGCGGTGCTGGTCGCCGTCGGCCACCGCAGCCCGGTACGAATCACCCGTCCGGCCGGGCTCACAGCACGCGAGGTCGAGGTCCTGCGACTGCTGACGCGCGGCCTGACCAGCAAGCAGATCGCCACTGAGCTGGTGATCTCGCCGAAGACGGCCCGCAATCATATCGAGCACATCTACGCCAAGACCGGGGCGACCAGCCGGGTGACCGCGAGCCTCTTCGCGCTCCGACACGGGCTCGTCACCGGCACACCGAACTGAGCCGAAAAGATGGGGCACCTGCCCCACGCGCCGGCACCGGGCGATCCCGTCAAATTGTCCTGACCCCTTCACGGCATTGAAAGGACAAAGACCATGGGACTGAGAAAGCGCATCTTCGCAGCGACCTACGATTGGCAGATGGGCGGCGCGCAACGCGCCGGACTCGCTGACTTGCGCGCCGGAGTCGTATCACGGGCCACGGGCCTCGTGCTCGAGGTGGGCGCCGGCACCGGGCTCAACCTTCCCCACTACGGGCCCGACGTCGAGCACCTCACTCTCACCGAGCCAGACCCGTCCATGTTGAAACGGCTCCAGCGAAGGGTCGAGCAGCAGCCAAGGTCCGCAACGGTGCTGCGCGCCCCAGCCGAGCGACTGCCGTTCGACGACGACTCGTTCGACACCGTGGTCTGCACTTTGGTGCTCTGCGGAGTCGAGGACCAGCCACTGGCGGTGCGCGAGATCCGGCGGGTGCTCCGACCCGGAGGCCAGCTGCTCTTCTTGGAGCACATGCGCTCGGAGGACGAAAGGCATGCGCGGCTTCAGGACCGGTTCAACTGGCTCAACCGGGCAATGGTCATGTGCGACTGCAACCGGCCCACGCGTCTGACGCTCGCATCCGAAGGATTGCGCATCGAGGAGATCGCCGAGACGGACTTCCCCAAGGCGCCCCCATTCATCAACCCGCTGGTCCATGGCCGAGCCACCCACCCGACCCCGGTCGGCGCCGAGAACACCACCCAGACGCGAGCCGACCCCACGTGAATGACGCCCCCGAGCCGCGACCCAGGCGCGGGGAGACGCTCATTGGTCATGCCAGCACGTTGAGAACGCTGGTCCACGGGTCGACTCGGAAAGGCGGGCGGAGAAGGTACCCGCTCCCGCGGCCCTGAGTCGCAGGGGCTCGGCGCCAGTGCCCGACGGCTGAGCCCTCAGCTATCGCGGCGAGCAAAGGGCTGAGTGTGTGTTCGGAGGGTTCGATCACGAGCGCCGAGTGTCCCTCGCGGCCTTCTCAACGAAGTGACGCAGTTTAGCCACAGGGTCACGGCGCAGGTGGGTGACCCACCCGATGATCTTGATCAGGGCGTTGACCGCGTGGGCTCCCACGGCCAGTGTGGTCTGCGTGCGACGCGAGGCGTTGTGGGAGTACATCCGCGGGGCTTTGTGAGTGCTGCCCACGATCGCTGTGGTCTTGGCGCTCGGTATCGGCTTGGTGCTGTCCCAGGTCGACGTGTCCTCGACCCGCTGGTTCGTCTTTCAGGGAACCCCGGACGACGCGCGGACGCTGTTGATCGCGATTTCGAGCACCTTGGCCACCGTGATCGCTCTCGTCTTGGGGCTGACGGTTGTCGCGCTGCAGTTGGCTTCGACGCAGTTCTCACCGCGACTGCTGCGCAACTTCCTGCGCGACCGGACCAACCAGGTGGTGTTGAGCGTCTTCGTCGCCACGTTCACCTACAGCACGGCCGGCCTGTTCACGGTCGGAGTGGCGGCGGGACAACGGGTGGAGGATTACCCGCGGCTCGCGGTCAGCTTTGCGCTGGTGCTGCTCTTCGTCAGCCTGCTCATGCTCGTGTTCTTCGTGCACCACCTGGCGCACTCCATCCAGATCGATGAAGTGATGAGGAGTGTCGAACGCAGCACGCTCCGGGTGATCGACGAGGACCTGCCCACGCAGGGCGTAAGCGCCGAACCGGCCCCATCGCCGCCGACCTGGGCCGTCGCGGTGCCGGCGTACCAGTCCGGTTGGGTCCAGACCATGCGTCCCGAAGTGCTCCTCCCGATTGCGAGGGACCACGACCTGGTGGTGGCCGTGTCCACGATGGTGGGCGAGTATGTCGTGGAAGGAGCACCGCTGTTGTGGTTGTGGTCCCAGTCCCCTTCCCGGGACGGCCCTGCAACCGACGCGGCAGACTTCGGCGAGGCTCTACCCGTGGCGGTCCGTCTGGGCTACGAGCGCACGGCCGAACAGGATGCGGCCTTCGGCGTGCGGCAACTCGCCGACATTGCCGTCAAGGCACTGTCGCCCGCCGTCAACGACCCGTACACGGCGATCCAGGCGCTGGAACACCTGGGCGTCCTGCTCGCAGACCTGGTGCGCCGGCCGCTGGGGACTCAACGCCTGCGCGACCATTCTGGGAGGATCCGGGTCGTCATACCTGGCCGGGACCTGTCCTACTACCTCGACCTGGCCACCGGTCAGATCCGCCGGTACGGGTGCGCCGAGCCCCGGGTGGACCGCGCCCTGCTCCGGGTGTTGGCCACCACCGGCACGTTCTGTCACGACCCTGGCGACCGTAGGCTCATCGCCGGACACGTGCAGCTCGTCGTCGAAGACGCCGAGCGGGCAGTTGCCCAACCGGCCGATCTGGAGCCGGTCCGCGCGCACGCCGCCATCGTCCTAGCTCAGCTCGGCGACCGGGCGTGACGTAGCCAGTCAGGTCCCGTCAAATGCATGTCGATGTGCTGGGGGTGCTCGGACGGCGGCACATGCGTGCGGTACACCGCGGCGGCCGCGACCGCGTTACCGAGTCGGTGAAGGACTGGTGCGGTCATGTCTCGTGCGCTTCGGCGGCATTCACTCTGAAGGCCGAGACCGCTCGGCGGGTGAGCTGGTCGTAGATCGGCGTCGACCGCAACGTGGAGGCAGTCAGCATCGCGATCGCGCAGGCGCCGAGCATGGGCGCCAGCTGCGTCGTCGATGCCGTCATCTCCGTCGCGAGCACGATGCCGGTGACGGGCGCGCGAACGGTCGCGGTGAAGAATGCCGCCATCCCGATCAGCGCCAACGCTGCCGGGGCCGGCGTCTGGTGTGGCGCCACCACGTGACCGACCAGCCCGACGAGCAGCCCGAGGTGCGAGCCGAGCACGAGCATCGGCGCGAAGAGACCCCCAGGCGTGCAGGCGGCGTACGAGACCACGCCGAGCCCGAAGCGGAGCACGAGCAAGCCAGTCACCCCAGCGATGGTGCCTTGGCCGGACAGGGCCTGCTGGGTGAGGTTGTCCCCGCCACCGACCACCGCCGGGGCGATCCAGCCAACGGCTCCGACGAGTGCGCCGATCAGTGCGGCACGCGCCACGACCGGACACCGGCTGGTGTCGACGATACGCAGGCTCTTCATCACGGCCGCGTTGTAGGCGACGCCGAGGAGGCCGGCGGTCAGGCCGACGGCGACCACCAGAGGGGCCTGAGCCAGCGTGGGGTCGGCCAGGGCTGGCACGTGGAAGTCGGATGCGGTGGAGTGATGCAGGAGCAGGTGTGCGCTGGCGAACCCCGCGGCAGAGGCCACCAGGGTGGCGAGCGTGGTGCGTGGGTCGAACCGCCTGACCAGCTCCTCGAGCACGAAGACGCCGCCGGCGATCGGCGCGTTGAACGCGGTCGCGAGGCCGGCGGCCGCCCCGGCTGCGACGAGGAGCCGCACATCGGCCCGACTGCGACGCAGCACGCTGCCCACGATGACGGCAATGTTCCCGCCCATCTGCACCGAGGGGCCCTCCCTGCCCAAGGCGAGCCCGGAACCGATCGACAGCACGCCGCCGAGGTACTTGACTGGCAGGATCCGGAAGCGTCCGGGGGGCGTCCGGCCCTCGACGACGGCCTCCACCCGAGGGATCCCGCTTCCCTCGGCGTGCGGCTCGACGCGGTGGACCAGCCACGCGGCCGCGCTCGTGGCCGCGGCGCAACCCAGGACGACCAGGGCACACCCGAGGGCCGGGCTGCCGTGTGCCCATCCAACGAGCTCGAGCCTGGCCCGTCCCGCATGCTCGAGCACGACGCGGAACGTCGCCGCTATCAGGCCGGTGAGCACCCCAACGACCATGGCGGCCGCCGCGAACGCCAGCTGCCCGCCCGGGCTCTCCCCGACAGCCGACGAGCGTGAACCACGCGTCGGGCGGCGCCAACCGGCCGAGGCCTGGCTCCACAGCGCCCTGGAGGGGCCTCGCCGCCGGTCTGGGGATCTCGGTGCCATGCACGCATTATGCAATGATTGCGTTATGCAAGATAATCACGGGCATCAACGGGTGGCCCCGGCGACCGATGCTGGCCCTGGCGACGACGAGTTCGTGACCGCGTTGCTCACCGCCTCGCGCGCGCTGGTGGGCGTGTCCGCACGGTCTCTGTCCGATGTCGAGGAGACCGTCACCGTCGCCCAGTTCCGAGTCCTGGTTGTGCTGGCGACTCACGGTCACACCACTCTGGTCCAGCTCGCCACGCGCCTTGGGGTGAACGCCTCTACCGCGCAGCGCCAGGTCGATCGCCTCGTCCGGGAGGGACTGGTCGACCGACAGGAGAACCCGGACGACCGGCGGGAGGTCGTGATCGCCGTCACCGGCCAAGGAGCGGCCCTGGTCGACGCAGTCACCGCGCACCGAAGGGAGGCGATCGGGCGGATCGTGCAGCATCTCCCAGACTCCGACCGTTCTGCTCTCATTGCTGCGCTGGAGGCCTTCGCGGCGGCCGCCAACGAGCCCACCGTCGGCGTCGACCCGGCTCACAGCCTCGGCTGGTAGCGGGGTGACGGCCCCCACGACGCAGGGCTCGACCCATCAGCTGTCGGTCCCCGGCGACGCCCGGCGTCGTCACTGCGGCATCGAGGACAGCCACTCGTTGTAGGCCCTGCGGTCCGCCTCACCACTGCGATCCTCGGACCGGTCGTGACGGCGCGCCTCGCGGGCACTGGCCCGCGCCCACGTGGTCGCGACGATGAGCACGACGGCAAGGTTCGGCAGCTCGGTGAACCCCCAGGCCAGCGAGCCGCCCAGCTGCTGATCGCCCACCGGCGACAGGTGCCACGTCCGGGGAGGGTGCGCGAACGTCTGCACCAAAAGGGTGGTCATCCCCATCACGGTCACGCCGAAGAACGCGTGGAACGGCACGGGCAGGAAGGCCTCGATCAGCCGTAGCGGGGGCGACAGCGGGCGCGGGCTGGGGTCGAGGCCAAGAATCGGCCAGAAGAGCAGCAGCCCGGTCACCACGAAGTGGACGAGCATCACCGCGTGCCCGCACCAGGTGCTCATCAGCTCATCGAACACCGGCGTGAAGTACAGCCCGTAGAGGCTGAGCACGAACAAGGGGATCGTGAAACCTGGCGAGGTCAGGATCCGTGCAGCCCGGCTACGGATCAGCCGCACCACCGCCCGCCGCATACGCGAGTCGCCGGGCAGCGCCCGCAGCAGCAGGGTCACCGGTCGCCCCAGCAGCAGGAACAGCGGCGTGACCATGCTCAGAACCATGTGCTGGACCATGTGGACGCTGAACATCGCCATCCCGTAGCCGTTGATCGCGGTACCGGTCATCGCCACCATGCTCGCGACTCCGACCCCGAACATGGCGGACCGGACCGACGGCCAGGGGTGGCCGCGGCGCGCCAGCCGGAGGACCGCCCAGCCGTACCCGATCGCGGCCAGGCACGTCAGTGCCAGGACCAGCGGGATCGGCTGCGGGTGCCATGCCAGCAGTCGTCCCAGCGTCGGCGGCTTCATCGGCATCCACATCGACGGATTCATCGACGCGGCGACATCGACCTTGCGTGCGCCCAGGATCACTGACGGACCCATCCGAGCACCTGCCTGGCCTGAGCCTCGGTCCACGCGCTCGACGAGGGACTCGACAGATTGCGGTGACCCTGAGAGTCCATGAAGTCGTAGAGAGCCTGGGGCAGGGACGCGCGTGCCGCATACGGGGGCCCCTCGAGGACGAACCGCTCATGACCTCGCCGATCGAGGAAGAACACCTCGTCGGAATGCTGGACGTCATAGCTCAACGGCTCGCCGGTGCGCCAGTTCCTCGGCGCCGGCCCCGGCGGCTCGCCCACCGTGCTGCGCCAGACCCCCAGGTAGTCCCACAGTGCCTTCACTGTCGCCGGAGACCCCGTCAGGGCCAACCAGTTGGCGGGCGCCGGCGAGTACAGATGGCGATATGCCGCGAGCTGGGTTGCCGTGTCACGCCCCGGGGTCGACGGTGATCGACAGGAACACCTCGTCAGACCCGAGCTTGGCGGCGTTCTCGGCTCGGGCGGTCTGCACGAGCGTCGCGGTGTCCAGCGGGCAGGTCTCCTGGCACAACGTCATGGCATCCGACAGCACAACCGACTTGCCCGCGAAGTCCGCCAACCGCACCGTGCGACCCTCGGTCGACGTGAACCGCAGACGCAGCAGCGACGCAGGGAGGGCGCTGTCGAGCTGGGTCCCGATCCGGGCGAGGGCCGCCGAGGTCGGGTCCGCGACCCGGACCGGACTCCCCGTCCCGGCCGAGCATGCCGCCAGCCCTACCGCCGCTGCCGCTGCCGCTGCCGCTGCCGCTGCCGCTGCCGCTGCCGCTGCCGCTGCTGCACGAGCCATCCGAAACCGTTGCATAAGGCAATCATTGCACTGCGCGTGAACATGGCCGAACGGAGGCCGGGTCGGGCCCTTGTGCCCCTTACGTGCAGCTGGTCGGAGCCTGCGATCGGAGTGACAGAGGCCGAGCCCTTCCATGGCAGCACAACGCGTACGTCCGGTCGACCGTGGACGACGTCGACTGGAACGGCATCGCCCGCAGGGCGGTCGAGGAGGCCACCGCCGCCGAACCGGACGTCTCCGTACCCGTCACCCGCGCGGTGGTCAACGCCCACCCAGCGAATGTCCTGGTCGAGGAGAGCAAGCACGCCGATCTCCTCGTGGTGGGTAGCCGCGGACACGGCCGCGTGCTGCAAAGGGTGCTGGGGTCGATCAGTGACCACTGCACCCACCACGCCCACTGCCCGGTCGTCGTCGTCCCCTCGCCAGCCTAGGGTCCCAAGAGTCGCCAAACGCGAACCTGAATCCGATCATGGCCATCGGATGCTTGACTGTGACGTCACGTCACACCAGATGATGGCGCCATGCGCATCAAGGATCTGGCCTCCCTCTCGGGCACGACCGTTCGGACGATCCGGTACTACCACCAGCTCGGGCTGCTCGCGGTCCCGGAATCGGGAACCACGTGGCGGGCGTACGGCTTCACCCACCTGACCAGGCTCATGCGCATCCGGTGGCTCGTCGAGTCCGGTGTGCCGCTGGCCGAGGTGCCGCACATGCTCAGACCTCCGGGAAACCCGGACGAACGCGGCATGGTCATCGAGGACCTCGATGCCGTCCTCGCCTCGATCGACGACAAGATCGCCGTCCTCACGACCCAGCGTGCGCGCGTCGAGACCCTGCTCGACCGGGTGCGGACCCACGGGCGTCTGTCTCCGCTGCCGTGGCCGGTCGTGCGGGTGTATGCCGCCCTGCTCGAGCGGCCGCTGCCGCCGGGCATGCGCGAGGCGATGTCGCGCGAGCGCGATCTGCTCGAGCTCGCGTGCTATCGCGGGGCCGTGCCGGCGGAGGTCACCACCCTCCTCGATGCCGTGTCGGAGGATGACCTCGATGAGCTGCTGAGCCTGTGGGAGGCGTGCCATCACCTCGCGGTGACCACCGGGCCGCGGATGCCGGCACCCGTCCGTGAGGAGGTCGGCGAGGTCGTGCGACGCACGGTCGACTTCGCCGCACGGCTCGATCCCGACGCGACCCACCGCCTGCTCCGGCGTGCTGCGGACCTGGACAACCCAGCGGTGCGCGCCGCCGTTGACCTCGCCTACCCCTCGCCGGTGTACCGCGAGTTCGTCCGCAGGTTGATGGCCCTGGCCAGGCAGGAGTGTCCGGCATGACCGAGCCACCCATCGTGGCCCAACACCTGACGAAGACGTTCGGCGACGACCTCGGGATCAGCGATGTCAACCTCGTCGTCGAACCAGGTCAGGTGTTCGGCTTCCTCGGCCCGAACGGCGCCGGCAAATCCACGACGATCCGCTGCCTGCTCGGCCTCTACCGGCCGAGTCGGGGTCAGGCCCGGGTGCTCGGCCAGGATCCGGCGACCGGGCAGGCCGCCTTCCTCGCCGACGTCGGCTACCTCCCCGGCGAGCTGCGGCTGCCCGAACGGTTGACCGGCTCCGAGGTGCTGGACACGTTCCGCCGGATGCGTGGAGGCCACCACACGGCATACGAGGATGAGCTGGTCGAGCGTTTCGGGGCCGAGCTCACCCGCCCCGTCGCCTCGTTGTCGAAGGGCAACAAGCAGAAGCTCGGCCTCGTCCTGGCCTTCATGCATCGGCCCCGGCTGCTCGTCCTCGACGAACCCACCTCCGGGCTGGACCCGCTGCTGCAGGACGAGTTCGCCGCGCTCCTTCGCGAGACCATCGCCGACGGCCGCACGGTCCTGCTCTCCTCGCACGACCTGGATGAGGTCCAGCGCGTCGTGCAGCGCCTCGCCATCATCAGGTCCGGGCGGATCGTCGTCGACGACACGGTCGCCGCGCTGCGCGCGTCCGCCCCCCGCACCATCGAGCTCACCTTCGACCACGACGTCGACGCGCAGCAGCTCGCATCCGTCCCCGGGGTCACCCTGCACGTCACGACCGCGCGCCACGTCACCCTGACCCACACCGGAGCAGCCGCCCCGGTCCTGACCGCCATCGCCCCGCTGCAGCCCGACACGATCACGGCTCGGCCCGCAGACCTCGAGGAGCTCTTCCTGCGTCTCTACGGAGGGACCACTCATGCCCGTTGACCTCATCAGGCTCGACCTGCGGCTGCGGCGCCGGATGCTCATCGGCACGGCCGTCGGGGCCGCCGCCTACCTGTTTCTCGTCGTCGCGGTCTACCCGACCTTCCAACACGACACCGCCTTCGACGACATGATCGCCGCGAACCCGGCGGCCGCGGCAGCCTTCGGGATCACCGGTTCGATCACCTCACCCGAGGGCTGGCTGAGCGCCAACATGTACGCCAACTTCGGTCCTCTCCTGGCCCTGATGCTCACGATCGGCTACGGCAGCGCCGCCATCGCCGGACAGGACGGCGAAGGACTCCTTGGTCTGCTGGCGACCCTGCCGGTGCCCCGGGCACGGATCGTCGCCGCGAAGGCGCTGACCCTGCTCGTGGCCGCGCTCGTCGTGCCCGTCGTCTCCTATGCCGTGTGCCTCACCGGTCCGCACTTCGAGCTCAACCCCCGCTGGGGGCCCCTGCTGGGAGTCACCGTCGCCCTGACGTTGCTGGCCTTCGATCTCGGCGCGATCGCCTTGCTCGTCGGCGCGATCAGCGGCAGCCGCGGCGCCGCCATGGGCGCGGCCGCCGCGATCGCCGCCAGCGCCTACCTGATCAGCTCCCTGTCACCGGTCGTCGACGCGGTCCACCGCATCCAGTGGCTCTCGCCCTTCCTCTGGGCGGTGGGCGACGGCCAGCTCACCCGCGGGGTGACCGTCGCCGAGCTCGGCGCCCTGACCGGGCTGGGCATCGTCCTCGTCGGTGCGACCATCCTGGCCTTCCGCCGCCTCGACATCCACTGACCACCCTCTGGCCTCCCAGGAGGTGCCGGTCCGACTCGGCTCAGGAGATCCCGCCGTCGCTGATGGCCCCCGGCTGGGGGCCCAGATCGCTCTGGTCCTGGTTGTCGGCGTCGGACTCAGCTTCGGCCGCGACGTCACGGATGCCGCCCGGCCGACCGGCCCGCACCCACACCCGGTAGAGGCCGCCGGCGATGGCGAGCGACGCGGCGAGGCTGACGAGCGGCAGCCCGCGGGCGAGGTTGACGACCAACGTGAACGCCACCACGAACGCGCCAAACAGGTTCAGCACCAGAAGTCCCGACCGGTGGTCGCGCCGGGAGAACACGGCCATGGCGAGCAGGCCGGCCAGGAACGACAGGAACACCGACACCGCGTAGAACAGCACGAGCTCCTGGTCGTGGGCCCCTGCGGCAGCGACGACCAGGCAGGACGCGCCAACGAACAGGACCACCCCCCAGAACGGAGTGTGATGCGCGTTGGTGCGACCCAGCCACGTGGGGAGGATCCCGTGCTGCCGACCACTGCCGGTGTGGTGACGGGCCAACGCCTTGAGCAGACCTGGACCGGCCTGGAACGAGGAGCTCGCCGCCGACAACAGCAGCAGGGCCGTCATCACCTGGAACACGGCAAAGACGGGGCCCGGGGCCGCGACCCGGGCCAGCTCGGCGATCTGGGTGCTCTCCGGCGGCGGAATCCCGACCCGCAGCCGGTTCGCCTCCCAGCCCAGCCCGATGGTGATGGTGCCAACGATCCCGAGAGTCAGCCAGAGCGTGACCTGACCGAACCGCCGGCGGCCGGCATCATCGAGCTGCCCGAGCTGCGCGATCGCCGAGGAAGGAGCCTCGACGCCGGTGGCCAAAGCCATCGCCACGGGAAAGGCCAGCGCCACCGCCACCAGGCTTTGGTGGCCGGGTGTCGTGGTGATCGTCCCGACCGGGTGGGGCTCGGCTGTCAGCCCGTAGAGCAGCACCGTGACAGCGACGGCGATGAACCCGAGGGTGAGGGCGGCGAACACGAGCCGGCCGAGGTGTCCGAACCAGGTGATCCCCCCAACGAGGAGCAACAGCCCCAACGCGAGCGGCAGCCGCCAAGGGGCGAGACCTGGAACGTACGCGATGACGGCTGACGCGCCCGCGGAGACGCTGATCGCGATGGTCAGCACGAAGTCCACGATCAACGCACCGATCGGAATGAACGCCCAGCCTTCACCGAACGCCTCACCCGTCGCGGCGGCAGCACCCCCACCCTTGGGGTAGCGAGCGACCAGCTGCTGGTAGTTGACCACCACGAGCGCGATGATCGCCACGACCAGCGTCATCGTGGCCACGAGGAGACCGAGGTCCCCGTTCAGGGCACGCAAAGCCGCCTCGACCGCATACGCGACCGACGACACCGGATCCGCCATCACCGCGAACGCGAAGGCCAGCAGCAGCACCGGGCGCCGATGCAGCGCCCCTGCCACGCGCGCTCTACGCGGACGCCCCGGTGGCGAGGCCCCATCCGGGTTCTCTGACACAGCCACAGTTCCTCCGACGCCGTCAGACGGGCAATAGTCGCGACGCGACCAGGATTCGGCAACCGACCGACGTGCCTTCGGGAAAGGCACCGCCTCGCGGACGCCCCACCTCAGCCTGCCCTGGCAGCGACCCCGACCCTACAGCCGGTCGCCAGCCGCGAGCCCCGCCAAGGATTCAGTGGGGGTACGACCCCGAACTTGTCGCACGACGAACACCGGGAGATCATCCGCGACTTCGTGACCATAGGCGAACCCGCCACTGATACATCGAAGACGACTGAGCAGCAGAAGCACGGTTGACGTCTAGCGCGCACGTCGGCAGTCCACCAAGGGTTCCCTGTCCGCGGCATCACCCGGGCGAAATGCATGCGCCCATTTGGCGGTGTGTCCCAAGGGCGACCAGCCGCGGGACGAGAATCGCTGGCTCCGGTGAGTCGGTTCAGCGCCGACCGTCGCGAATAGACTGGGCATGCCGCGGGAGAGGGGGGCGAGCCAGCACCGTGTTCCGCCGACAGCGCCCGGACAAGAACTCCAGGTAGCATCCAGCAGCGGATCGCCGAACGGCTCCTGCCGAGGCTCAGCGGACGGAATCAGACACGACACAACGCTCGGCATACGGGGCCTCCTCAAGGAGAACGGACACCCCAACGTAGGAGCGCCGGCGACCCCGAAGGAGCACCCACATATCAAGCAGATCCGGTAAAGAACGACCGGCCACAGAGGCGACCAGAGTGCTTCGTGCGGCTCCGGGCTCACGTCCGGTTGATGTCGGCGGTCCACGGCTGTTCTCGAGTGTTTGTGGGGAATCCGCGGGGAAGTCTCGGCAGCCGCGGCATTGATGCTGGTCAGCGAATCGCATTGTCGGGACTGTAAATCCGTCGCGAGAGCTACGAAGGTTCGAATCCTTCACCTGCAACCCATGTGATGTCTCAGGACATCGGAATGAGCCGGACCTACGGAATGTAGGTCCGGCTCATTCGTTTGTGCGGGTCCGGGTGGGGCGTCCGGTGGGTTGGTAGTCACGGCTGGGGTCCAGGACGAGCTGGCGCAGGAGCTCGCCGGTGGCCGC
>NZ_JBFRFG010000016.1:0-158306 GCF_052114705.1 Terrabacter sp. 2YAF2
CCGGCCAGCTCATCGACACTCACATGGGTCTCCCCCGCCGAGGAGTAGGTCAGCGTGATCGTCGACCCCGCCGGCAACGCCTTGACCGACAGCGCGACCACCGTGACCGCGCGGTCACCCGCCGACCCGTCGTTGACGTCCCGAACCACTGCATACGTGTTGCCCGCGCTGTCCTTGACCGACACGGCACCCGTGATGCTCGTCGAGGACAACAACGACGACACCACCAGGGTGTGCCCCGCCTGCACCCCGCTCGAGCCGACCGTCAGGGCGGTCGTCGTCCGCGCCGCCGACGCCGTCGCCGACGCGACCCGACCCACGTAGCCCGCCGCCACCGCGGCCTGCGGAGTCGCCGACACCTCGTTCGACAACGGCGACGTCCCGACCGCGTTCACCGCAGCCACCCGGTAGAAGTACGCCGTCCCGTTGCTGACCGACGTGTCGGTGAAGCTGGTCCCGCTCACGTTCGAAGCGACCGGCGTCGCACCTTCAGCGCCCGCGCTCGTCCCGCGGTACACGTTGTACCCCGTCACCGCCGACCCACCATTCGACGCCGGAGCCGTCCACGACAACGCCACCGTCGCGTTTCCGGCCACCGCCGCCAACGACAGCGGGCTCGACGGGGGCGTCGCCCGAGGAGTCGCCGATGCCTCGTTCGACAGAGCCGACGTCCCGACGGCATTCACCGCAGCCACGCGGTAGTAGTACGCCGTCCCGTTGACCAACCCGGTGTCCGTGAAGCTGGTACCGCTCACGTTCGAAGCGATCGCAGTCGCGGACTCACCACCCGCACTCGTGCCCCGGTAGACGTTGTACCCCGTCACCGCCGACCCACCATTCGACGCCGGAGCCGTCCATGTCAGCGCCACCGTCGTGTTGGTGGCCGCCGCCGCCAAGGACTGCGGGGCCGACGGCACCGTCGCAGCAGACTGCGGGGTCGCCGACGCCTCGTTCGACTGCGGCGACGTGCCCACGCCGTTCACGGCTGCGACTGTGTAGAAGTACGTCGCGCCGTTGCTGACGGACGTGTCAGTGAAGCTCGTCAAGGCCACGTTCGAAGCCACCGGCACCGACGACTCACCACCCGCGCTCGTCCCGCGGTACACGTTGTACCCGGTGATTCCCGAACCGCCGTCCGACGCCGGCATCTGCCAGGACAGGGCCACCGAGGTGTCGCCCGCCGAGGCCACGAGGCCCACGGGCGCCGACGAGACCGTCGCGCGCGGGGTCGCCGACGCCTCGTTGGACTGTGGCGACGTGCCGACGGCGTTCACCGCAGCCACCTTGTAGTAGTACGCGCTGCCATTCACCTCGCCCGTGTCGGTGAAGCTCGTCGCCCTGACGTTCGTGGCGATCGGGGTCGCACTCTCCCCTCCGGGAGCCGAACCGCGGTAGATGGTGTAACCCGTGATCGCCGACCCACCGTCGGACGCGGGCGCCGTCCACGAGAGTGTCACGGACGCGTTACCGGCCACCGCCGCCAACCCGGTGGGCGCCGTGGGCGCCGTCGGTTGCGTGGACTGAGGCGTCGCGGACGCCTCGTTCGACTGCGGCGACGTGCCGACCGCGTTCACGGCCGCAACGGTGTAGAAGTACGTCGTGCCGTTGACTCGGCCCGTGTCGGCATACGTGGTCGTCTTGACGTTCGTCGCGATCGGCGTCGTGCTCTCGCCCCCAGCGCTCGTGCCGCGGTAGATGGTGTAGCCCGTGACAGGCGACCCTCCATCGGACGTCGGCGCGGCCCACGACAGGTTCACCGAGCCGTCGCCCGCGACGGCGGCCAGGCTCTGCGGCGCCGTTGGGGCCGCGGCAGCCGCCGTCCCGATCTGGACCCAGGGGTGCGACTCGTCGATCCGGCCGCTGACGAAGCTGCCGTTGACGCAGTGTCCGCTGTCGACTCCACCCCCGTTGAGCACCTGGCCCGAGTCAAGGTAGGTCGTCGTGGCCCCGCCCAGGGTGATCTTCACGTCGGGGATGGCACCGGAGTTGACGCATGATGCCGTGTTCCCCCCGTTGTAGGAGTTGGGAGCGAAGTCCGAGCCGTCGAAGTTGGTCGAGTTCTGCGCGCCGGTTTCGGTGAGGACGAGCGTCCCGTGCGCCTTGACCGTCAGGTTGGAACCCCAGAGGTTGTAGGTGCTCGAGCCGATCGTGACCACCGGGTGGATGCCGGTGACGTCGACACTGCCGGGATTGTCCAGACGGAGCGCTGCCGCGTCCCAGCACGTCGTGCTGTTGGGGTATGCCGGGCATGGCGAGCCGACGTAGCTCGTCGGGTCGGTGTATGGCCACGGTTTCGGCTGCTTCGCACTCGACGCGACGGAGTGCGTGTCCATGTAGCCGACGAAGACGTTCAGGGGCGTCGCAGCCTCTGCAGGCGCGAGCACCGACCCCACCGACTGGAGGACCAGCGCGGCGACGCCAACCACAGCGGCGACGGTGCTCCTGGCCATCCATCGACGCCTCGGGTGCGGGTGATGTGCCCCGACAAACCATGAAAAAAACCGGAACAGCCTGTGCCATGACGGAATTCGCATCACGCACCCCTCCCGACAACTCCCACTCCACCTCATCAAAGGTTGCGCTCAGGGCGCGGGAAGGCACTCATGCGAACGTACTACGTCTTTGTCGAGGGCCGCCGCGAACACGACCCCGAGCCCCACGAGTCCGAAGGCGGCCGACGCGGCCACGGTCGCGGCATACGCTCCGCGGGTGAATCCGGCGAACAGGATCGTGCCGGCGATCGCAGCGCCCAGGGAGGAGCCTTGGTCACGTGGCGCCGTCTTGCGTCGTCAGCCCGTCCGCGCGATGCGCCCTGTGGTTTCTCGTCCAGCTGCCGGTCCAGGGTGATCGCGGGTCGATGAGGGAGAGGAAGCTCGGGGCTGACCCTGGCGACAGCGCGCGCTACGGCGGCGAGCGGACCGCCGTCGTCGGCTCCGGCCACTCGGCCCTGACCGCGCTGGTGGCACTGGCGACCCTGGCCGACCGGGTGCCGGGCACCACGGCGGTGTGGGTGCTGCGTCGCAGGGCTGTCGACAGCGCGTTCGGCGGCGGCGACGCCGACCAGCTTCCCGCCCGCGGCGCGCTGGGCCTGCGGGCGCGCGATGCCGTGGCCGCCGGGCACATCGAGGTCGTCACCGGCTTCCGCACCCAAGCCATCGAACACGCGTCCGAGCAGACGCGCGGCGCTGGCTCGCTGACGCTCGTCAGTCAGGACGGGGCCCGTATCGACGGCGTGGACGAGGTCATCGGCCTCACGGGGTTCCGGCCCGACCACTCCATGCTGTCCGAGGTGCGGCTGCGCCTCGACACCCGCCTCGAGGCCCCGGCCGCGCTGGCCCCGCTCATCGACCCGAACGTCCACTCCTGCGGCACCGTGTACCCGCACGGCGCGACCGAGCTATCCCACGACGAACAGGACCTCTACGTCGTCGGGCTGAAGTCCTACGGCCGCGCGCCCACCTTCCTGGCCCTCACCGGCTACGAGCAGGTCCGCTCCGTCGCCGCGGCCCTCGACGGCGACCACGAAGCAGCCTCCCGTGTCGAGCTCACCCTCCCGGAGACGGGCGTCTGCGGCGGTGCCGGCCTCTTCGACGACGCTGCTCCCGAGGGCAACGGCGAAGGCGGTGGGGGCTGTTGCAGTCCCACCCCGGGAGTGGATCAGCGGTCCCTTCCGGTCGCCGCGATGCCGACGGTGCGCGCCGCCTCGCAGCTGATCCCGATCGGCGTCTTCGCCGGCGGCGCGGGAGCGTGCGGGCCCTCCGGATGCTGAGCCACAGCGCGGAGAAGGCCCGGCCCCCTTTCGGGGAGCCGGGCCTTCTCGCCAGCGAAATGCCACTCTGATGATCCGCGACATTGCTGACCAAGTGAATGTCACTCGTGCTCAAGCAGTTTGCGACATTCCTTGAGGGTTGACTGTCAGCTGCAGCCGCTGGTGCTTCCGCAACCCTCGCAGACGTAGCAGGAGCCGGCGGGACGCATCTTCGTGCCGCAGGTCATGCAGATCGGCGCGTCAGCGGTGATGCCACCGAACTTCTCGAGCAGCTCGGCCGAGCTGTGCACGTCGTTCGAGATCTCACGGGCAGAGGCAGCCCCCGCGCCTGACTTGACCTCGGCAGCAGCCGCCGGCGACTCTGCCTTGGTCGCCTCGTCCGACTTGGGCTCGGCCTTCTTCGAGACCGGAGCCGACTGCTGCAGCGACTCGAGCTCGTCCTCGAGATCCTCGTCGGACTCGTCGGACTCGATCGCCTCGTAGGAGCCGGTCTCGACCTGACGGGCCCGCTCGGACGCCGTGTGGATGCCCATGAAGGAGCGAGTGTCGAAGTCGAGGTAGTCGAGCGCCAGACGGCGGAAGACGTAGTCCATGATCGACTGCGCCATGCGGACGTCGGGGTCGTCGGTGAGGCCGGCCGGCTCGAAGCGGAGGTTCGTGAACTTCTCCACGAACGTCTCGAGCGGCACGCCGTACTGGAGCCCGATGGAGACCGCGATCGAGAAGGCGTCCATCACGCCGGCCAGGGTCGAGCCTTGCTTGCCGAACTTGAGGAAGATCTCGCCGAGCTGCTGGTCGTCGTAGGTGCCGGCCGTGAGGTAGCCCTCGGCGCCACCGACGGCGAACGACGTCGTCTGCGAGCTGCGGCGCTTGGGCAGGCGGCGACGGACCGGACGGTACTCGATGACCTTCTCGACCTTGACGTCGGCGGCAGCGGCGTCCGCAGCAGCCTTGTTGTCCTTCGCCGTGGAGCCACCGTCGGACAGCGGCTGGCCGACCTTGCAGTTGTCGCGGTAGATCGCGAGCGCCTTGATGCCGAGCTTCCAGCCCTGCATGTAGACGTCCTGGATCTCCTCGACCGTGGCCGTCTCGGGGAGGTTGACCGTCTTGGAGATGGCACCCGAGAGGAACGGCTGGGTCGCGGCCATCATGCGCACGTGACCCATGGCCGAGATCGAACGAGCACCCATGGCGGTGTCGAAGACCTCGTAGTGCTCGGGCTTGAGGCCGGGCGCGTCGATGACGTGGCCCTTGTCGGCGATGTACTCGACGATGGCCTCGATCGACTCCTGCTGGTAGCCGAGCTTCTTGAGCGCGCGAGGAATGGTGAGGTTGACGATCTGCATCGAGCCGCCACCGACGAGCTTCTTGAACTTGACGAGCGAGAAGTCCGGCTCGATGCCGGTCGTGTCGCAGTCCATCATGAAGCCGATGGTGCCGGTCGGCGCGAGGACCGACGCCTGGGCGTTGCGGTAGCCGTGCTTCTCACCGAGCTTGACGACGTCGTCCCACGCCTTCGTCGCGAGCTGGTGGACGTCGGAGTCCATCGCGTCGAGCGTCTTGATGTTGTCGTTGGCGGCCTGGTGCTTGCGCATGACCCGCTTGTGGGCGTCCGCGTTGCGGGCGTAGCCGGCGTAGGCGCCGACGACCGAGGCCATCTCGGCGGAGCGCTTGTAGGCGGCGCCCGTGAGCAGCGAGGTGATCGAGGCGGCCAGGGCGCGCCCGCCCTCGGAGTCGTAGCCGTGACCGGTCGCCATGAGCAGCGCGCCGAGGTTGGCGTAGCCGATGCCGAGCTGGCGGTAGTTGCGGGTCGTCTCGCCGATGGGCTCGGTCGGGAAGTCCGCGAAGCAGATGGAGATGTCCATCGCGGTGATGACGAGCTCGACGACCTTCTGGAAGGTGACGGCGTCGAACGTGTCGTCGTCGCGGAGGAACTTCAGCAGGTTGAGCGAGGCGAGGTTGCACGAGGAGTTGTCGAGCGACATGTACTCCGAGCACGGGTTGGAGGCCGTGATGCGGCCCGTCTCGGGGTTGGTGTGCCACGCGTTGATCGTGTCGTCGTACTGGATGCCCGGGTCGGCGCACTCCCACGCGGCCTTGGCGATCTTGCCGAAGAGCTCACGGGCGTCGACGGTGTCGATGACGGAGCCGTCGGAGCGCGAGCGCAGGCCGAACTCCGTGCCGTCCTCGACGGCCTTCATGAACTCGTCGTTGACGCGGACCGAGTTGTTGGCGTTCTGGTACTGGACGGAGACGATGTCCTTGCCGCCGAGGTCCATGTCGAAGCCGGCGTCGCGCAGGGCGCGGATCTTGTCCTCCTCGCGCGCCTTGGTCTCGACGAACTCCTCGATGTCCGGGTGGTCGACGTCGAGCACGACCATCTTGGCCGCGCGGCGGGTGGCGCCGCCCGACTTGATGGTGCCGGCGGAGGCATCGGCGCCGCGCATGAAGGAGACGGGGCCGGAGGCCGTGCCGCCGGAGGAGAGCAGCTCCTTGGAGGAGCGGATGCGGGAGAGGTTGAGGCCGGCACCGGAGCCGCCCTGGAAGATCTTCCCCTCCTCCTTGTACCAGTTGAGGATCGAGTCCATCGAGTCGTCGACGGAGAGGATGAAGCACGCCGAGACCTGCTGGGGGCTCTTGGTGCCGACGTTGAACCACACCGGCGAGTTGAACGAGAAGACCTGGTGCAGGAGGGCGTGAGTCAGCTCGTGCTCGAAGATCTCGGCGTCCTCGGGCGAGGCGAAGTAGCCGTTGCTCTTGCCCGCGGCGGCGTACGTCAGCACGACGCGGTCGATGAGCTGCTTGAGCGAGACCTCGCGGGCCGCGGTGCCGACGGCGCCGCGGAAGTACTTGGTGGTCACGATCGTGCTGGCGTTGACCGACCAGAAGTCGGGGAACTCGACGCCGCGCTGCTCGAAGATCGTCTCGCCCGTCTTCCAGTTCTGCTGGACGACGTCGCGCTTCTCCCACGTCACCTCGTCGTACGGGTGCACGCCGGGCGTGGTGTAGATGCGCTCGATCTTGACGCCCTTGGCGCCAGCCTTGGAGCGTGAGCTGCGGTTACCGATCTCCGTCATGTCGTGCGGCCTCCCTGACCGTGTCTGCTGCTGGTGGTGAGTCTTGCGGGGAGCACCGACAGTGGGTGGTGCTCCGGTGGTGCGTGGAGGGTGGTTACCGCGGGGCGTCGAACCGGGCGGGAGCGCTGGGCTCCTCCCCCAGCGCGGCGCGCTCGGCTCGCAGGAGCGCGATGGCCCCTTCGAAGTCCTCGAGGCTCTCCCACGCCTGGTAGACGCTGGCGAACCTGAGGTACGCGACCTCGTCGAGCTCGCGGAGCGGTTCGAGGACGGCCATGCCGACCTCGTGCGCCTCGATCTCGGCGTTTCCCTGCGACCGGATCGCCTCCTCGACCTTCTGGGCGAGAAGGGCCAGGTCGTCCTCGCTGACGG
Organism: Terrabacter sp. 2YAF2; assembly: GCF_052114705.1. Lineage (NCBI taxonomy): Bacteria > Bacillati > Actinomycetota > Actinomycetes > Micrococcales > Intrasporangiaceae > Terrabacter > Terrabacter sp. 2YAF2. The sequence goes on from NZ_JBFRFG010000016.1 coordinate 7,216, forward strand.
GGCGCCCCTGGCATGCCTTGCGCACGCCGGTGAGGACCTTGGCCCGGCTGAACGGCTCCGAGGCACCCGACCGCTTGATCACGTTGAGGCTCGAGGTCTCGAGCGTGGTGAAGCGGCGGTTGCACTCGGGACACTGCCGACGCCGGCGGATGCAGGCGCCGTCGTCGGTCGTGCGCGAGTCGATGACCCGCGAGTCGGTGTGGCGACAGAACGGACAGTGCACGCCTGGTCACCTTCCCTTCCCGAGATCCAGTCGTTCCAACGAGATGCGGCCGCCCCGCATGCCGAGTGCCGCCCCTCCCCGATGCTGGTCGGTGTTCGTGGGACCGACGTGGGCTGGGGATGGAGCTGGGGACGACTTGGGGATGACCTGTGCGTAACCCCCGATTGCCTGGGGACTACATGTGGACGTCTTACATCTGTGTAACTACTAGATGTAGGGGTAACTGTAGGCATGGTGTGACCCCGATCGCAAGCACACGATGCAGGTCCGGCGCGTCGAGCCGCTGACCTGCACAAATGCCACTCGGGTCCCAGGCGCACCGGGCGTGTCGCAGCACGTGGCGCCCCCGCCACCCCCACATCTTGGGGTGGGCGACATCCGAGCATCCATCATCTTCCGCTTCCCCGACGAGCCCAGACACGCCTGCGTATGCCGTGGGGCCGGCGACCGGGGGTGCACGACATGGCACGTCCGGGTGCTTGCTCGTGGAGCGGCGATGTCAGAGGCTTCGCGGGTGACAAACCGGACACCAGTGCACGACGTCCTCGACCCGGGACAGCAGCGAGAGGAAGCGCTGGCCGTCTACGGCGTCCTCTTCGACGCACCCCAGCGCGAGCTGCAGGCCCTCGTGGACATCGCCGCCCAGGTGTGCGCGGTCCCGCGCGCCGCCATCAACATCATCACCTCGACGCAGCAGCAACAGATCGCCACGACCGGCTTCGCCGCCTCGATCTGCGCCCGCGAGGACTCGATGTGCGCCGCGGTGCTCGACGACACCGACCGGGTCGTCGTCCCGGACGCCAGCCTCGACGACCGCTTCCGCGAGAACCCCTTCGTGACAGGGATCCTGGGCACCGTCCGCTTCTACGCCTCCGCGCCCCTGACGACGCCGGACGGCGTCATCATCGGCCGTCTGTGCGTCTTCGACTCGCAGCCGCGCGAGCTGGTCGAGGCCCAGGAGGAAGCGCTCGTCGCGATCGCCGAGCGCGTCGTCGACGTGCTCGAGCTGCGCCTGCGGACCCGCGAGCTGGAGGACTCCCTCGCTGCCCTGACCCAGACGAGGGACGAGCTGCACCGCTCCAACGAAGCACTGTCGGTCTTCGCCGGCCAGGTGAGCCACGACCTGCGCACCCCGCTCACCGCGATCATGGCCAGCACGGAGATGCTAGGCCAGCAGCCCGCCGTCGCCGGTGACGTCTGGACGGGGCGCCTCGTCGCCACCGCCCATCGTTCCGCAACCCGGATGGCCGGGATGATCGAGCAGATCCTCGCCCATGCCAGGGTCGGGGCCGAGCTGCACCGGGCCGACACGGACCTGGACGTCGTGCTCGCCTCGGTGCTGGAGGACCTCGCACCGACCCTCGAAGCCAGGTCGGCGAGCGTCATGGCGGGCGAGCTGCCGACGCTGCCCGCCGACGGGCAGCAGCTCTACTCGGTGTTGCTCAACCTCGTCTCCAACGCGGTGAAGTACGCCCGCCCCGGCGTGCCGCCCGTCATCGAGGTGTCCGGCGAGCGCAGGGGCGAGAGCTGGCGACTCTCGGTGCGTGACAACGGCATCGGGATCTCGGCCGGCGACCGCGACCTGGTGTTCGGCCTCTTCAACCGGGTCGAGACCTCGGTCGACGGCAGTGGCATCGGTCTGGCCACCGTCAAGCGAATCATCGAGGCGCACGGCGGCACGATCGGGATCAGCTCGGTGGAGGGGCCGGGGACCGACGTGTGGTTCGAGCTCCCGGCGGTGGTGGATGGTCCCGACGAGTCGGATGCGACCTCGGCAGCCTGACGGGGCGGCGAGCCCGCGCGAGGGCGACCATCGCCAGCACGACGGCGACGAACGCCCGTGGGTCCTGAGCAAGGACCTGGACAAGCAGCAACATGTAGGCCCACAGCGCCGACCCGTCGTCGAGGGACCTGCCGAGAGCCTCCGCCCCCGAACGGCCGGCGTCATCGAGCAGGACCGCGGTGGCCTGGACGGCTGCACCGGCCAGGGCCGCCCCGACGGCCCAGCGCAGCCGGCGCAGCCACGGACGGGCTTGTCGCCCTGGCAGGACCGGAGTGCGTGATGGCTCGAAGCCGCTCGCCCCGGACGGCGCGCAGCCTCGGGCCGTCGGACGCAGGCTGGGCTGTGCCAGTGCACGGACGAGCACGCGCCCGAAGGCCACGACACCGAGCAGCGCGGCGGGAGAGAGTGCGTGGAGCGCGCCGTCGCCGGCGGCCGTCCCACCCGCCGTGATCCAGCCGACCACGACGTACGGCAGTGTCTGGAGGAAGGCCAGCGAGAGACACGCGGTGACGACGAGGCGGTCGCGGCGCGCAGCCACGGCCACCCGGTCGACGTCGGGGTCCACGTCGGGGCTCACGTCGGGGCTCACGTCGGCGTCGGCGCTCAAGGGACCAGCCTGGGCCAGCTCAGCGGGTTGGTCCCGAGACTCGGGCCCGTCGTCGTGCAGGCACGCTCGTCAGCGCCCTGGAGGACCCGGAGGTCAGGCCGGCCGGCGGCGATGACCACGAGGTTGCGCTCGCTGTCCGTGCCGGCACGCAGGTAGTCGGAGTGTCCGGCTGAGGTGCGCCCCACGTCGACGAACTCCGACCTGGAGTGCAGCCAGTGGTTGCAGCCGGACCCGGCCTTCTTCAGCGCGAAGGTCGACAGCCGGGTCGCGCCGGCCACCTCGGCGGCCGGTGTGCCGTGCACCATCCACCCGTAGTTGAAGACGTCGTCGCCGACCGCTCCCAGGACGTTGAGGGAACCGGGCTTGAGCGCGCTTCGCGACACGTCGGAGAACGGCAGCCCGGGCGCGCCGAAGACGGCCACGTCGTCCACGGCGCTCGTGCGCAGGGACGCGAAGCCCGCGAGCGTGGCCCCGTAGGAGTGGGCCCACACGGTCTGGTGGGCGGGCCGGTCACGCCCCGCCTCGATGCCGGTCGCGAAGTCGGCGAGGGCTCCGGCATTGTCGCGGGCGAGCTTGGCGTTCAGCACGTTCCGGTCGATGGAGCTGACGATCTCGTGCACCTGCGGGGCGTCGTAGCCCATCCAGGTCACGATGGCGACGTCCTGCCCGGCCGCGACCGACCGGGCTTCGGAGCGCATGCGCACGAAGATGTCGTCGTAGCGGCGCAGGTCCGTGCCGACCATCGTGGACAGGCCACCCACGAAGGTCACGACATGCTCGGCCCGGTCGACGTCCCCGAGCGCCACCACCGCCTTGACGTCGAGCCCCCTCGGGTCGATGAGCAGGAGCAGCCGCTCGCCACCGTCACGACGTGCGAGCACGTCGCGGACCGCCTGGAGTGCGGCGACGTGCTCATCGGCGCGGGTGCGCTCTGCGGCGTTGCCGACCCATCCCGAACGTCGTGCCTCACGGGCCTTGGTCCACGCCACCTCCTCCGCTCGCGCGAGCAGCACGAGGTTGGCTTCGTGGCGTGCCGTGGCAGGCACACCGTCACGCGGCCCCACCCACTCCGGGTGGTCACGGATCGCCCTGCGACGCTCCTCGTCGGTCATCGAGCGCCACCAGGCTGCAGAGGCGAACACCTGGGCGCTGACACCCCCGGCGGCCGAGGCGGTCGGTGGCGGTGCCAGTGACCCGAGCACCGAGGCACCGACACCGGCACCGGCACCGGCTGCCGACGTCGCGCCTCGGGCCGATGACAGCAGTGCGCGAAGCAGCTCGTCGTCGGTCTCGGCAGCCGCCCGGCGCGCCTGGGCCAGGCACGCATGCACCTCGGCACGCAGCAGCTCGTCGAGGCGGGCACGGCGTGCCTCCAGGGCGGGATGACCGAGTGAGGCCCGGACCGGGAGGAAGAGACGCCCGTCGTCATCGATCCACGCGCCCTCGTCGACCGCGCGCCGGTCGGCCCGACGAACCAGGTCGATGGCCGCCTCCAGGCGGCCGGCCGCGTGTCCCACGGCCTGACCAGCCACGGCGATGCTCGCCGCCAGCCGACCCAGCCCGGCAATGACGACGGCGTACCGGTCTGCGGCGGCCGATGATGCGGCACCCGACCATCGTGGGGCGGCTGCTCGACGCCAGAGCACCAGCTCGGCCAGCACCACGACCCGTCGCCGACGGTCCTCGAGGCCCCTGCTGACGGCAACGAGGGACTGCGGACGGCTCGCGCGGATGTCGCGCACCGACAGCGTCAGCGACCCACCGGCAACGGTCACCGGAGGCCGCCGAACGATCCTTCGACGCTCTGCCGCGCTGCACGCTCGACCGCGTCGTAGGTGTCGGCTGCCGCTGCCAGGGATCGCCCCAGCTCCTTCAGCTCCCAGCGCGTCCCGGCCAACCGAGCCGTCCACGCCGCGGCGACGTCACGCAACGCTGCGCCGGTCCGGCTGCCCGGAAGGGCCGCGGCCACCGGCGTCAGCTCGTCCGCGATCCCGAGTCGTTGAACCCGCACCAGGACCTCGTCGATCGTGCTGACGTCGTCGCGCAGTGCGGCCGTGTCCACCTCGTAGCGCATGCCCTGCTCCTCTCCCCAGGACGGCAACGCTAGGCCGCACGCGGCGCGGCGCTCGTGCGTCATCCACAGGCCCCGGGACGACAGCAGAACGCCGCACCCCTGGTCTGGGGTGCGGCGTCCGTGGCGGGAACGACGGGGTCGAAGCGCCGCTACCGCCAGCCGCTGAAGGTGGAGCCAACGCGGCGGATCAGGTGGGATGGTCGAAGCGCAAGCACGGACGCGGCATACGCGATCGACCAGAGCCCGGATGGGCTGGCCGAGGTCAACGTCCCGGGATGACGAGCTGCTGACCGGCGTGGAGCGCCGTGGAGCTGAGTCCGTTGGCGACCTGGAGCTCGACCACCGCGTCCGCCGTCGACACCCCGGGCAGCTCACGGGCGGCGACACCCGACAGCGTCTGGCCCGACTGGACCGTGACGGTGCGCGGCTCGCCGGTGGCCGACGCGAGCTGGCCGGCCAGACCCACACCGAGAAGGGCGACGACCGTCGCGACGAACAGGGTCACGACGAGCCGACCGAACCGCGTCAGGCGCACGGGTGGCCGCGTGAGGCGCGCCGCGCGGGCGGCCCGGGTGGCGTCCCGGCCGGTGGGCACCAGGACGAGACGGGGCCGACCGGTCGGCAGCGACCGCGCAGGCTCCTCGGTGTGCGGCGAACGAACGGCCTCGAGGACGATGGCGCTCATGGTGACCTCCCCTTGCTTCGGATCTGGCGAACACATGTTCGATAGAACGTCTGTACGAGTTCTAGCACGTATGTTCGATGAAGTCGAGACACGCCTCGAACAGGTGTTTGGCAACTGTGTTCGAACCTCGTAGTCTCTGCTCACACCAGAAACCTCACCAGCCACCACTGACACTGGCCCCGCGCCGAGCGTCACACCGCGGTCTGACGAGCTGACGAAAGGGACACCATGGGCGTCACCGAGCTTCCCGATCGCGAGACCGGCGACGGCCTCACCGTCCGCCAGCGACGGGTGCTCGAGGTCATCCGCAACTCCGTCGACCGCCGCGGCTACCCCCCGAGCATGCGCGAGATCGGCGACGCGGTCGGCCTGGCCAGCCCCTCCAGCGTCTCCCACCAGCTCAACGCCCTCGTCGCCAAGGGCTACCTGCGGCGTGACCCCAACCGGCCGCGCGCGCTCGAGGTCGTCTCCCCCGACGCCAAGGCCGAGGAGCTGGGCTACCGCGGGGGCGACGCGACGCCGCAGCGTGCGCGGGGCGACCAGTACGACACCGACACCGACTCGGGCGACGCCCGCCCGGAGGCCTCCTACGTCCCCGTGCTCGGGCAGATCGCCGCCGGCGTGCCGATCACGGCCGAGGAGGTCGTGGAGGACGTCTTCCCGCTCCCCAAGCAGCTCGTCGGCGAGGGCGACCTCTTCCTGCTCAAGGTCAACGGTGACTCGATGGTCGACGCCGCCATCTGCCACGGGGACTGGGTCGTCGTGCGCCAGCAGCAGCACGCCGACAACGGTGACGTCGTGGCGGCCATGCTCGACAACGAGGCGACGGTCAAGACGTTCAAGCGCAAGGACGGCCACGTGTGGCTAATGCCGCACAACCCCGACTTCTCCCCCATCGACGGCGACCACGCCACGATCCTCGGCAAGGTCACGGCCGTCCTGCGTCGCATCTGAGCCCGCGGTCCGATGACACCGTCACGCACTCGGGACGTCGTCCTCACCTACCGGTACCTGCGCGGGGCGATGATCGCCCTGCTGCTCATGCTGCTGCTCTCGGTCGGCTACCAGTGGTGGTGGGAGACGGACCACTCGTGCTGGCTCGGGTCGATCAGCGCCTACTACTACACGCCCGCGCGCTCGGTCTTCGTCGGCTCGTTGTGCGCCCTCGGCGTCAGCCTCATCGCCTACAAGGGTCACTCCCCCGAGGAGGACGTGCTCCTGAACTTCTCGGGCCTCATGGCCTTCGTCGTGGCCATGGTGCCGACCGTGCCCGACGCACGGTGCGGACCGAACGCCTACACCCAGACCCCGGTGGAGATCGCTGCCGCCGTGCGCAACAACATCTGGTCGCTCGTCGTCGTGGCGGTCAGCGCCGCGGTCGTCGCCGCCTGGCTGAAGCGCGGCGCCACGACCCGCGATCCCAGTGAGCTCCCCACCGCGCGCTCGGTCGTCATCACCGTCGTCTGCGGTGCGGTCCTGCTCGGCGAGCTCACGCTCTTCCTTCTGCTGCGCGACCGGTTCATCGCGTTGAGCCACGGCATCGCCGCAGGCACCATGGTGGCGGCAGTCATCGCTGTCATGGTGCTCAGCGCGCTGCGCGCGGAGGAGCGCCACCAGTCCGTCGCCTCCCACCAGGGTGCCACCTACAAGCGGATCTACATCGCGATCGCGGTCGCCCTGGCCGTCGCCCTCGTGGTGACGGTGCTGACGGCCCTGACCTGGAGTGGACTCGACCACCTCGTCCTCATCTCCGAGGCCATCATCATCGTGCTCTTCTGCACCTACTGGGGTGTGCAGACCAAGGAGCTGTGGGACCTGCGCGACGGCACAGAAGCGCGACCGGTGAGGTCCGTAGCCGAGTAGCCTTCTGGTCGTGGGCGATTCGTCGCCATCCGATGCCGACGATGCTCAGGCGTTCGGAAGCTCAGAAGGTCAGGGAGCAGCGGAGGTCCTCCAGGGTCGGGCCGAGCGGGGCGTGCAGCCGCAGCGTCGCCTGCGCGTCGCCCCGCGTGGCCGAGCGCGTGACGATCGCGACCGGCACGCCGCGCTGGTGCGCGCGACGCACGAAGCGGTACCCGCTCATCACGGACAGCGACGACCCGAGCACGAGCACCGCGCCGGCGCCCTCGACGATCGAGAAGCACTGCTCGACAAGGGCTTTGGGCACCGACTCACCGAAGAAGACGACGTCGGGCTTGACGGTGTCGTTGCCGCAGACCAGGCAGCGCGGCGCGTGGAACGAGTCGACGAGCGCGTCGGCGAGCACGATGTCACCGTCGGGCCGCACCTGCTCCCCCCACTGCGAACCCACCGTGCGTGCAGCCTCGGCGAAGCGCTCCATGAAGCCGGGGTTCGCCTCGGTCATCCTCTGGTGCAGGCCGATTCGCGAGGTGTACTCACCGCAGGTGAGACAGACGGCACGGTCGAGGGAGCCGTGCAGCTCGATGACGTCGGTCGCTCCCGACGCCTGGTGCAGGCCATCGACGTTCTGCGTGATGATCGGCCCGACGTACCCGGCCGCCTGCAGGTCGGTGACGACGCGGTGGCCCTCGTTGGGCTCGGCCGCGTTGAAGCGCTGCCAGCCGATGTAGCTGCGGGCCCAGTAGCGTCGTCGCGCCTCGGGCGATCCCGCGAACTCGCCGTACGTCATCGGCTCGACGCGGCGGGTCCCGTCCGGTCCCCGGTAGTCGGGGATGCCGGACTCCGTCGAGAGGCCGGCACCGCTGAGCACGACCACCCCACCACCACTGACCAGGTCCACGAGGTCGTCGAACGTGCCGAGGTCGTGCGTCTCGAGCGGCAACGTGCGCGAGGTCGAGAGCCGCGTCGTCGCCGCGGTGAGCGTCGGTTGCGGAGGTATGCCGTTCAGCTGATGCACCCGGTCAGCCTACGTCGGCTGCCGCCGCCTCCCGGTCCCATGTCGAGGGTGTGACAGCACGTCGGCGAAGCTCCGCCTTGCGCACCTTGGCCGTGGGAGTTCGCGGCAGCTCGTCGACGAGCTCGACGTAGCGCGGACGCGCGAAGCGCGGCAGGACGGAGTCGACGCGCTGGACGAGCTCCGCGCAGTCGAGGCTCACGCCCGGGGCGGGGACGACGGCCAGCATCACCTCGTCCTCGGTGCCGGCAGGGACCGACGGCACGGCGTAGGCGGCCACCTCGGCGACGCCCTCGAGTGCCGCGACCGCGCTCTCGACCTCGAAGGACGAGATGTTCTCGCCGCGGCGACGGATGCAGTCCTTGGTCCGGTCGACGAAGGTCACCCAGCCCTCGGCGTCCATGACCCCGGAGTCTCCGGTGTGGAACCAGAAGCTGCGCCACGCCGCGACCGTCGCCTCGGGCAGCCCGTGGTAGCCGGCCATGAAGCCGAACGGCACCCGCGGGCGGACCATGATCTCCCCGACGGTTCCTCTCGGTACCGGCGCGTCGGTTTCCGGGTCGCGCACCTCCACCTCGAACCAGCGGTCGAGGACGAGACCGGCCGTGCCGGGCCGCGACTGCCCCAACCGGCCGTAGAGCGGGATGTTGACCTCCGTCATGCCGTATGCCGTCACGACCTCGGGCACGCCGAAACGCTCCCGCCACGCGGCTTCGTGCGCGGGAGGGTTCGGCACGGGACACACGACGCGGAGGCCAAGCTCCCGGTCGTCGGCGCGGGGCGGCTGGGCGATGACGAACTCGGACATCGAGCCGAGGAGGTTGGACACCGTGCAGCGGTGCACGCGCACGTCCCGGCTCCAGGAGCTCGCGCTGAACCGGGGGCGCAGGACCGCGCTGGCCCCGGCCAGGATCGTCGCCCCGAGCTGCATGAAGAGCCCGTTGGCGTGGAAGAGCGGCATCGTGACGTAGTAGCGGTCCTCGCCCGCCAGGCCCAGCCCCTCGATGCTGCCCACACCGAAGAGGACGCAGTGGGCGTGCGGCATGACGACGCCCTTCGACGGGCCGGTGGTGCCCGAGGTGTACATGACGCAGGCGGTGTCGGCAGCCCGCGGCAGCGGCCCGTCCCATTCCGGCGCCGACTGCCATCCGGTGAGGTCGATGACCTCCAGGCCTGCGGCGGACCCGAGCGCGTCGCGGACGGCACGGGTTCCGGCGGCGTCAGCGACGACGAACCGGGCGCCGCAGTCGTCCAGCTGATGGGCGAGGAACGCACCCTCGAGGGCGGTGTTGACAGGCACGATGACGGCACCGAGCCGGCCGAGGCCCAGCCACACCCGGACGAAGTCGAGGCCGCTGGGGAGCAGCACCGCCACCGGGTCTCCGCGGCCCACCCCGACGGACGCGAGTCGGGACGCCACCCGACGCGCGTCACGTGCGGCGGCGGCATACGACAGCGAGCCCTGCCCGATGACGTGGACCAGCTCGCGACCACCCAGCTCGTCGGCTCGCTGCTCGAGCACGAGCGGGAGCGCCCAGCGAGTCACGTCATCGTCGAACATGACTGCCAGACAACCACTCCCACGCGGGGATCCCCGTGTGGCGGGACGATACTGGCGGAGCGGCGAAGTGGCCGCCCGACCCACGGCAGGTCTCGGCACGCGAGCTAGCGTGAGCCGCATGAGCCTGCGCGACGCCTTCGGCACCGATGTCCTCGTCACCGGTTGGGGCCACACCCGGTTCGGCCGCCTCGACGACGAGTCCCTGGAGAGCCTCGTCGTCAGCGCGGCCAGCGAGGCCCTGGAGTGCGCAGGGGTCGAGCCGGGGCAGGTCGACGAGGTCGTGCTCGGCACCTTCAACTCGGGGATGTGGCCGCTCGGCTTCGCGTCGTCACTCGCCCTCCAGGTCAGCGACGACCTCGCGAACGTGCCCGCGACGCGCGTCGAGAATGCCTGCGCGTCGGGCTCGGCGGCCGTGCAGCAGGGCGTCAAGTCGATCCTCGCGGGGACGGCCCGGACCGTCCTCGTCATCGGCGCGGAGAAGATGACGCACGCACCCGCCGACGTCGTGGGCGCAGCACTGCTCGGCGCGGACTACGAGCTGGCGGGACGCGCGTCGACGACGGGCTTCGCCGGGCTCTTCGCCGACGTCGCCCGGCACTACGAGAAGCTCCACGGCCCGGTCGTCGACACCCTCGGCTCGATCGCCGCGAAGAACCACCGCAACGGCGTCCTCAACCCCTACGCGCAGCTGCGCAAGGACCTCGGCGAGGACTTCTGCCGGACGGTGTCGGACCGCAACCCCGTCGTCGCCGACCCGCTGCGCCGGACCGACTGCTCACCGGTGTCCGACGGCGCCGCCGCCCTCGTGCTCTCGACGCGCCCCACCGGTGGCCGTGTCGACCCGGTGCGCCTCGCCGGCTTCGGCCACGCCAACGACTTCCTGCCCGCTGGCAAGCGCGACCCGCTCGCGTTCGCGGGGACCACGGCCGCCTGGGAGCGCGCGCTCGCCATGGCCGACGTCGACGTCGCGGGCCTCGACCTCGTCGAGCTCCACGACTGCTTCACCATCGCCGAGCTCGTCGTCTACGAGGCGATCGGCCTCGCGGCGCGGGGCGAGGGGCACCGACTCCTCGAGGCCGGCGCCGTGCACCGCGACGGCCGACTGCCGGTCAACGTCTCCGGCGGGCTCAAGGCCAAGGGCCACCCCGTCGGCGCCACGGGGGTCTCACAGCACGTGCTGGCCGCGATGCAGCTGTCCGGCACGGCCGGTGACATGCAGCTGCCGACGGCGCGGCGAGCCGCCATCCACAACATGGGCGGTCTCGCAGTGGCCAACTACGTGAGCGTCCTCGAGTCGGTCTAGGGCCGGCTCCGGCCGCCGGCGCCCCATCCCCAGGGTCTACGCGACATCCAGATTCTACCGTTTTCCATAATCATCGGTTATGATGGACGCATGATCGATGCTGCCGGCCTGCGGGTCATGAAGGCCATCGCCGACGAGGGAAGCTTCACGAGCGCCGCCAACGCGCTCGGCTTCACCCAGCCGGCCATCTCGCAGATGGTCCGGCGCCTCGAGCAGCGCACCGGAACCGTCCTCGTCGAGCGCTACGGCCGCCAGGTGCGCCTCACCGAGGCCGGTCAGGTCCTCGCCCGCCACGCGGTCGGCGTCCTCGCCGCTCTCGACGCCGCCGAGGAGGAGATCACGGCCATCGCCGGGCTGCGCGCCGGACGGGTCCGCCTGCAGGCCTTCCCCAGCTCGTCGGCCACGCTCGTGCCGCGCACGCTGGCCATCCTCAAGGCCCGCCACCCCGACATCACCGTGACCTTCACCGAGGCGGAACCGCCGGAGTCGCTCGCTGCCCTGCGGCGCGGCGACTGCGACGTCGCGGTGGCGTTCGCCTATGAGGGCGGCGACCTGGGCGAGCTCGAGGAGGACCTCTCGCTGCTCGTCACGCGCCGGCTCATGGACGACGAGGTGCGACTCGTCGTCCCCCGTGCCCACCCGCACGCCGGCGACGAGGCGGCGTCGCTCGCCGACTTCTCCGGCGAGGAGTGGATCGCCGGGTGCCCTCGCTGCCGCGGCCACCTGCTGTCCCTCGCCGACACCGCGGGGTTCCGCCCGAACGTCGCGTTCGAGACCGAGGACTACGTGGCCCAGCTCGGGCTCGTCACCGCCGGTCTCGGAGTGGCGCTCGTGCCCGACCTCATCCTCAACGCCGCCAAGCACGACGAGGTCGCGACCCTGCCGCTCACCCCCGCGTCGCGGCGGCAGATCCTCGCCGTCACGACCTCCGACCTCCAGCGCGTCCCCGCCGTCGCCGCGGCGCTCGACGCACTGTGCGAGGCCGCCGGCGCCGACCCCAAGGCGTCCCCCGCACAGCTGGTGGCAGCCAAGGCCTGACGGCCCCCAGCGCGCGGGCGCGTGAGGGGCGCGTGGCCACCACCCGGCATACGGTGGCCTCATGGGTGACCACGAGCGCATCTCCTACCTGCCCGTACCCGAGCGCGACGACGTCCCGGAGGGCGTGAGCCGCCTCTGGGACAAGGCGCAGGAGGCGTTCGGCTTCGTGCCCAACGTCTTCCGCGCCCAAGCCGTCAACGGCGAGCAGTTCCTCGCCTGGTGGGGCTACTTCAACCTCCTCGTCAACAAGGAGGGGCACCTGTCGAATGCCGACCGCGAGCTGCTGGCTGTCGTCGTCAGCAGCGTCAACCGCTGCACGTACTGCGAGGTGAGCCACGGCGCCGCGCTCCGCGAGTACACCGGCGACGCCGTCACGGCCGACCTCGTCGCGTCGAACTGGCGGCAGGCGGGGCTCGCCGAGCGGGAGTACGCCATGGCGTCCTACGCCGAGAAGCTCACGCTCCACCCCGCCGAAGTCACCGAGCGCGACCTCGAACCGCTGCGCGCCGTCGGGCTCGACGACCACCAGGTGGTCGAGCTCGTGCAGGTCGTCGGGATGTTCAACCTCACCAACCGCGTGTCGAGCGCCCTGGGCTTCGTGCCGAACCCGGAGTACCACTCGATCGGCCGAGCGACGTCATGACCCGGGTCGCGCTCTCCGCCCCGGGTCCGGGGGCCCTGCGGGCCGGACTCGAGGTGGCCTCCGAGGGCGGGAACGCCGTCGACGCGGCGATCGCCGCGTCCCTGGCCGCCATGAGCACGGAGCCCGGGGTCGTCAGCCTCATGGGGGGCGCCTTCGTCAACGTCTGGCTCGCCGGCTCCGACCCGGTCGTCATCGACGGCAACGTCGAGATGCCCGGCCGCGGCCTCGACGCGTCGGCGTTCGGCCACGGCGTGCGCCAGGTCCCCACCACCTACGGCGGCGGCGTGACGATCGGCGCTGGACACGCCGCGGTCGCGAACTCCGGTGCCGTGCAGGCACTGTCGGTGGCCAGGGACCGTTTCGGACTGGTGCCGTGGCGACGCCTCGTCGAGCCCTCTGCCCGGGCCTGCCGCGAGGGCTACCGAATCGGCGCAGCCGCGGCCCTCTACCTCGCCATCGTCCGCGACACCCTCTTCGGTCAGGATGGCGAGGCTCACGCACTGGTGACCGGGGCGGACGGCGGCCCGCTCGAGCCGGGCGAGACGTCCCTGAACGTCGATCTCGCCGACATCCTGGACCTGCTTGCGGCACAAGGCGTTTCACTCTTCACCACAGGCGCCGTCGGTCGGGTGCTCGCCGAGGACATGGCGGCGAACGGGGGCCTCGTCACCCAGGCCGACCTCACGGCATACCAAGCGGTCGTGCGCGCACCGACGATGCGGACCGTCGGGTCATGGGACATCGCCCTCAACCCGCCGCCTTCCGTTGGCGGCCCGATGCTCGCGGCGATGCTCGGCCAGCTCGCGCGACACGAGGACTGGACGTGGGCCGAGGTCATCGAGATCCAGCGTCGTGTCCTCGCCTACCGCCTGTCCGTCCACGACCAGTCCCGTGACCTCGACGCAGCGGGCCACGCACTTCTCCAAGCGGTCGAACGACACGGGCTGGCGGGACTGCCGACATCGGCCTCGACCGCTCACGTCTCTGCCGTCGACGAGCACGGGAACGCCTGCGCCATCACGATGTCCTGCGGATACGGCGCCGGCATGGTGATCCCCGGCACCGGCATCCTGCTCAACAACGCGCTCGGTGAGCCCGAGCTCAACCGTCTGGGCGTTCACGCCGTCGCGCCCGGGACCCGGCTCGCGTCCAACATGGCGCCGACGACCGGACGGAGCGCCTCCGGCACCGCGCTCGCGGTCGGCTCGCCCGGTGCCGACCGGATCACCACAGCCCTCATGCAGGTGCTCGGTCGTGGACTCCTGCGCGGCCACGACCTCCAGCACTCGATCAACGCGCCACGGTTGCACGTGCGGTTCATGGACGACGGCTCCCCACGCGTCGAGCACGAGCCGTCGGACGACATCGCCGCCGCGATCGAGGCCAGTGGTCTGCCGGCCCACCGTTTTCCCGGACCGCACATGTACTTCGGTGGGGTGGGCGCGGCCGTGCTCGGCCCCGACGGTCTCGTGGCCGCGGGCGACGCGAGACGCGACGGGGCCGTGGGGGTATCTCCATGACGGCTTGGCGCACCCTCCCATCCGACGCGCCACCGGCCCCGAATCATCCCGAGTAGACCCCAACGAGAGGCCACCCCGATGACCATGACCGACGACCGCCCCGACGCTCCCGTCTCAGCTACGGCCTCCTCCCGAGCGAACGGCATCGCTGCGCGGCTGGCGGCCGTCGTCGAGCCCCTCTTCGGCGGCCGTCTGCCCGTGCGCCTCAAGGCGTGGGACGGCACGGTCGCCGGCCCCACTGACGCGCCGACCGTCGTCCTGCGCGACCCGGCTGCCCTGCGCCGGCTCCTGCGCCACCCCGGTGAGCTCGGCCTCGCCCAGGCGTACGTCACGGGTGAGCTCGACGTCGAGGGGGACCTGCTCGACGGGTTCCGTCGTGTGTGGTCGACGGCCCGAGCCCTGACGGATGGTCGCCCGTCGGCCGGCGCCGTGGCCGCCGTCGCGAAGAACGGCATCCGCACCGCCTTCGACCTCGGCGTCGTCGGCCTGCCGCCCGAGCCGCCCGTGTCGCAGGCTCGGCTGCGTGGGCGCCTGCACACCAAGACCCGCGACCGCAGTGCGATCGAGCACCACTACAACCTGTCGAACGACTTCTACTCCCTCATCCTCGACCCGCACATGGCCTACTCCTGCGGCTACTGGACGAGCACCGAGCCCGGCTACGCCGGCGAGGACGCCCAGCGCGACAAGCTCGACCTCGTTTGCCGCAAGCTCGGGATCGAGCCCGGAGGCCGCCACCTCGACATCGGCTGCGGCTGGGGCTCGCTCTCGCTCCACGCAGCCGAGAAGTTCGGCGCGCACGTCGTCGGCGTGACGATCTCGAGCGAGCAGAAGGCGTTCGTCGACGCGCGGATCCGGGAGCGTGGGCTCGAGGAGCGGGTCGAGATCCGGTTGCAGGACTACCGCGAGGTCCCCGACGGCCCGTTCGACACGATCTCCTCGATCGAGATGGGTGAGCACGTCGGACAGCGCAACTACCCGACGTTCACCGGCCAGATCCACCGCCTGCTCAAGCCCGGTGGCCGGGCGCTGATCCAGCAGATGTCGCGCACGACCCGCCCCGGCGGTGGCCCGTTCATCGAGGCCTTCATCGCGCCCGACATGCACATGCGACCCGTCGGCGAGACCGTCGACCTCATCGAGCAGGCCGGCCTCGAGGTCCGCGACGTGCACGCGATGCGGGAGCACTACGTCTGGACCGTCAACGCGTGGTACAACACGTTCGAGGCCAACTGGGACCAGGTTGTCGCCATGGTCGGCGAGGAGGTCGGGCGCGTCTGGCGCCTCTACCTCGTCGGCGGCGCCCTCGCCTTCGAGGAGGGCCGGATGGGCGTCGACCAGATCCTCGCCGTCAAGCCGACGGCCGACGGCCGCAGCGGTATGCCGGCCGTGCGGGCCTGGTGACCACGGTGTCGTCGGCCTGGCCGACGTTCGCCCCCGCCGTCGAGGCCACCGGCTTCGACGGCGGGGCCTTCGGACGCACGCTGCTGCTCACGGCTCTTGCCGTCGTCGTCGTCCTCGGCATCACGTTCGCCGTGGCGCTGCGCGTCGGCAAGCAGGCCGTCATCGACGTGACGTGGGGGCTCGGTTTCGTGGCCATCGCCCTCACGGCCTTCGCCACGAGCGGCGGCCACGGGGACGACCTCCGACGCTGGCTCGCCCTCGGCCTCACGGCCGTGTGGGGGCTCCGGCTCGCCGGACACATCTTCAGCCGGTCGCGCGGCAAGGGCGAGGACCCCCGCTACGAGGCCATGCTCAAGCGCGCTGACGGCAACCCCAACGTCTACGCGCTGCTGCACATCTACCTGCCCCAGGGCGTCATCATGTGGTTCGTCTCCCTCCCGGTCCAGATCGCGATGTTCGTCGAGGGCGGGATCGCCTGGGTGCTGTGGCTCGGCGTGGTCGTCTGGGCCGTCGGTTTCTTCTTCGAGTCGGTGGGCGACCTGCAGCTGACCCGTTTCCGCAACGACCCTGCCAACAAGGGCACGGTGCTCGACACCGGGCTGTGGCGCTACACCCGGCACCCGAACTACTTCGGCGACGCCAGCGTGTGGACCGGACTCTTCCTCGTGGCGGCGAGCGCGTGGCCCGGCGTGCTGACGATCCTCTCCCCCGCCGTGATGGTGTGGAACCTCTACGGCGGTACCGGGAAGAAGCTCTTGGAGAAGGACATCGGCGACCGCCGTCCGGACTACGCCGACTACGTGCGCCGCACGAGCGGCTTCTTCCCGTGGCCGCCGAAGCCCGCCGACCCGTCGGCGACGAAGGACTGAGCACACGTCGCTGCGGGTCGAGGATGATGGGCGTCATGCGCCCTTCTCTCGCCGAGCTCCTCGACCTGCAGCCACACCCGGAGGGCGGGTGGTACCGCCAGACGTGGGCCTCACCCGAGAGCGTGACCCTCACCGACGGACGGGTCCGTGCGACGGCCACGCTCATCCACTTCCTGCTGCCAACGGGTGAGTCCTCGGCGTGGCACCGGGTGTCCTCGGACGAGGTGTGGCTCGCCCACACCGGTTCGGTCGCCCTCGAGCTCGGGGGCGACGGAGCCGTCCCGGAGGCTGACGGCGACGCGGAGACCGTCGTGGTGGGTCTCGACCTCCCGGCCGGCGAGGTGGCCCAGGCCGTCGTGCCGGCCCACGTCTGGCAGCGCACCGTGCCGGGTCCAGCTGACGCCCTGGTCAGCTGCCTCGTCTCGCCGGGGTTCGACTTCGCGGACTTCGAGCTCGCCAGACCCACCGGCCCCGACGGTGACGTGCAACGCGCCTCGGCCGGTCCCGAGGACGAGCCGGTCGACCCGACGGCGCCGACCAACCCAGCCTGATCCCTCGGCCGGCGGAGCGTCTCACCTCGACACGGCTCGAACCGTCCCCCCGCTGGCGACGACCGCGACGTCACCCTCGAGGTCGGTGCGATGGACCTCGAACCCCCTGTCCTGCAACGACTTCATCGTTGCCGGCGCAGGATGGCCGTAGTCGTTGCCCTCCCCGACGCTGATCAGCGCGAGCCGCCCGTCGATGTGGTCGAGGATCCGGTCGTCGCGGTTGCTCGACCCGTGATGGGCCACCTTGAGCACGTCGATGTGTCCCCAGCGTTGCGGGTCGAGCTGGGACTCGTGCAGCACCTGTCCCGCGGCTTCGCGCTCGATGTCGCCGGCGAGCAGGATGGTTGTGCCGCGCAGGTGCATCGTCAGGACGACGGAGCCGTTGTTGGGCACCGACCCGGCGTCGATGCGACGTGCCGGCCACCAGACGTCTGCCGTGACCGACCCCACGGTGAGCCGTTGTCCGGCGCGCAGCTCGCCGAGCGGCACCTTGGCGGCAGCGGCCAACCGCGCCACCCGAGTCGCCTCGGCAGGCGGGTCGAGCACCGGCGACGCCCGGATCTCGGCCACCGGCCGCTCGAGGACGGCGCTGAGGCCCCCGACGTGGTCGGCGTGGTAGTGCGTCAGCACGAGGAGGTCGACGGCTGTCGCGCCGATGCGGTCCAGGCAGGCACGCATCGGCTCGGGGTCCGGGCCGGCGTCGATGACGACGACGTGCCCGTTGCCGTTGTCCGCCACGAGGCCATCCCCCTGACCGACGTCGCAGGCGATCAGGGCCCAGCCCGGCGGCGGCCAGGCGATCGGCGCCGTCGGCAAGCCGACCCCCGCCGTGAGCACGACGACGGCCACGGCCACCGTCGGTCGGTGCCGGCCGCGATGCCAGGCCCACGGCGCGGTGGCGATGACTGCGGCGGTGAGACCCGCGAGCAGGACCGCAGCACCCGCGGAGTCTCCCCAGTCGAGGCTGCCGAAGGGCAGCCCGGCAGACCACCTGGCCACGGCAGCGATCGCCTGCGCCGGGAGG
Source organism: Terrabacter sp. 2YAF2 (assembly GCF_052114705.1). Classification (NCBI taxonomy): domain Bacteria; kingdom Bacillati; phylum Actinomycetota; class Actinomycetes; order Micrococcales; family Intrasporangiaceae; genus Terrabacter; species Terrabacter sp. 2YAF2. The sequence continues at coordinate 25,376 of NZ_JBFRFG010000016.1, forward strand.
GCCGCTCCCCAGGCGAGCCACCCGGCTCCCGTGACCCAGACGACCGACACGAGCGCGACCACGACACCGATGACGGTCGTCGGGGCCACGAACGGCGCTGCGAGGAGGTTGGCGAGGACCGCAACGAGGGACACGCTGCCCTGCAGTGGCACGACGAGCGGGGCACAGACCGCCTGGGCGGCAACCGGGATGGCGAGCACCGGTCCCAGCGGCTTGAGCGGGCCCGGCAACCGACGTGCCACGGCGCGACCCCACGGCTGGGCGAGGACGAGCAGTCCGAGAGTGGCGACACTCGAGAGCGCGAAGCCGTAGGAGCGGGAGAGCCACGGGTCCCACACGAGCAGCACCGCGATCGCAGCGGCGAGCGCAGGGACCCCGGCCCGTCGACGGGACGTCGAGAGCGCGAGCAGGCCGACGAGGCCCATGACGGCCGCTCTCACGACACTCGGTTCGGGCCGGGCCAGGACGACGAAGCCGAGCAGCCCGACGGCGGCCACCGGTGGCCGCCACGGGCGCCGGATGCCCATGCTCCCGCAGAGCCACAGGACGGCAGCGAGGACGAAGGTCACGTTGCTGCCGGAGACCGCACTGAGGTGGCTGAGCCCCGTCTCGAGCATGACCGCGGTGAGATCGGGCGGGGTGTGGGAGGTGTCTCCGACGACCAGTGCCGGGACGAGCCCCCGGGCATCGGGCCAGAGGCCGGCGGTCGCCGAACGGAACCGCTCGCGAACGGCATCGGCCGCCTCGAAGACACCGCCCGGTCCCGCGACGACGCGCACCGCACCCTTCGGCGTCGCGACCGCGACGACGTCGTCGCCGGGCTCGGACGGGCCGAGCCGCACCGCCACCTGGACCTGGTCGTGCCACCTCAACGCCGACCAGTCCGAGCCGCGACCGATGACGAGGATCGGTGCGCTGACGGTGGTCGTGAGACCACGACCGGACACTTGCGCCACGTCGAGACGGACCACGGTGACCGCCGGCGCCGTCGGTCCGTCCCCGTTCGCGTGTCCCGCACCCGACACGGCACGTGGTTCGGCCGCGACGGTGGCGCGGACGGTGACGACGGCTCTCTGCGACGCCAGGTCGGTGACCGGGCCGGCCGTCCGCACGGCCCGGTGACCAGCCGCGGCGCCGAGCAGGAGACCGAGCACCGCGCATCCCGCGGCCACTGCACGCAGACCCTGATGCCCTGCCGACGAGGCGCGCCGCGCGGCTCCGGTGGTTCTCCCGCTCCGTCTGACGCCCGGTCGCCGGTGCTGCCGGGAAGTGCCGGCGAAGCCCGTCAGACCGCCGACCGCCAAGGCCACGAGCGCCGCGGCCGTCACGAGCCAGACCGGCGCGACCAGGGCCCAGAACGCCACGACCGGCCAGGCGAGCACCACGGGCACGAGCAGGCGGAGGTCGATCCTGAGCCGGGACCGCGGCCGGACCCGGCGCACCGTCTCCCGACCGGTGAGCACGACGAGGGACGGCCCGCGCGGCCTCTGTTCGCGCTCCCTCCGCGACTGAGACGGCGGCGCCGTCACAGCGTCACCTTCGGCCGCAGCTGCGCGAGGAGCTTGTCGCCGATGCCGCTCACCTCCCCGAGCTCGTCGACCGAGGTGAATCGGCCGTGCTGGGTGCGCCAGTCGATGATCCGTTGCGCGAGAACCGGTCCGACACCGGGAAGGGCGTCCAGGGCCGCGACATCGGCGGAGTTGAGGCTCACCGGTGCGCCCGAACCAGAAGGGGATCCCGGCACCCCGGCGCCACCACCGGAACCCGGGGGCCCAGCCATGCCGCTCCCGGGCGCCGGCGCCTCGCCCGGCCCCGGCACTCGAATCTGCTCGCCGTCGATGACGAGCCGCGCGAGGTTGAGCGCAGCGAGGTCCGCCCCCGGCCGTTCACCCCCGGCCGCCGCGATCGCATCGGCCAGCCGAGCTCCTGGTCGCAGCCGGACGAGGCCGGGTCGCACCACCTGCCCGACGACGTGCACGACCAGCTCCGCGCCTGCTGGCGGCACGACGGGAACCGAGCCGGAGATCGCCCCGGAACGACCCGTCGCTGTGGCCGCTCCGCCCGGGACGGCGGCCCTGGTCGCCGCGCCACCGACGACCTGGAGGGACCGCGACGCTCCGGGTGCGACGTCCGGCACCGACGTCGACCGCTCGGCCCACAGCACGCGGAGCACGAAGACGCACCCGACGGCCAGCACGAGTGCGAGCAGCGACACGACGGCCGCGCTGCTGACCGCGCGACGGCCCGTGCGCAGCTCGTCAGGCACCGTGAGCAGGCCGGGTCGGCGGGCTCGGCGCAGGTCCGCGTCGAGTCGGCTGACCTCGTCCTCCTCGGTCACCCGGGACGACAGGCGCTGCACGGCCGACGCGACGCGGCCCCCTCCCGGCGCGTGAGGAACCCAGCCGCCGTCTGCCTCCGCCGCCGGGCCTGGACCGTCGGCACGCGCCTCTCCTGGTGGGTCCGCCGCCGAGCTGGATCCGAGGACCCGGGCGACCCGCTCGAGGTCAGGCGGTCTCGGGGCAGGTCGGAACGGCATACCCCGACCGTAGGAAGCCGGGCGCCCGCCAGAAGGTGCCCGGGCACCCGCTGGGGACAACCCCGCCCGAGGCCAGAGGGGTGTGGACGGCCACAGCACGAGACGGCCCGCGCGTCGATGCACTCCCCCGCGCCCGACTGGTCCAGACTGCTCCAATGGCTCGGCACATCATGACCCTCACCTGCGACGACCGGCCCGGGATCGTCGCGGCAGTGTCCGCGGCGCTGCTGGCGGTCTCGGCGAACATCGTCGAGAACCAGCAGTACTCCGATGAGGACACCGACCTCTTCTTCATGCGCACCGTCTTCGACGCCGAGCCGCACGAGGTCGACCAGGTCCTCGGAGACATCCGCGAGAGCCCGGCCATCGCGCACCACCACCTCGCGGCCCGGCCCGAGGACGAGCACTGCCGGACGGTCATCCTCGTCAGCAAGTTCGACCACTGCCTGCTCGACCTGCTCTACCGGTGGAAGTCCGGTGACCTGCCGATCGACATCGTCGGCGTCGTCAGCAACCACGAGGACTGCCGCGGTCTCGTCGAGTACTACGGCCTGCCCTTCACCGTCATCCCCGTGACGAAGGAGACGAAGGCCGACGCCGAGGCCGAGCTCCTGCGGATCGTCGAGACCGAGGACGTCGGCCTCGTCGTGCTTGCCCGCTACATGCAGATCCTCAGCGACAGCCTGTGCCGTGCCCTCGAGGGCCGCGCCATCAACATCCACCACTCGTTCCTGCCGGGGTTCAAGGGCGCCAAGCCCTACCACCAGGCGCATGACCGCGGCGTGAAACTCATCGGGGCGTCAGCCCATTACGTCACAGCCGACCTCGACGAGGGCCCCATCATCGAGCAGGACGTCGTCCGCGTCACCCACGCCGAGTCCCCCGAGCGCCTCGTCGCGATCGGGCGCGACGTCGAGCGTCGCGTCCTGTCGCGGGCGGTGCGAGACCACGCCGAGTCGCGGGTCTTCCTCTCAGGCCGCCGCACGATCGTCTTCTGACGCGTCCCCGAACGTCTGCCGATCGCCTCGCGGACAACACATAGCCGACTCATAGCAACTCCCGTCACATCTTCCAGACTGCACGCCTACGGTCACCCCTGACGCTCGCGAACGGAACGTACGGAGACGGTGACAGATGGCTGGAGCACGACGGGGGCCTGGACGGCGCGGCCGGAGACTGATCGGAACAGCCGTGGCTGCGCTGCTCCTGGCCGGCGCGGGCGGCGCCTATGCGGTCACCCACCGTTCAGCGAGCGCGCAGCCACAAGCGCGCACCCTCACCGTCACGCGTGGGACCGTGCAGCAGACGGTCTCGGCGAGCGGCACCCTCGAGCCGGCGACCGAGGCCGACCTGTCGTTCCAGTCCGCCGGCACGGTCAACAGCGTGGGCGTGAGCGTCGGTCAGCAGGTCACCAAGGGTGAGGTGCTCGCCTCGATCGACACGACGGCCCTGCAGGGCCAGGTCACCCTGGCGCAGGCTGTGGTCACCCAGGCCCAGGCCCAGGTCACCGCTGCGGGATCGAGCGGCTCGGCCAGCCAGATCGCGGCGGCCGACGCCCAGCTGGCCTCGGCACAGGCCAAGCTCCTCGCGGCACAGCAGGCCCTGTCGCAGGCCCGGCTCACCTCGCCGATCGACGGGGTCGTCGCCGCGGTCGCCGTCAAGGTGGGCTCGACCGTCGGCGGCTCGGGCACGTCAGTCTCCTCGGGATCGAGCTCTTCGGGTGCAGGTCGAGTCGCGAGCGGCGGGGGCACCGGAAACTCGGCCGCCGGCACCGGCTCGACCGGGGCGTCCGGCTCCTCGAGCGCGGCGGTCTCGGTCATCTCCACGAACGCGTGGGTCGTGCAGACGCAGGTCGGCAACGCGGACCTGGCCAGCCTCAAGCAGGGCATGCAGGCCCAGATCCTGCCGACGGGGTCGCGCACGACGATCTACGGCACCGTCGAGTCCATCGGCATCGTGGCCTCGTCGAGCTCGAGCGGCACGTCGCAGTTCCCTGTCACCATCGCCGTCACCGGCGCACCTACCGGGTTGTATGCCGGCACCGCGGCGTCCGTCTCCATCATCGTCAAGCAGATGGACGACGTGCTCACCGTGCCGACCGCCGCGCTGAGCAGCTCGAACGGGCGCACCACCGTCACGGTGCTGCAGAACGGTCAGCAGGTGACGACGGCCGTGACAGTGGGACGCATCTTCGGCGCCCGCACCGAGATCACGGCCGGCCTCTCCGACGGCGCTCAGGTCGTGCTGCCCGGCACCTTCGGCACACGAGGCACCGGCACCGGGGGCACGGGGGGCACGGGAGGCACCGGCACGCGCACCGGCGGGTTCGGCGGTGGCGGGTTCGGCGGTGGCGGGTTCGGCGGTGGCGGGTTCGGCGGTGGCGGGTTCGGCGGCACCACGGCCCGGAACGGCGGCTGACCCGTGACCGAGCTTCCGATGTACGTCGACACCGACGAGGCCGACGCGGCGGACGGGTCCGACGAGCCCGACGAGACCCTCGACACCGGCGGCCGGCCGACGCCGATCCTCGACCTCGTCGACGTCGGCAAGACCTACCGCAGCGGCTCCCTCAGCGTCGACGCGCTGCGTGGGGTCACACTCTCCGTCGCCGAGGGCGACTACGTCGCGGTCATGGGCCCGTCCGGTTCCGGCAAGTCGACCCTGATGCACATCCTCGGCTGTCTCGACGTGCCCACGAGCGGCCGCTACCGCCTCGCGGGAGAGGACGTCAGCGGTATGCAGGAGCGAGAGCTGGCCGACATCCGCAACCGCCGTATCGGCTTCGTCTTCCAGCAGTTCAACCTGCTGCCGGCGATGTCGGCGTGGCGCAACGTCGAACTGCCGCTCGTGTATGCCGGTGTGCCGCGGGCCGAGCGCCGCGCGCGGGCCGTCGAGGCCCTCGGACGGGTCGGGCTCGCCGACCGCATCGACCACCGTCCCGGCGAGCTGAGCGGCGGCCAGCAGCAGCGGGTGTCGGTGGCGCGGGCCCTGGTCACCAATCCGAGCCTCATCCTGGCCGACGAGCCCACCGGCAACCTCGACTCCGTGTCGACGGCCGACGTGCTCGGTCTCTTCCGGGAGCTGCACGAGCAGGGCCGCACCGTCGTGATCATCACGCACGAGCCTGACGTGGCCGGCCAGGCTGCACGCACCATCCACATCCTCGACGGGCAGGTCGTCGACGACCACGCGGTGACGGCAGGGGTGGCGTCGTGACCTGGACCGAGACGCTGCACACGGCATACGACGCCATCCGCACGCGGCGGATGCGCTCTGCGCTGACGATGCTCGGGATCCTCATCGGTATCGCCGCGGTCATGTTGACCGTCGGGCTCGGGCAGGGCGCCCAGGCTCAGGTGGCCAGCCAGATCGACGCACTCGGATCCAACCTGCTCATCGTCACCCCTGGCAGCTCGACGCAGGTGGGCGGCATCCGTGGTGGTCGTGGTTCGGCGACGACCCTCACCACGGCCGACGCGGCGGTGCTCTCCGACACCCGAGTGGTTCCCGACGTCGCCGCAGTCGCCCCCGTCTCGACCTCGTCACAGAGCGTCGTGGCCAACGGCCAGAACTGGACGACGAGCATCGTCGGCACGACCCCGCAGTGGCCTGTCGTGCGGGCGCGCTCGACCGACTCCGGTCGGTTCTTCACCCAGGCCGAGCTCAGCGGCGGCGTCCCGGTGGCGGTCATCGGCTCGACGACCGCCCAGCAGCTCTTCGGCGGCCGCTCTCCCGTCGGGCAGTTCCTCTCGATCGGTGGCGTGCAGCTGACCGTCGTGGGTGAGCTCAACACGGCCGGGTCGACGGTCGGCGGGGACCAGGACGACCAGGTGGTCATCCCGGCGACGACGTTCGCGAACGACTTCTCGTCGGGCGGCACCTCGGTCTCCTCGATCTACCTCCAGGCCGCGAGCCAACAAGACCTCTCTGCCGCCTACCAGGAGACATCGAACGCGATGCTGACCGCGCACGGGGTGACGCCGGCGACCGCCGACTTCCAGGTCAACAGCCAGGCCTCGCTCGTTCAGACCGCGACCAGCACGGCGCGCACCCTCACGGTGCTGCTCGGCGGCATCGCGGCGATCTCCCTGCTCGTCGGTGGGATCGGCGTCATGAACATCATGCTCGTGTCGGTCACGGAGCGGATCCGTGAGATCGGCCTGCGCAAGGCTCTGGGGGCCACCCCGCGCGTCATCCTGCGCCAGTTCCTCACGGAGGCAAGCCTGCTCGGGCTCGTCGGAGGGGTCCTCGGCGTGGGCCTCGGCATCGTCGGCGCCCTCACGCTCCCCCAGTTCCTCGGCCAGCCGGTCGCACTGTCCACCACGGCGGCGCTCGGTGCGCTCGTCGTCTCCCTCGTCATCGGCATCGTCGCGGGGGTCTACCCTGCGAACCGCGCTGCCCGTCTCGCCCCCATCGACGCCCTGAGAAGTGAGTGACCCCAGCATGAAGCGCATCGTGATCGTCATCGCCGCCGCCGCCGCCCTGGGACTGGCCGGATGCAGCAGTTCGGCACAGTCCGCGCCATCGACCGGTTCGGGGCAGACGGCGGCAACCGGAGGCTCGACGGGCACCGGTCGCACCCCCGGCGTCTCGGGTCTCGTCGCGGCCGTCACGGGCTCGACGGCACAGGTGCAGGGCGCCAACCAGCAGACCGCCGTCACGTGGACGCGCACGACCCGGTTCACCGACCAGGTCGTCGTGTCCGCCTCTGCCGTCACGGTGGGCGAATGCGTCATGGTGCGACCCGCTCGCGGCGGCCGCGGCGCGCAGGGCAGCAGCGGATCGTCGACCTCCGTGGCCGCCGCCTCCGTCGAGCTGCTTCCCAAGCAGGGGGGCACCTGCGCGTTCGGCGGGTTCGCCGGCCGCACGGGCCCCCGGCCGTCGGGCGCGACCACCGGCACGGCGGTCCCCCGACCGGGCGCCGGCACCGGTGCCGGAGGCCGCGGCTTCGGTGCCGTCGGCACCGTGTCGGCCGTGCGCTTCGGGCAGTTCACCGTCACGCCGGTCGTCCAGCCCGGGGCAACCGCCACGGCTCCGGTCTCGGTCACGTACACCTCGTCGACGGTCTTCACCCGCCTCACCGCGACGAGCGCCTCGGCCGTCAAGGTGGGCGTGTGTGTCACGGCCCAGGGCCGCACCGACGACACGGGCGCGATGACGGCGAGAACCATCACCGTCAGCGCTGCCACCAACGGCGCCTGCGCGAGCGGCTTCGGCGGCCGTGGTCCCGGCGGTGGCCGCGTAGCGGGTGGCGGTGCTGGCAACGGCGGTGGGGGTGGCACCGGCGGCGCCTCGAGCACCGCAGGGGCCGGCAATGCCTGACCGTTCTCGCATCGGCCGCGGGCCGCTCGTCGCGGGCGGCAGCCTCCTCGCCGTGCTGATCGCGGCCGGTGGCGTCTACACCGCCTCGGCGAGCACCGGCACGGCCGCATCGGCCGACTACCGCACCGCGACCGTGAGCCGGGGCCCGGTCAGCCAGGTCCTGACCCTGACCGGCACCGCCCAGCGCGTCGACCAGGTCACCGCGGCCTTCCCGACCAGCGGCACCGTGACCGGCATCAGCGTCAAGGTGGGCGACCACGTGTCGGCCGGGCAGTCGCTCGCCACCATCGACCCCACGGCGCTCCATGCCGGCCTCCTGGCAGCCCGGGCGGCGCTCGCCCAGGACCAGGCCTCGCTGATCGCCGACGAGACGGCGTCGACAAGCAGCGCCACCAGTGCCACCAGTGCTGGCAGCGGGGGCACTGGGGCCAGCGCGTCGAGCTCGGGCTCGGCCTCGCAAGGTGGTGCCGGCTCCGGCAGCCGGACCAGCTCGGGACCGCGCCCGGCCGCAGGCGGCAGCGCCGGGGCGACGGGCGGCACCGGCGGCACCGGTTCGACCGGCGGGGCTTCGACTGGCGGCGGTTCGGCCAGCACGGGTCACTCGGGCGGGTCGGCCCCGACCGCTGGAGGACATGCCGCCGGTGGGTCCAGCCTCCCGAAGCTGAGCACCAGCGCCATGCAGCGCGCCGTCGCCGAGGCGCAGCAGGCCCTGCTGGCCGAGGAGCAGGCGTGCGCGCCCGTGCTCGGCACACCATCGTCGTCCGGCACGAGCCACCACCGTCCCTCGACGGGCCCGACGGGCCCCTCGTCGTCGCCACGCGTCAACCCCGCCGCCTTCACCCCGCAGGCGACGCCCGGGCCCGCAGCCACCGGGACAGCAACCCCCACCACCGGTGTCCCCTCCGGCACCCCGACCGTGCCGCCCACCGGCACCGCGACCGTGCCGCCCACCGGCACCCCGACCGTGCCGCCGACCGGCACCCCGACCGTGCCGCCCACTGGCACCCCGACGGACACGCCGAACCCGACCGGCTCGCCCACGAGCCCGGCTCCCGGCCACGGCAGCACGACACCGAGCGCCGACCAGCTGCGCACCTGCGCCACCGCGATGGCGTCGGCCTCGAGGACCCAGCACGCGGCAGAGACGGCACTGACCGGCCTCGCCACGCAGATCGCCCACGAGTTGACCGTGATCATGCAGGCGGCCACGGCGACGTCCTCCGGGTCGAGCTCGTCGGCGCATCCCTCGGGCTCGTCCGCAGCCTCGTCCGCAGCCTCGTCCGCAGGCTCGAGTGGCGGCGCAACCTCCTCTGCAGGCTCGTCCGCCGGCGTCGCGACGAGCGCCACGCGCAGCACCGGCGGTTCCGGGAGCGCGGCCGGAGGCGGCAGCAGCTCCGCCACCCGCGTCGCCGCCGACGAAGTCGCCATCCTGCAGGACCAGGACGCGGTGACCCAGGCCCAGAGCGACCTCGAGGGCGCGACCCTCAAGGCACCCATCGCCGGCACGGTCGGCAGGATCGACCTCACGGTCGGACAGGCGGCGAGCACCTCGACCGGCATCGTCATCGTCGGGGCCGGGGCCGCTGACGTGACGGTGAACGTCCCCCTGGCCGACATGGGTCTCGTGCACGCCGGCCTGGCCACCGAGGTCACCCCTGCCGGTGACGTGACCGCCGTCCCCGGCACGGTCTCCAGCGTCAGCCTGCTCCCGTCCTCGTCGACGGCCACGACTCCGACGTACCCCGCCACGATCGTCGTCCCGGCGCCGCCGCGATCGATGGCCAGCGGGTCCGTTGCATCCGTCGCCATCACGGTGGGACAGGCTGCGGACGCGGTGCGCGTGCCGGTCTCGGCGCTTGCCGGCGTGCAGTCCGGCACGGGTCAGGTGCAGGTCCTCACCGGCAGCGGGACCACGACACGTGCGGTGACCATCGGCGCCGTCGGAAGTGGCTTCGCCCAGGTGATGACCGGTCTCGCAGTCGGCGACCGTGTCGTGCTCGCCGACGTCAACGCAGCGCTGCCGTCCAACCAGTCGAACGGCCTACGCGGCCTCGGTGGCGGTGGGTTCGGTGGACGGGGCGGCGGCGCCGCTGGAGCGGCAGCGGGCGGACGTCCAGGAGGGTGATGCGCGCGGCCACCCCCGGACATCAGAGCCGCACCGGTTCTGGGCTGCCCTCTCGACCACCCGGGACCGGCTCGTCCATCGGTAGCGTGCAGCCATGAGCGAGTCGAGGTTCGTCGTCGGGCAGAGGCACTTCGGACGGCTGACCCGAACCCCGGAGGAGAACGACGCGGCCCTGACCGCCGCGAGGGCAGACCTGACGTCCGCTGTCGAAGCCGCGCCTGGCGATGCCGCAGGCAGCGCCGTGCTCGACGCCGCCGTCGACCTCGCCGAAGCCCTGACGATCGCCGGGAGGGAGCACGAGGCGATGACGCTGGCCGGTCCCGCCGCGGGTGTCGCCCGGGAGACCGGCCGCGACGAGACCCTCCGCTGTGCCCTGCTCGTGCTCGCGACGGCCGAGCACTACGCCGACGAGGAGGCCGAGGCCGAGGAGCACTTCCGCGAGGCGCTCGCCCTCGCCCGCGCCTCGGGGGACCGGGTCCTCGAGCACTACACGTTGCACCACGTCGGCCGGTTCCTCGTCGACACGGCTCGCACCGACGAGGCGGTCGAGTGCTTCACCCTGTGCCTCGCGATCCGCGAGGAGCTCGGAGAGCCCCGCGCGGAGTCCACACGCAGGGCTCTCGCCGCCCTGAGCTCAGCCGGGTGAACCACGGTTGGACCCCGGGCCGTCCGCACGGTCGCGGACGAGGGCCCGGCTCAGGGCAGGCGTCGCTGGCGCCACCAGCCGACGACGTTCTTCCGGTGCCGGGCGAGCACGAGCAGCCCGATCGCCATGAGCCACAGGCCGGTCCACACGTCGCCGGGTGCGTGTCCCGTCCAGATGAGGACCGCGACCACGAGCATTGCCAACGCCCCGAAGATGGAACCGGCAGCGACCCAGCGCGTGAGCAGCACCGCGACGGCGAAGACCACGACGACGACGAGGGCGAACCACGGGTGCACCCCGAGGATCACCCCGAGCGTCGTGGCGACCCCTTTGCCGCCGCGCCCCTTGAGGAAGGGCGACCAGATGTGTCCGAGCACGGCCGCGATGCCGACCGCGTAGGCCGCGTGCGCGCCGAAGAGCTGACCCGCGACCAGCGTCGGGACGAGTCCCTTGAGGACGTCGAGCACGCCGACGACGACGCCCCACTTGCGGCCGAGAACCCGGCCGGCATTGGTCGCTCCCGGGTTGCCCGACCCCGACGACGCGAGGTCCTTGCCGAGCAGCCGGGCGATCATCGTCGCCGGGTTGAGCGAGCCCACGAGGAAGGCTGCGAGCACCCCTCCTGCCCAGGCGAGCGCGGTACCGACGTTCACGACCCGGCGACCTCGCCCGGTGACGGCGACTCGGGCAACGGCTCGCCGGGACGCGGCGACACGGCGATGGCGACGGTGCCGGGACCCACGTGCGCGCCCACCACGGCCCCGAGCTCGACGACGAGGACCTGGGGCGATCCGGGGACCAGGGTGTGCAGCTCGCCCGCGATCTGCTCCGCGCGGGCTGGTGCGTCGAGGTGGTGGACCGCGATGTCGACGACGTGGCCTCCCTTCGCGACCTGGTCGAGGACCATCGCCTCGATGCGCGCGACCGCCCGCGACGACGTGCGGACCTTCTCGACCGGCACGATGCGACCGCCGCGGACGGCGAGGATCGGCTTGATCGCGAGGGCCGACCCGAGCAGCGCCGAGGCGGCGCCGATGCGTCCGCCTCGGCGCAGGTGCTCGAGGGTGTCGACGTAGAACAGGACTCCGGAGGGGCCGAGCCGCGAGTGCACGGCCTCCAGGACCTCGGGCACCTCGGCGCCGTTGGCGGCTGCCTCGGCCGCAGCCACCACCGCGAATCCCATAGCCATACCGATGGTCTCGCTGTCGATGACCTCAACTGGCACCGGCGCTTCAGCGGCTGCGAGCCGGGCCGCCTCCACCGTGCCAGACATCTGGGACGACAGGTGGACCGAGACGATGGACGTCGCGCCCTCGGCGGCCAGACGCTGGTACGTCTCGGCGAAGACCTGCGGCGTGGGCCGCGACGTGGTGACGATGGTGTACTCGCGCAGCGCAGCTGCGACCTGCGCCGCCGAGATGTCCCGCCCCTCGACGAAGTCCCGCCCGCCGACGACGACGTGGAGCGGGACGACCTCGAGGCCGTGCCGCTCGACGACCTCTCTCGGCAGGTAGGACGTCGAGTCGGTGACGACCCGTGTGCTCACGTCGCGCTCCTTCCGTCGCCGGTCGTCTGAGGGACTACACCGGGACGACGTTGACGAGCTTCGGCGCCCGGACGATGACCGTCCGGACACCGCCCTCGGTCGCCGCCCTGACCTTGTCACGGCCGAGCGCGAGCTCGCGCAGGTCGTCCTCGGAGATGTCAGGGCTCACCTCGACCCGGTCGCGGACCTTGCCCTTGATCTGGATGACGCAGGTGACCTGCTCCTGCACGATCTTCGCGGGGTCGCTCACGGGGAACGCGGCATACGCCACCCCGTCGTCGTGACCGAGCCGCTGCCACATCTCCTCGGCGATGTGCGGGGCCACGGGCGCCAGCATGAGCACCATCGCCTCGACGACCTCGCGCGGGGGTGCGTCCAGCTTCGTCACGGCGTTGTTGAGCTCGATGAGCTTGGCGATCGCGGTGTTGAAGCGCAGCCCCTCGAAGTCCTCGCGGACCCCGGCGATCGTCTGGTGCAGCTGCGTCGTCAGCGCCTGGTCGAGGGCCGCGTCGACGACGCGCACCTCACCGGTCGCCTCGTCGATCACGTTGCGCCACAGGCGTTGCAGGAAGCGCTGGCTGCCGACGACCGCGCGGATCTCCCACGGCTTGGACAGCTCGAGCGGCCCCATCGACATCTCGTAGACGCGGAAGGTGTCGGCGCCGTAGGCGTCGTACATCTCGTCGGGGCTGACGGAGTTCTTCAGCGACTTGCCGATCTTGCCGTACTCACGGTTGACGGGCTGCCCCTGCCACGTGAACGTCGGCTCCTCGCCATGACCGCCGGGGTGCTCCTCCACCTCGGACGCGGTGACGTACTGACCGCGGCTGTCGGTGTAGGCGTAGGCCTGGATGTAGCCCTGCGAGAAGTACTTCCGGAACGGCTCCTCGCTCGTGACGTGGCCGAGGTCGAAGAGGACCTTGTGCCAGAAGCGGGCGTAGAGCAGGTGCAGGACCGCGTGCTCGACGCCGCCGACGTAGAGGTCGACGCCGCCCGGGTCGCGCGTGCCGGCGGGGGCGCCCGCGACCGGGGTGTCGTGACGGCCCAGCCAGTAGGCCTCGTTGGCCGGGTCCACGAAGGCGTCGTGGTTCGCCGGGTCGAGGTAGCGCAGGTAGTACCAGCACGAGCCGGCCCAGTTGGGCATCGTGTTCGTCTCGCGGCGGAACTTCCGCAGTCCGCGGCCGTCGCCGAGGTCCTTCTCGACCTCGACCCACTCAGGCACGCGCGACAGCGGCGGCTCGGGGCTGCTCTGGGCGTCGTCCGGGTCGAACGTCTTGGGGCTGTAGTCCGGCACGTCGGGGAGGGTCAGCGGCAGCTCGTCGTCGGGGACGGCATACGCCACCCCGTCCTCGTCGAACATGATGGGGAACGGCTCGCCCCAGTAGCGCTGGCGGCTGAAGAGCCAGTCGCGGATGCGGTAGCTGATGGTCCCCTCGCCGAGCCCCTCGTCCTCGAGGAACTCGATGATGCGCGCCTTCGCCTCGGCGACGTGCAGCCCGTCGAGCGAGATGCGCTCGTTGGCACTGTTGATCGCGACGCCGTCGCCGAGGAACGGCTCGTCGTCCGGGTGGCCCTCGGCCGGCTGGACGGTGCGGACGATCGGGATGTCGAACTTCTCGGCGAACTCCCAGTCGCGCGTGTCCTGACCGGGGACCGCCATGATGGCGCCGGTGCCGTATCCCATCAGCACGTAGTCGGCGACGAAGACCGGGATCCGCTCTCCCGTCAGGGGATTCGTCGCCCACGAGCCGGTGAAGACGCCGGTCTTGTCCTTGCCCTCGGTCTGTCGCTCGACATCACCCTTGCGTGACGCCGCGAGCTGGTATGCCGCCACGGACTCCTTCGGGGTCGCGCTCGCGTCGGCGTCCGACCCCTTCCAGGCGTCCTTGGTCCCGTCGGGCCAGTTGCCTTGCGGCACCAGTGAATCCACGAGCGGGTGCTCGGGCGCGATGACCATGAACGTCGCGCCGAAGATGGTGTCGGGGCGCGTGGTGAAGACGTCGATACCGTCCTGTTCGCCCGTGCCGGTGATGACGGGGAAGGTGACCCGCGCGCCCTTGGACCGGCCGATCCAGTTGCGCTGCATGAGCTTGACCTTCTCGGGCCAGTCGACGCCGTCGAGGTCGTCGGCCAGGCGGTCGGCATACGCCGTGATGCGCATCTTCCACTGGCTGAGGTTGCGACGGAAGACCGGGAAGTTGCCGCGCTCCGAACGGCCCTCGTTGGTGACCTCCTCGTTGGAGAGCACGGTGCCGAGGCCCGGGCACCAGTTGACCGGCGCCTCGGACGTGTAGGCCAGGCGGTGGCCCTCGATGACCGTGGCGCGTTCGGTGGCGGACAGGTCGGCCCACCCCCGGCCGTCGGCGTCGAGGACGGCTCGGCGGCCGGACTCGAACTCCTCGACGAGCTCGCTGATCGGGCGCGCCTTGCCGCGGCCACCGTCCTCGCGCACGGCCTCGGTGTCGTACCACGCGTCCCAGATCTGCAGGAAGATCCACTGCGTCCAGCGGTAGTAGTCGTCGTCGATCGTCGCGAACGTGCGGCGGTTGTCGAAGCCCAGCCCGAGGCGGCGCAGCTGGCGCTTCATGTTCGTCATGTTCTCCTCGGTGGTCTTCCGAGGGTGCTGCCCGGTCTGGACGGCGAACTGCTCCGCGGGCAGGCCGAAGGCGTCGTAGCCCAGGGCGTGCAGGACGTTCTTGCCGAGCATCCGGTGGAAGCGGCTGTAGACGTCGGTCGCGATGTAGCCGAGCGGGTGGCCGACGTGCAGGCCGACGCCGGAGGGGTACGGGAACATGTCGAGGACGATGAGCTTCTCACCGCGAGCGGCCACCTTCTCGGGCTCGGCCCACGGGCCGGCCGGGTTGGGGGCGTTGAACGTGCCGTCCTCCTCCCACCGGTCCTGCCAGGAGGTCTCGATCTGCTGCGCCATCGCCGCGGTGTAGCGGAACGGGGTGTCGTTCGTCTGCTCGCTCATGTCGTCTCTCTCGTCGCTGCTCGTCTGGGCAAAGAAAAACCCCTCGCACAGGAGGGGAAGCCGCGTTGATGTCGGGAGTCCCGACCTTGGTCAACGCGGCTGCGGAAGGAGCAGCAGTCCAGCCATGCGCCCAAGGTTAGCGCAGGGCCCGGTCCGGACCCGATCGGGCGCGCCCCCCTGTCCCGACTCAGTCGCACGAGCGGTGGGTCCGGCCCTCACTCGCCCGTCAGCGGAAGAGGGCGACGACGATGAGGGCTTGTGCGACGTGGTAGGTCACGATGACCGTCAGCGGGGCCCAGCGCCGCTCGTGGACGAAGCGGTCGTGGCCGAGCACCGCGTCGGAGACCACGAAGACCGCACATCCGAACAGCAGCAGCCAGTCCCCCTTCCACGCCGCGACGAGCACGAGCGCACTCAGCACGAGCTGGTAGACGAAGACCGGGACGCGCTGCGCACCCGCGTGGCGCACGATGTCGCGCCCGACCCTCGCGTGCAGCAGCACGAGGGCCGGCACGGCCACCAGCAGCGGCCACGGGAAGCCCTCGACCCCCGGCGTCTCGAGGATCGCCCAGATGTACGCGACGTGTGCGGCGAGGAAGGCGGCGAGCCCGACGAGGAAGCGGGTCTCGGTCGCCCGCAGCAGCGCGACGTCCCCGACCAGGCAGAACGCGAGGGCCACGACCACCGGCAGCAGCGGCGGGGAGCCCGGTACGCGCCCCTCCCAGTGGAGCGACCAGGCGAGCCCCATGAGGAGCAGCACGACGAGCGGCTTGGTCAGCCGCTCGACGAAGTGGTCGCCGCGCAGGACGGATCGCCAGTTGATGAGCGCCGTCACGCCGAGCGCCACGCTGATGACCCACAGGTGGGTGGTCACGGCCCCAGATTCCCAGCAACGACTCAGGTTCACGGTGCAGACACGCTGCAGGGCCCCCACCACCAGCCGAGACGAATCGGCGAACGTCCGGTTCTCTGCCAGACTCGTCCAATGCCCATGCGCAAGTTCCAGCACACGGTCACCGCCGACGACACATCCGCTCGGGTCGGCAGCGGTGACCTCGACGTCCTCGCGACACCCCGCCTCATCACCTGGTGCGAGAACGCCGCGTTCCAGGTCTGCAAGCAGACCATCGACGCCGACCACACGACCGTCGGCACGACGGTGAAGCTCGAGCACGTCAGGGGCAGCGCCGTCGGCGCCGAGATCACCGTCCTGTGCGCCGAGCCGATCAACGACGGACGTCGCCTCGTGTGCCACGTCACCGTCAAGGACTCCGAGGGCGAGGAGATCGCCAAGGGCGAGATCCACCGTGCGGTGGTCGATCCCGATCGTTTCATGAGCAAGTGCCAGCGGATCCTCTGACCCGCAGCCCCCTCCCAGCCGCGGTTGCCACGATGTCCGCGTGACGCCCGGACTTCTCGGCGCCCTCCTCGCGGCGCTCGCCTACGGCGCCGCCACCGTGCTCCAGGCCGTGGGCGTACGCCGCGCCGGCGCCCTGCCTGTCGGCACCCCGCTGTTCGCACGCGTGCGGGCCGGGTGGCCGTATGCCGCCGGCCTCGCCCTCGACGGACTCGGCTTCCTCGCGTCCGTGGCCGCCTTGCGCACGCTGCCCCTCTTCCTCGTCGAGAGCGCGGTCGCGGCCTCGATCGCCGTCACCGCCGTGCTGTCCGTGCTCGTGCTCCACGTCCGCCTCGGGGCGACCGAGGTCGTCGCGCTGGTCGCCATCGGGGCCGGACTCACCGGCCTCGCCCTGACGGCCGCGGAGGGCCCGGCCGTGCGCCCCGGGCCGTCCGCGCCGTGGTGGTTGCTCGCGGCGGCCGCGCTCGTCGGGGCCCTGCTCGTGATCGGCGCCGTCGACCGGGACAGGGGCCGCGGGGCCGTCGTGCTCAGCATCGCCGCGGGGCTCGGGTTCGGCGGAGTCGGGGTCGCGGCCCGACTGCTCGAGGTCCCCTCCCCCGTGTGGGCGCTCGCCACGGACGCCACCGCCTGGGCGCTCGTCGGGCACGCCGCGCTGGCGACGGTGGCCTACGGGCTCGCCCTGAGCCGCGGCCGCGTGACGACCGTGGCGGCCCTGACCTTCGCGACCGAGACGGTCGTCCCCGCAGTCATCGGCCTGGTGGCGCTCGGCGACCACGTCGTGTCGGGACATGCGCCGGCGGCGGGCGTGGCGTTCGCCGTGACCCTGGGCGGGTGCATCGCGCTCGCGGGCCGCGCCGAGCCGACCGGCCCGGCCACCCCCTCGGACGGCGTGCAGACGACACCTCCGGCACGGCAGGACGTCTCCCAGCAGCCATGACGTCGGGTCACCGACGGCGCAGCCGGTCCATCTCGCTCTCGATCTGCTCCTCGGAGGGAGCGTCGACGGCGTAGGCATCCACGGCGTTCGCCACGAGGCCGATGCCCCAGCCGGCGATCACCCAGGCGGGCCAGAAGAAGCCCGCTCCCGTCATGGCCCAGATCAGGACGAACATGCCGTTCACGAGCAGGTAGATGAGCAGGTGAACGCGGAAGTCGGCCTTCTTCTTGAGCCGGCGGAGGGCTCTGCCGCGGAGATCGACCTCGGGGACGACGCGGTCGACCGTCGGGTCGGGCACGTCAGCGTGGGGTTCGACCGGAAGCTGGTTCGCGGTCATGATCTTCACCGCTCCTTCGTGGGCCGCCGTGTGGCGGGACCCACACGGCTCCCTACCTCCAGCGTAGGTCGGCCGCCGGCGTGCGGACCGAAAGGGTGCGGGAGATCACCCTCGGCCGCGGGGCGTATGCCGTCCGGTCCGGCGGATGCGTCACAGGACGTACGCGTCGCCGTCCCGGCGGAACCCGAGGTTCTCGTAGTACGGCTCGAGCATGTCCGGCGGCGTCAGCACCCGTCGGAACCCGCGCCGACGGAACGGCCCCTCGGGCCCGAAGACGAACTCGCCCGGTGTGAGGTCGCGGTGCCGCGGCGTCACCCAGTCCAGCAGCAGCTGCGCCGTGCCCTCCCCCGCGTCGCGCATGAGCACGACCCCGACCGTCTCGTCCCCGCGGAGCACGAGGTAGGACGGGTCGCCCGCGAAGGGGTCGTGCACGAACTGCGGGTTGTAGCGCCGGATGTCGCCCTCGTGGACCCGAAGCACGTGGCGCAGGTAGGTGTCGTCACCGGCGACCTCGAGCACCTCGTAGACCTCGGCGTCGTGCTTCTCCCGGGACATCCGCGTGAGGTAGAAGACGTTGATGCCGGCGAGGACGACGTTGAGGCCGACCATCGGCCAGACGTGGTTGAGCGTGTTGTAGACGATGAGCACGACGCAGCCCACGAGGTTGATGACCCGGAGCCGGCGCAGCCGCGTCTGCAGCAGCGACCAGACGAGGATCGCGGAGCCGACCCAGCCCAGCAGCTCCAGCCACGGGGTACCCATGGGCGCGACCCTAGCGCTGCCGCGCCGGCCCGTCCGTGGATCCGACCGACCGAGAAGGCTCGTGCCCGATGATCTTGAGCCCGACGACCGCGGCGACGATGCCCACGAGCAGGGCGACCTTGACCGCGGAGAAGTCCTCCCCGCCGGTCGTCATGGCCCACGTCACCGTGAGCGCCGCTCCGAGACCCGTCCACACGGCATACGCCGTCCCGATGGGGATGGTGCGCACGGCCCGCGCGAGGCCGACCATGCTGAGCGTGCCGGCGACGAGGAAGACGACGGCCGGGACGGGACGCGAGAGGCCCTCCGACGCGGCGAGCGCCGACGCCCAGACCGCTTCCAGGACGGCGCTGACGAGCAGGACGACCCACGGCATCACGCCACCACCTTGAGCCCGGCGACGCACGCGACCAGGACGACCAGCAGCGCGGCCCGGCCGGCACCGAGCCGCTCCTCGCGGCGCGCGACCGCGAGCAGGACGGTGCCGACGGCACCGATCCCGACCCACACGGCATACGCGGTGCCGGCGGGCAGAGCGGTCATCGCCCACGCGAGGCCGGCCATGCTGAGCACGAGCGAGACGGCGAAGAGGGCGGTCGGCCGGGGGCGGCGGAAGCCGTCGGACGCGGCGAGCGCGGTGGCCCAGACGGCCTCCAGCGCGCCGGAGAGGACGAGTACGAGCCAGTGCACGGCGATCCCGATCTGGCCGTCTTGTCGCAGGGCGGGTACGGCTCCCTCGTCCGCGAGCACGGCTCGCGCGCTCACCTCCAAGGCTACCCGGTGCAGCTGGGCACGTCCCGGTCGAAACGGTGTATCAGGGGCACGGCCCGGCGTACTGTCGAGTGCAGGCGCGCTCCTGCGAACAGAGGATCGCCATGAGCCGTGACTATCTCGACTTCGACGTCGCCGTGACCCCCGAGGGTCAGGGGTATGCCGCACACGTGCTCGCGTCGCCCGCTGGCGACGCGTCGGCACCGTTCACCCTCCCGTTCTCGGCCACCGACCTCGCCCAGTTCATGATCGCCGTGGGGCCGCCACGCGTCTCCTCGAGGCGGCTCGTCCCGGCGGAGGCGCGCGTCGTCGACGTCAAGGAGTACGGGCGGCGGCTCGGGGACGCACTGCTCTCCGGCGACGTGGGCAAGACCTTCCGAGCGAGCCTGACCGCGGCCCAGGCCGGTGGGCGGGACCTGCGGCTGCGGCTGCGACTCGACGCCGTGCCCGATCTCGACCCGGTCCCGTGGGAGTACCTCTACGACTCGGCCCTCGGCCGCTTCCTCACCCTCTCCCAGGAGACGCCCGTCGTGCGCCTGCTCGACTCGCTCGAGCGGCCCCCGGTCGTCCAGGTGGAGGCGCCGCTGCGGGTCCTCGTCATGATCTCGAGCCCGAGTGACATGCCCGAGCTGGCGGTCGAGCGCGAGCGCCAGCTGCTCGTGGCGACGACCGGCGACCTCGTCACGAGCGGCCGTCTGACGATCACGGTCCTCGAGGACGCCACCCTGACGGGGCTGCAGCGCGCCCTGCTCGACGACTTCCACGTGTTCCACTTCATCGGCCACGGCGGCTTCGACCAGCAGGCGCAGGAGGGCGTGCTCGTGCTCGAGCGCGACGACGGCACGGCACACCGCGTCTCGGGCGCCCGCCTCGGCACCCTGCTCCACGACGCCCGGACGATGCAGCTCGCCGTCCTCAACGCCTGCGAGGGGGCGCGGACCTCCGGACGCGACGCGTTCTCCGGGGTCGCCCAGGCGCTCGTGCGCCAAGGCCTGCCGGCGGTGGTCGCGATGCAGACGGAGATCTCCGACCGGGCCGCGCTCGTCTTCAGCCACGAGTTCTACTACTTCCTGACGCGCGGGCTCGGCATCGATGCCGCCATCTGCGAGGTGCGCAAGTCGATGGCGGTGTCCGACGAGGCGTCGGAGTGGGGCACCGCGGTGCTGCTCCGGTCAGGCGCCGACCAGCCGTTCTCGTTCACGACGAGCGCCACCGAACCGGTCGAGCGTCCCGAGAGCCGGCTCGAGTCCCTCTACGACGCCGCGAACGGGGCGATGACGGCGAGCGCCCCGGCGACCGCCCTGCCGCTGCTCGAGCAGATCGCGGCCGAGCACCCCGACTACCGCGACGTCACGCAGCTGCTCGAACGCGTACGGCCGGCTGCTCAGGCCGGGCTGCCTGTGCCGGTCGAGCCGGTCGAGCCGGTCGAGCCGGTCGAGCCGGTCGAGCCGGTCGAGCCGGTCGTGCCGGTCGAGCCCGCCAAGCCCAAGGATGGCGGCGTGGACCGGCCGGTGGTGCAGGACGTGGTGCAGGACGAACCCGTGGTGATGGACGAGCCGTCCACCAGCGAGGCGCAGACCCGGCCCCGTCCTGCGCCACCCGTGGGGCGGGGTGGCAGCAAGGCGGGGAAGCGCGTCTCGACGTGGGTCCGGGCCGGTCTGCTCGTGGCCGTCCTCGCCGGCGGATGGTTCGCCTGGCGAGTCCTGCCCTCCCTGCTCCAGAAGGCCGAGCCGCTCGTGGCTGCGGCCTGCGGGACGAGCGCGACCACGCCGGCGGCGACCGACGTCACGATCGGCTGCGCACCGGTCGCCCCCACGATCGACGGGTCCTTCGACGACTGGCGGTCGGTCCGCGAGAACGACACGGATACGGCGGTGTTCGGCGCGGCGCAACGCCGACCGGGACTCACTGCCACGTGGCAGGCGCTGTGGGACACCGACGCGTTGTACCTGCACGCCGTCGTCGTGGACCCGGTTGTCACGCCGACCCAGGGACCCGCGCCGCAGTGGTGGAACGGCGACGCCGTCTCCTTCGAGATCGGCCCCGACGCCCGGACGCTGGCTCGCACCGCGCCGTTGCGGCCGGGACAGGACTTCCACGTGATCCTCGCGGTGCGGGACGACACCGACCGGCGCGCGGCGGCCGACGTCAACACCGTGGGCACCAGCGCGCAGGGCAGGGTCGTCTTCGCGACCGGCACCGAGAGGCCCGCGATCTCCGTCGTGGCCCGGTCGCGGGACGACGGCTACGAGCTCGAGGCCAGGATCCCCTGGACCGAGGTGGGCCGGAGCGTGGCTCCCCAGCGCGGCGACGTGCTCGCGATGAACGTCAACCTCAGCGACGCCACCGGCCCCGGAGCGAGCTGGGCCCTGCGCACGATGCTCAGCAGCAACCCCCAGCGCTCGGGCGCCAACCAGAACCTGCCCGCCCGGTGGCAGAGCGTCGCCCTCGGCGACTCCGGGTGACCATGGCCGGCCGGCTCTACGCCCTCCTCGTCGGGATCGACGCCTATCCGCCTCCGATCCCTGCGTTGTCCGGGTGTGTCAACGACGTCACCGGCTTCGCCGAGGTCCTGCGTGAGCGCGTCGGCGCGGACGCCCTCGACCTCGTGGTGCTGGCGGACGGCGAGGCGACGAGGTCCGCCGTGACGACGCACCTGAGCGACCACCTCGGACGCGCCACCGCGCAGGACGTCGCGGTCTTCTACTTCAGCGGGCACGGCTCGCAGCAGGCGACGCCCGAGGAGCTCTGGTCGATCGAGCCGGACCGGCGCAACGAGACGCTGGTGTGCGTCGACAGCCGCTCCCCGAACAGCTGGGACCTCGCCGACAAGGAGCTCGCGGGCCTGCTCCACGGCATCTCGGCGTCCGGGTGCCACACGCTCGTCGTGCTCGACTGCTGCCACTCCGGCGACGGCACCCGCAACGCGGACGAGGTCGTGCGGCTCTCACCCCCCGACCCCCGGTCGCGCCCCGCAGCCACCTTCGTGGCGCTCGACGGCCCGACCGCCGCCGTCCGCGGCACCGGGCGCTGGACTCCCGCGGGTCATCACGTGCTGCTGGCGGCCTGCAGGTCGTCGGAGAAGGCCAAGGAGGTCACCGCCGGGGGGCGCCGCCACGGTGCCCTGTCCGCGGCGCTCGACGCCGCCCTGCTCGGCTTCGACGGGCGGCCCACCTACCGCGACGTGCTGCGCCTCGTCACCGCCGACGTGACGGGCCGGGTCACGGACCAGCACCCGCAGCTCGAGACGACCGACGCGACCGAGCTCGACCGGCCCTTCCTCGGGGGCGCGATCCAGGCCACGCCCCGCCCGCTCACCCTGAGCCGGCTGCCAGACGGGTGGTCCATCGACTCCGGCGCCGTGCACGGCGTGCCCGAGCCCCGCGGTGACGACACGACCGAGCTCGCCGTCTACCCGTTGACGGGCGAGACGTCGGGCTCGCCCCTCGCGACTGCGTCGGTGACCAAGGTCCTGCCCGACCGCAGCCTGGTGCGCCTGACGCCCGAGCTCGACGAGTCCTTCATCTACCGCGCCGTCGTCACCTCGATCCCGCTCGATCCACTCCTCGTGGGGGTCGTCGGCGACGCTGTCGGCACGGCGGCCCTGCGCCGCGCCGCCGACCACGCCGACGAGACGCTCGTCGACCTCGTCGATGTCGGCCGCGACGGCACCGTCAGCGGCGGCACCACCGTGGCGGACCTGCTCGTCGAGGCCACCTCGGAAGGCTTCGTCATCACTCGTCCCGGCGTCACGCGCCCCCTCGTTCCCGTCGTCGAGGGCGAGGGACGCGAGGAGCGGACCGTCCTCGCGCTCGAGCGCGTCGCCCGCTGGCTCCGCCTCTCGGCGCTGACCAACGCGACGACGGCCCTGGGCGCCGACGCCGTCCGCGTCGAGGTGGACGCGGGGACGGGCGCGGTGGGCGCCGGCGGCACGCTGACCATCGCGTATGCCGGGAGCGACGCCCCTCGCTTCACCGTCCGCCTCACGAACACCACCGCCGCCCCCCTGTGGGCCGCGCTGCTCGACCTCACGGAGACGTACGGCATCTTCACCGACGCGTTCCCGGCGGGGTCGGTTGCGCTGGGACCGGGTGAGTCGACGAGCGTCGACCTGGTCGGCCAGGTGTCGGACGCGCTGTGGGAAGCCGGGACCGCGTCGCTGCGGGACCAGCTCATGGTCGTCACCAGCACGCTCGAGTTCGACCCGCGCACGCTCGAGCAGGAGGAGCTCGACGTGAGCGAGGTCCCGGCCGCCGGGACCACGAGAGGCGCCGACATGGCCCCGAGCCCGAGGTCCAACCTCGAGCGGGCCCTGGGCGGCACCCGGACCCGGCGTCTGGGACGAAGTCCCGAGTCGGCCGGGGTCGCCGACTGGCGGACGGACTCGGTCTTCGTCGTCACCGTGCGGCCTCGCTGACGAGGAGGCTTGACAGCGGGGTCGATCGGGCGTGGGCTGGCATCCCATGACAGAGGGTTGGGCCTTCACGGGCGGGCCCCCGACCACGCCCAGCATGTCGACGGTGTCCCTCGTCGAGGGACGGTCCTTCTGCGTCTCGGAACCATCCGGTGACATCGGTGCGGCCGGAGGGCATGGGCTGGTGGTCAAGGACACCCGCTTCCTGGACCACCTCGAGCTGCGCGTCGACGGCGAACCGCTCGAGTCGCTGACCGTGGAACACACCGGGCCACATGCCGCGACCTTCGTCACGCGCCGTCGGCCGCGCCCCGGGCTCGCCGACAGCACCCTTCTCGTCGTCAGACGCCGCTATGTCGGCAACGGGATGGTCGAGGATGTCACGCTCGAAAACCTCAGTGCCGGGGCCGTGACCGTGACGCTGACACTCACGGCGAGCACCGACTTCGCGGGCCTCTTCGACGTCAAGGAGGGCCGCCTCGTCAAGCGGGCGGACGCCATCGAGGTCACGACGGACGACACCACCCTTCGTCGACGCATCGACCGGGCGGACTCCCGGGCGGTCGAGATCAGCGCAACCGGTGAGTACCAGGTGTTCCGGCACGGCCTGATCTGGCACCTCACCGTCCCGGCCCGAGCCACCACGGAGTTCACCCTGCAGGTCGTGCCCGTCTTCCGGGAGGTTCCGCTCCGGTCGCCGTACCTCCCAGGGGTGTCTCGTCGCGAGAGCCACCCGGAGAGAGAACACCGACGGTGGCGCGAGCGCAGCCCCGTCGTCTCCTCCGCCGACCCCCGCCTCCACCGGCTCGTCCGCAACAGCACGGAGGACCTGTCCGGCCTGCGCATCACCGACTCGCGGCACCCGAGACGCATCGTCCTGGCTGCGGGCGCGCCATGGTTCATGACGATCTTCGGGCGCGACGCCCTGTTGACCAGCTGGATGCTGCTCCCCCTGGACGCGCGAGTGGCCCGGGGCACGCTCGAGACCCTCGCGGAGACCCAGGGACGGGTGGTCGAACCCCGCACCGAGGGACAGCCGGGCCGGATCCTCCACGAGATCCGCTCCGGGTTGCTGGACGACGCGGACGCGGGCGAGGAGACCGTCTACTACGGCAGCGTCGATGCCACCCCGCTGTTCGTCATGCTCGCCGGCGAGCTCCACCGATGGGGTGGCACGACGCCGGAGATGGCCCGACTGATGCCACACGTCCGACGGGCGCTGGACTGGATCGAGGACTACGGCGACGCCGACGGGGACGGTTTCGTCGAGTACGAGCGGGCCACCGACCGCGGTCTGGTCAACCAGGGCTGGAAGGACTCCTTCGACGGCATCACGTATGCCTCGGGCGCCCTGGCCGGGGCTCCGCTGGCGCTTGCCGAGGTCCAGGGCTATGTCTATGCCGCGCTGCTCGCGGGGGCGCGGCTGTCTCGGGTCGCACACGACGACGACCTCGCCCGGCGGCTCGAAGAGCAGGCCGCGACGCTCAAGCGCCGTTTCAACGAACAGTTCTGGTTGCCGGACCGCGGCTACTACGCGCTCGCTCTCGATGCCGACAAGCGGCCGGTCGACGCCCTCGCCTCCAACATGGGGCACTGCCTGTGGACCGGCATCATCGAGGAGGAGCACGCGCCGGCGGTGGCAGCAGCACTGATGTCACCCGAGATGTTCACCGGCTTCGGGATCCGGACCCTGTCCACGTCCGCCGGCGCCTACAACCCGATGAGCTACCACAACGGCTCGGTGTGGCCGCACGACAACGCCATCATCGCTGCCGGCCTGCGCCGCTACGGCTTCGCGGCCGAGGCCAACCGAGTGATCCTCGCCCTGCTCGATGCGGCGGAGGGCTTCGGCGACCGCCTCCCCGAGCTCTACTGCGGGTTCGACCGGGACGAGTTCGCCCACCCCGTCCCCTACCCGACATCGTGTTCGCCGCAGGCCTGGGCCGCGGCTGCCCCCCTCCTGCTCGTCCGGACCCTCTGCGGCCTGGAGGTGGACCTGCCACGCGGGCTCCTGGGGCTCGACCCACACGTGCCCGAGCAGCTGCTACCGCTCTCGGTCGAGCAGCTGCACATCGGCAGGGACATGGTCGGCGTCGCCGTCGACACGTCGGGATGGCACGTCACCGGCCTGACGAGCGCCCTGAGCGTCCAGTGACGGTGGAGCGAGAGGTCGAGTGAGGCCGGTCCGGTGAGGCAGGTCGCCATCCGCCTTCCACCACCTCGTTTGCCGAGTACCGTGAGGGTGAGTTCCCCGGCAGGACGGTGTGGGGCCGTCACGGACCTTGTGGGTGGTGCACAGTGTCGACGACATCGACGTCCACCGCATCGCCACGCGTCGTCCTGCGACCGCGACCGCTGCGCATCGCCATGGTGGCGCCGCCCTACTACACGGTGCCCCCGCAGGGTTACGGCGGCGTCGAGTCCGTCGTCGCGGGGTTGGTCGACCGACTCGTCGCGCGTGGACACCACGTCACGCTCTTCGCCGCCGGCACACGCGGGACAGCCGCGCAGGAGTTCGTGCGCACGTGGGAGCTCCCGCCGGCGGAGCAGCTGGCGCTGGCGCTGCCGGAGGTCGTGCACGCGGCCAGGGTCGAGGGCCTGCTGCGGGCGCACACCGTCGACCTCGTCCACGACCACACCCTCGCCGGGCCCCTCACGGCGGCCGCACGTCGCTCGCCCACCGTCGTGACCGTTCACGGCGCGATGGACGAGCTCTCCGAGATCTACCGGCCGTTGGGGAGCACGGTCAGCCTGGTGGCCGTGAGCGAGGCACAACGAGCGCGGGCCCCGGACCTGAACTGGGTGGGGACGGTCCACAACGGCATCGACGTGGACAGCTTCCCCTACCGCGCCGACAAGGACGACTACGTCCTCTTCCTCGGTCGTTTCCACCCGCAGAAGGCCCCGCACCTCGCGATCGAGGCCGCGCGGCGGGCCGGGGTCCGCATCATCCTCGCCGGCAAGTGCACCGAGAGGATCGAGCACGAGTACTACGCCGGGCAGGTGGCGCCGCTCCTCGGGCCCGACGCCGTCGAGGTGGGGGTTGCCGACCCGGCCGTGAAACGGCGCCTGCTGGCCGGCGCCCGCTGCCTCGTCTTCCCGATCCGGTGGGAGGAGCCGTTCGGACTGGTCATGGTCGAGGCGATGGCCTGCGGGACGCCGATCGTGGCCCTGGCCCGCGGCGCCGCGCCCGAGGTGGTCGCGCACGGTCGCACGGGTTTCGTCGTCGAGCGGCCCGAGGAGCTCGCAGCGGCCATCTCGGCCGTCGCCACCCTGGACCCCGCCGACTGCCGCCGCCACGCGAGCAGCCGCTTCAGCCTCGATGCCATGACGACCGGCTACGAGAGCGCCTACCGCCGGCTGCTGGCTTGTCAGGGCGCCGGGCCCACGGCGAGCTCCCGACCGACCCCGAACCGCACCGTCGTCTGATCGGGAGCAGCCAGACCTCACACCCCGGGAACCGAAGCGGCAAACGAAGAAGGACCGGACGGCGAACGCGTCCGGTCCTTCTCTCTGGTGGAGCTGAGGGGACTCGAACCCCTGACCCCCTGCATGCCATGCAGGTGCGCTACCAGCTGCGCCACAGCCCCTTGCGGGTGTCACCTCGTCGAAGCGACTGCGTAACCATAGCGGGTCCGCGGCCGTCCGCCAAAATCCGGGACGGCCTGCCGGATCAGACGTTCCAGGGGCCGAGGTTCCAGCCGCTGATGCGCCACCTGGTGATCTCGGAGAAGCTCTTCCCGGCCTCGACGAGCTCGATCCAGTGGCAGTTGTCGAGCCCGCGGAACACCGCATCCGACGTGTCCTGGTCGAGCCCCACGAGCTCGCTCGCCGCGACCCGGGCCGAGACCCCGTGCGCCACGACGATGGCGGTCTCGCCCGACTTCAGCTCGTCCGCGATCTCGCGCAGGGCGCCTCCCGCCCGCTGCGCCACGTCCGCCCGGGTCTCCCCGGTCACCCCTCGGGGGGCGTCCTCACCGCGGTCCAGGGCCGCGATGACGTCGGGATAGCGCGCGCGCACCTCGTCGGCGTGCAGGCCCTCCCACTCCCCCACGTGGACCTCCCGCAGACGCGCGTCGAGGCGCACCTCCCGACCTGTCAGTCCGGCGATGGCATCGGCGGTCGAGGCCGCGCGCCGCAGGTCGCTCGAGACGATGAGCGCCGGCGCGTAGGCAGCGAGGTGCGGCGCCGCGGCCTGCACCTGCTCGCGCCCGCGGTCGGACAGCTCGGTGTCCTTGTGGCCCTGCCAGACCCGCGCTGCGTTGTCCACCGTCTCGGCGTGACGCACGATGACGACGCGACGCGGCCCGGCGGGCGGCACGGTTGCGGCGGCGGTCACGCCTCGTCGGCCGCGTCGGCGTCGCTGGCGGCACCGCTCCGGGCCGGGGCCGCGACGGTCGCCAGGTCGATCTCCGGGCAGTCCTTCCACAGACGCTCGAGCGCGTAGTACTCGCGCTCCTCCTCGTGCTGGACGTGCACGATGATGTCGCCGAAGTCGATGAGGACCCAGCGGCCCTCGCGCTCACCCTCGCGGCGGACGGGCTTGCTGCCCAGCTCACGCAGCCGGTCCTCGACCTCGTCGACGATGGCGCCGACCTGACGCTCGGACGGGGCCGAGGCGATGACGAACACGTCGGTGAGCGGCATCTGCTCACTCACGTCGATGGCGAGCACCTTCTCGGCGAGCTTCTCCTCGGCGGCCAGCGAGGCCACCTTGGCGAGCTGGATCGAATGGTCTGCTGCGGTCACGAATCTCCTTGTGGTGGCGAAAAAGCCCTGACGGGCTCCGCGGGCGTGGCCACGCGCGCGTTGTGCTGATGGTGCACGAGGGGCGGCGCCCCCTGTGGCTTGGAGTAGAGGTGGTACTTGTTGATGTACTGGACGACCCCGTCGGGGACGAGGTACCAGACCGGCTCGCCGTCGGCGACGCGCGCCCGGCAGTCGGTGGAGCTGATCGCCATCGCCGGCACCTCCTGGAGCGTGACCCGCTGCCCGGGCAGTCCCTTGTCGGACAGCTCGTGCCCGGGCCGGGTGACCCCGATGAAGTGCGCCAGCTCCCACAGGTGCTGGGCGTCCTTCCACGACAGGATCTCGGCGAGGGCGTCTGCGCCCGTGATGAAGAACAGCTCGTCGTCGGGGCGCTCTGCACGGATGTCACGCAGGGTGTCGATCGTGAACGTCGGGCCGGGCCGGTCGATGTCGACCCGGCTGACGGTGAAGCGCGGGTTGGACGCCGTCGCGATGACGGTCATGAGGTAGCGGTCCTCGGCCGGCGAGACGTAGCGGTCGGCCTTCTGCCACGGCTGCCCGGTGGGGACGAAGACGACCTCGTCGAGGTCGAAGCGCGACTGGACCTCGCTGGCGGCCACGAGGTGACCGTGGTGGATCGGGTCGAAGGTCCCACCCATGACGCCGAGGCGCATGGTCAGTGGTGGGTCCCGTCGGGTCCGCTCGAGCTGCCGTGCGTGCCCTCGGTCGGACGGGCGGGCCGGGGCGCCTGCACCTTGTAGGCGGTGTTGCGGAAGGTCCACGTGACGCCCAGGGCCACGAGGAACAGCGCGAACGTGATGAGGAAGTAGGCGATCACCGGCAAGGGAAGCTCGCGCGCAGCTCCCTCCCCCTCGGCGACGAGTGCGAGGACACGATCAGACATGCGCCCAGCCTAGCGCCAGCGGTCGTATGCCGGCCGCCGGGCTCACGCGCCGGCCGTTCCCCCGGGTGGGACCTCCGGCTCGCCCGCCCGCCGGAGCCACTCGTGGCCGACCGTGGCGAACGGCTCGTCCCCTGCGGCCACGGCCGCGAGGACGACGTCGCGCCAGCGCTCCGCGAGCGCCACGACCTCGGCCGGGTAGCCGAGCTCGACCTGGTGCTCCGCGAACTCGTCCTCGTCGTCGACGAAAAGATGTCCCTCGCGGGTCAGGACGACGTCGAGGTCGAGGTCGACCATCGTCACCTCCCACTCCGGCCCGGTCTCGTCGGCATCTGCAGCCTCCCGCCGCCGCCACGCCGGTTCGGTCGTCATGTCGACGTGCACGCGGATCTCGCGATGGGCGGGGTAGAAGCCCCCGGCATACGCCCCCTCGTGGGGCACGAGCGAGACCCAGCCGTCCGTCGCGACGAACTCCATGCCGGGGCGCGAGCGCCGGGTGCCCGCTGGGGAGTACCACCAGTGCCCGTGCGCGTCGGCGCCGAGGTAGTGGCCGACCCACTCCCAGTGGCGGCCCCCGCCCCACTTGGTGAAGCGTCCGGCGACCGGTGTGCCCGGCGCGAGGCCTCCCGGCGGCAGACCGCGTCCCCCTGGGAGGTGGGACGTCGGCTCGCTCACGCGGGCACCCTACCGCTGGGGCAGACAGGGGCAGCGGCGCCGACGGGCCCATAGTGCCGAGACAGCGACGTGACAGCCGTGGGCCATCCCCGGCCGTACGCTAGATCGCATGGTTCCTGAGTTGTCCGTGGTCATCCCGATGTACAACGAGGAGGAGGTGCTCCCCCTGCTCGTCGGGCGGCTCCGACCGCTCCTCGACTCCATGGACACGACCTACGAGGTCGTCGCGGTCGACGACGGGAGCAAGGACCTGACGGCCGCGCTGCTCCAGCGCTACCACCGCGAGTGGCCGGCACTCCGCGTGGTGCGCCTGCGCGCCAACGCCGGGCACCAGGCAGCCATCTCGGCCGGTCTCGTCAGCGCCCTCGGCGACTACGTCGTCACCCTCGACGCCGACCTGCAGGACCCCCCCGAGATCATCCCCCAGATGCTCACCGCTGCGAAGGACGACGGGGTCGACGTCGTCTACGGCGTGCGCAACGACCGCTCCACCGACACGTGGTTCAAGCGGGTCTCGGCCCGGGCCTTCTACCGGTTCATCGGCCTGATGTCCCAGACGTCGGCGCACGCCGACGCCGGTGACTTCCGGCTCATGTCGCGCGCCACGGTCGACGCCATCAACAGCCTGCCCGAGCACAACCGAGTCCTGCGCTTCATCGTGCCGGCCCTGAACTTCCCCTCCGACACCGTGCACTACAAGCGCGAGGAGCGGGCGGCCGGGGACTCCAAGTACCCCCTCCTGAAGATGGTCAAGCTCTCGCTCGACTCCCTCACGGGCTTCTCGACGGCGCCGCTGCGGCTCGCGACGTTCGCCGGCTTCGGCGGCGCGGTCCTCGCGGTGCTGCTCGTGCTCTACACGCTCATCTCGCGCTCGCAGGGACACACCGTGGCCGGCTGGACCTCGACCGTCGCCATCGTCGCCGGGGTCGGCGCGGTCCAGCTCGTCTGCGTCGGCATCCTCGGCGAGTACATCGGACGGATGTACGCCCACATGCAGGGCCGGCCGACCTACTTCATCGCCTACGACTCGATGACGGCCGACTCCGGGTCACACGGACCGACCGACACGCCGTTGCCGGCGCACCCGACCGGGACGCAGCGACAGATCAGCCCGGAGCCCGCGGCAGAGGCGCAGCCTGTCGTCGCGGCGCAGCCTGCTGTCGAGGCGCAGCCCGCCGTCGAGGCCCAGCCGAGTCAGCTGCGCGGCTGAGCCCGGAGGAGCAGGCTGACCCCGGGCAGGCTGCCGACCGGGAGGTAGCGCTCGGCCGTGATGATGGAGCGCAGGCCGAAGTTGACGATCGGATGCACGTCGTCGAGGTCGGAGCCCGAGCTCGTCCTGCGCCGCATCGCCACGACGGGGCGCAGCAGCACGTTCCACGAGCGCACGTCAGTGACCTCGAACCCGCCGCGGTCGAGCAGGTCGAGCAGGCCCTGTCTCGTGTAGCGGCGGACGTGGTCGACCGCCTCGTCGTGGTCGGACCACAGCTTGGGGTCGGCCGGGACCGCCACGAGGTAGGTTCCGGTCGGCTTGAGGACGCGACGCACCTCGGCCACCGCCGCGTCGTCGTCCACGAGGTGCTCGAGCAGGTCGAAGGCCACGACGAGGTCGAGCGAGGCGTCCGCGAGCGGGAGCCGGGTCGCGTCACCGCGCACGGTGGCGAGGCCCCGGCCGTGGGCCACCTCGGCCCCGTCGGCGCCGTACTCGAGGGCGATGGCGTCCCAGCCGTGCTGACGCAGGACGCGGGTGTTGCCACCGCCTGCGGCCCCGATGTCGAGGGCGCACCCAGGGGCGAGCCCCGAGATGGCCTTGGCCAGGAGGTGACGTCGCTCGCGATACCACCAGTGGTCGTCCTCGAGCTCAGCGAGCTTGCGGACCTCGGTGCCTTCCATGGTCGGACATCATGCCATCCGCGGCGCCCGGCCCCCGACACGGTGTCAGCGGGTGTGACCGTCGCCCTCGACGACCCACTTCGTCGTCGTCAGCTCAGGTAGCGCCATCGGGCCCCGGGCGTGCAGCTTCTGGGTCGAGATGCCGATCTCGGCGCCGAAGCCGAACTCGCCACCGTCGGTGAAACGGGTGCTCGCGTTGACCATGACGACTGCGGCGTCGACCTCCGCCGTGAAGCGTCGGGCGGCCGCACGGTCCTCGGTGATGATCACCTCGGTGTGCCCCGTGCCGTAGCGACGGATGCGGTCCATGGCCTCGTCGAGGTCGTCGACCAGCGCCACGCTCATCTCCAGGCCGTGCCACTCCGTCCCGAAGTCCGCCTCGCTCGCGAGGGCGTATGCCGCCCCGGCCGCCTCGGCATACTCCGTGACCTCGGGCGCCACGTGCAGTCGCACACCAGCCCCGGCGAGGTCGGTCAAAGCCTTGGGCAGGAAGTCGGCGGCGACGTCGCGGTGGACGAGCAGCGACTCGGCGGCGTTGCAGACGCTGGGCCGCTGCGTCTTGGCGTTGAGGGTGATCGCCTGCGCCTTGTCGAGGTCGGCCGCGCGGTCGACGTAGACGTGACACACCCCGACGCCGGTCTCGATGACGGGGACGGTGGACTCGCGGACGACGGTCTGGATGAGATCGGCTCCCCCACGCGGGATGACGAGGTCGACGTAGCCACGCGCCGTCATGAGGGCACGAGCCGCATCATGGCCACCACCCTCGAGGAGCGTGACTGCGTCTGCTGGGAGTCCTTGTGCCGCAAGGGATCCGCGCATCGCCTCGACGAGGGCGTGGTTGCTGCTCGCTGCCGCGGAGCCACCGCGAAGGATGACGGCGTTCCCGGACTTGAGGGCGAGGCCTGCGGCGTCGACGGTGACGTTGGGACGCGCCTCGTAGATCATCCCGATGACGCCCATCGGCACCCTCACCTGACGGATCTGCAGGCCGTTGGCGAGCGTGGACCCGCGCACGATCTCCCCGACGGGGTCCGGCAGGGCCGCCACGTCACGCAGCGCCTGCGCCACGGCCGCCACCCGCGCGTCATCGAGCCGCAGGCGGTCCTGCAGGCTCTCGCTCATCCCCTTGGCGCGGCCGCGTTCGAGGTCCTCGCCGTTGGCGGCGATGACCTCGGCGACCGCGGCGTCGACGGCGTCGGCGAGCTGCAGCAGCGCCGCGTCCTTCTCGGCGCGTGACAGCAGGGCGAGGCGGCGCGAGGCCACGCGCGCGCGCTCGGCGAGGGTCGTGACGTGCTCGACGACGGCGGGATCGATGGTCTGGGACATGCCTCAAGCGTAGGTCGTGCAGCTCTGACCGGACCGCCCGTTCCCGGGGGCCGGACCGACGGACCGCCACGAACCTTCGGCCACCGGGGCACCGCCGCAGGGTCCGACCGCGGCACAGCCGTTCGTGGCGGTCGGACGGGTCGGGTGGACGCCCCTGCGTGAGCCGCGGTCCGTCACTAGAGTTCGAGATGTGTCGCCTCACTCCGTCATCAGCACCGCCCGACGGCTCGTCGTCAAGGTCGGCTCGAGCTCCCTGACGGGCACCGACGGTGGCCTCGACCACGCCCGGCTCGTCGCCCTCGTCGATGCCCTGGCCCACCAGCACCTCGGCGGCACCCAGGTCGTCCTCGTCAGCTCGGGCGCGATCGCGGCCGGCATCCACCCCCTCGGGCTCAGCGCCCGCCCCCGCGACCTGGCGACGCAGCAGGCCGCGGCCTCCGTCGGGCAGGGCGCCCTGCTCGCCGCCTACACCCAGGCCTTCGGTGGCCACGACATCACCGTCGGCCAGGTGCTGCTCACCGCCGACGACGTGACGCGTCGGACCCACTACGCCAATGCCCGGCGCACGCTGGAGCGGCTGCTCGACCTCGGCGTCATGCCCATCGTCAACGAGAACGACACCGTCGCGACGAGCGAGATCCGCTTCGGCGACAACGACCGGCTGGCCGCCCTGGTGGCCCACCTCATCGACGCCGACGCACTCGTGCTGCTCTCCGACGTCGACGCCCTCTACGACGCGCCGCCGAACCGGCCGGGTGCGAAACGCATCCCCGTCGTGCGCGGCCCCCACGACCTCACCGACATCGAGGTCGGCGGCACCGGGTCCAAGGTCGGCACCGGCGGCATGGCGACGAAGATCGAGGCCGCCCGCATCGCCACGGCCGCCGGCGTCGTGACGTCCGTGACGGCCGCCGACAGGGTCGTGGAGGTGCTCGCGGGTCAGGACGTCGGCACCGTCTTCCTGCCCATCGGCGTCCGGGGTCGCTCGCGGCGGCTGTGGCTCGAGCACGCGACCACGGCCCGCGGACGGCTCCTCATCGACGCCGGGGCCGTCACCGCGCTCGTCCACCGGAAGAAGTCACTCCTGCCCGCCGGCATCACGGCAGTCGAGGGCACCTTCCACGACGGGGACCCCGTCGACGTCTGCGGCCCGGACGGGGCGACGGTGGCACGTGGCCTCGTCAACTACAGCTCGAACGAGCTGCCGTCGCTGCTCGGACGGTCGACGAAGGAGCTCGCCCGCGACCTCGGACCCGAGTACGAGCGCGAGGTCATCCATCGCGACGACCTCGTCGTCCTCTGACCGGCGCGACGCGTCCCGGGGTCGCGACGGCATACGCCCCTGACAGCGCCAGATCGTGACGCGCGAGTGGCCACGCATCCCGTGGGTGCGTGGCCACTCGACGGACGAGGTTCGCTTCGGGTCAGTGAGGGGTCGCCGTCTCGGCGCCGTGACCGGTGAGCGAGCGGACCTCCATCTCGGCGTACTTGGCCGCGTTGTACTCCTTGCTCGTGACCGTCCCGATGTAGCCGAGGACGAACCCGAGCGGGATCGAGACTATGCCCGGGTTGTCGAGCGGGAACCAGTGGAAGTCGACGCCCTGGAGCATCGACGGGCTCTTCTTCGTCACCGCGTCGACCGCCTTGCCCGAGACGACCGGGCTGAAGATGATCAGCGTGATGGCGCTGACGAGGCCGCCGTAGATGCTCCACAGCGCGCCCCGGGTGTTGAACCGCTTCCAGAAGAGCGAGTAGAGGATCGTCGGCAGGTTCGCGCTCGCCGCGATGGCGAAGGCGAGCGCCACGAGGAAGGCGATGTTCTGCCCCAGGGCGAAGATGCCACCGATGATGGCGATGGCGCCGAGGACGAGCGCAGCGAGCCGTGCGACCTTGACCTCCTCCTCGGGTGTGGCCTTGCCCTTCTTGACGACCGTGTTGTAGATGTCGTGCGAGAGCGACGCGCTCGCCGTGATCGTCAGGCCGGCGACGACCGCGAGGATCGTCGCGAACGCCACCGCCGAGATGATCCCCAGCAGGATCTCCCCGCCGAGCTCGAACGCGAGGAGCGGAGCCGCCGAGTTGACCCCGCCGGGTGCGTTCTTGATCTCCTTGGCGCCCACGAGCTCGGCCGCCCCGAAGCCGAGCACGAGGGTGAAGAGGTAGAAGATGCCGATGAGCCAGATGGCCCAGACGACCGAACGGCGGGCCTCGCGCGAGGTCGGCACCGTGTAGAAGCGCATGAGCACGTGCGGCAGGCCCGCCGTGCCGAGCACGAGCGCCATCGAGAGCGAGATGAAGTCGACGGGGTTCTTGTACTGCAGTCCCGGCTGGAGCAGGTCCTTGCCGCCTGCGTCCTGCGAGGCCGTCGTGGCGTCACCGAGCAGCGTCGAGAGGCTGAAGCCGAACTTGCCGAGCACCCAGACCGTCATGATCGCCGCGCCGATGATGAGCAGCACGGCCTTGATGATCTGCACCCAGGTCGTGCCCTTCATACCGCCGTAGATGACGTAGAAGATCATCAGGATGCCGACGACGACGATGACCAGCCGCTGGCCGAGCGCGCCCTCGATGCCGAGCAGGAGGGCCACGAGACCGCCGGCTCCCGCCATCTGGGCGAGCAGGTAGAAGAACGAGACGACGAGCGTCGAGATCGCTGCCGCGATGCGCACCGGGCGCTGGCGCAGTCGGAAGCTGAGCACGTCGGCCATCGTGTACTTGCCGACGTTGCGGAGCAGCTCCGCGACGAGGAGCAGGGCGACGAGCCAGGCGACGAGGAAGCCGATGGAGTAGAGGAACCCGTCGTAGCCGTTGATGGCGATGGCGCCCGCGATGCCGAGGAACGAGGCCGCCGAGAGATAGTCGCCGGCGATGGCGATGCCGTTCTGGCGACCCGTGAAGGCCCGCCCGCCGGCGTAGTACTCGGCCGCACTCCGGTTGTTGCGCGAGGCCCGGATGACGATCGCGAGGGTGACGACGACGAAGAGGGCGAAGATGCCGATGTTGATCGCCGGGTTGCCCACCGTCGTCGCAGCGGGCGCGACCTTTGGAGCGAGCGACGCGGCCGATGTGAGGAGCGCGCTCACTTCTCCCCTCCCATCTTCCGGGCGAGGGCTTCGGCCTCGGGGTCGAACACGCGGTCGGCCCAGCGGGCGTAGATCATCGTGATGGCAAAGGTGGAGACGAACTGGAGGAGCCCGAGGATCAGGCCCCACGTGATGTTGCCGGCCACCCGCGTCCCCATGAAGTCCTTGGCGAAGACGGACATCAGGACGTAGAGGAAGTACCACGCGAGGAACAGCGCGGTCAGCGGGAACACGAACTTGCGGAACTTGCTGCGCAGCTGGTCGAACTCGGGCGAGTTCTGCATGACGACGTTCGGATCGTCCACCACGCGCTCTGGAGCCTCTTTGCTCACTGGGCCACCTCCGGGCGGTTGGTCGCTGCCGGCCGCGCGGCCGGCGAGAGCAAAGGTAGGAGTTGTCGCGCGTGCCCGGCAGGGACACCGCCCCCGGCATCGCTCAGTGGCGCCGACCGCTCGCCGTGCGTGGACTCAGTCGCGACGAGCGGTCTGCTCGGAGCGACGAGCGGTCACGTCCGTGCTGGCGTATGCCGCGTGCTGCGCTCCGCCGACCGCGCCCTCCGTCGTGGTTGCCGTCGGGGCTGTCGTCGGGGCTGTTGTCGGGGCTGTCGTCGGGGCTGTCGTCGGGGCCGTCGTCGGGGCCGTCGTCGGGGCCGTCGATGGGCGACGGTCCCATCGTTCGGGGTGGAACGATCCCCGGTTGAGGTCGATGTGCTCGGGCGCGTGCAACCGCACCATGGTCCGCGCGACGTGCTCGGGGGCGCTCGCGCGGGTGGCGACCGACACGAGCACCATCGTCGCGAACGACAGCGGGACGCTGACGGCCGCCGGTTGCGTCATGACGACGCCGAACCAGCCGCCGGTAGCGATGCCGAACGTCGTCGCCACGACGGCCCCCATCGCCAGGCCACCGCCCACGACGATGCCGGCGATCGCACCCCGCGCCGTGAGGCCTCGCCACCAGATGCCGAGCAGCAGCATCGGGCAGAACGTCGAGGCCGCCACGGCGAACGTCAGCTCCACTGCATGGGCCACAGGCACGCCCGCCGACACGACCGTGAGGACCAGCGAGACCGCGACGACGACGACCGTCGAGAGCCGGAAGGTGCGGATGCCCTGCCGGTGCCCGGCTCCCCAGCGCACGAGGTCCTGGCTCACGACGCCGGCCACCGAGACCACGAGCCCGGTCGACGTCGACAGGAACGCCGCGAAGGCGCCGGCGGCGAGCAGCGCCGTAAGGCCCTCGGCGAGCGGGCCGTCGAAGAGGCGGCTCGGCAGCTCGAGCACGACCGAGTCGGCGCGGCCCGCGGCGACGAGGTCCGAGGCGACGTAGCGACCGATGACGCCGTAGGCGACGGGCAGCAGGTAGAAGGCCGACAGCAGGACGAGGACCGCCAGTGTCGCTCGCCGTGCGGCTCGGCCGTCCCGGTTGGTGTAGAAGCGCACGACGACATGAGGCAGGCCCATCGTGCCGAAGAAGGTGGCCAGCACGAGCGAGTAGGTCAGGTAGAGCGCATGGTCACCGCGCAGCGGCTCGACCCAGTCGGCGACGAGGACGGCGCCGACGTCGGGGTCCGCACTCCGGTCCCCGAGCGCCCCGAGGAGGAAGAAGAGCGGCGTCAGCAGGGCCAGCAGCTTGAGCCAGTAGTGGAAGGCCTGCACGAGGGTGACGCTCCGCATGCCACCGGGAAGGACGTTGAGGCACACGACGACCGCGACGGCCAGCTGACCCACCCACGACGGGGCCCCGGTGAGGGTGCGCAGGGTCAGGCCGGCACCCTGGAACTGCGGGATGAGGTAGAGCAGGCCGATCGCGACCACGAGCAGGCTCGAGACTCGCCGTGCCCCGGCGGACTCGAGCCGCAGCTGGGCGAAGTCGGGCAGCGTGTAGGCGCCCGACCGCCGGAGCGGCGCAGCGACGAACACGAGCAGCAGAAGGTAGCCCGCGGTCCAGCCGACGGGCAGCCACAGCATGTCCACACCGCGGGCCAGGATGAGACCCGCGACCCCGAGGAACGATGCGGCAGAGAGGTACTCGCCGCTGATGGCCGACGCATTGAGCACCGGGCTCACCCCGCGCGATGCGACGTAGAAGTCGCTCATCGTGCGCGAGAGCCGCAACCCGAAGGCGCCGACGGCGAGCGATGCGAGGGACACCAGGATGACGGCGACGATGCTGGCCGTGTTGCTCACCGGTCGCGCACCCCGCTCACCTGCCGTCGAGAAGGTCGCTGAAGTCGTCCTCGTTGCGCTCGGACTGGCGCACGTAGAACCAGCCCAGGGCGATGATCTCCGTGAAGGCGACGGCGGTGAGCAGGACCCAGGGCAGCGGAACCCCGCCGACGTCGACGTCGGCGATGCCGGGGACGGCCCGGAAGAGCAGCGGCAGCAGCCCGAGCGTCGCGGCCAGGACGAGCAGGACCGCGAGGGCCAGACGGAGCTGGCTGCGCATGAGCGAGGTGATGTAGACCTCCCCGAGGCGTGTCTGCTCGTCGATCTCGGAGGCGATCGAGACGTTCCGGGTGCGCGCGGCGGACGTGCGGGGGCTCGTGACCCGGACCCGGGCGCGAGGCGGGTCCTGGGGTCTCATGAGCCACCGCGTCCGAGTGGTTGGGCACGTCGGACGAGGAGGTCGCGGAGCGCGCGGGTGTGACGGCGGCTCACGACGAGCTCGT
The DNA here is from genome assembly GCF_052114705.1 of Terrabacter sp. 2YAF2. NCBI lineage: Bacteria > Bacillati > Actinomycetota > Actinomycetes > Micrococcales > Intrasporangiaceae > Terrabacter > Terrabacter sp. 2YAF2. Next base: position 64,401 of record NZ_JBFRFG010000016.1, read on the forward strand.
GTCCGCCGACGACGACCGTCGTGCGTCCGCTCTCGGTGCGCCACTCGGTGATGTGGCCCAGCGCGACGAGCGAGGACCGGTGGATGCGCACGAACCCCGCGTCGTGCCACTGGTCGGCGAGCGCGGTGAGCGGGACGCGCACGAGGTGGCTCTCGGTGGCCGTGTGGAGACGGGCGTAGTCACCCTGCGCCTCGACGAAGAGCACGTCGGAACGCGGCACGAGCCGGCTCACCCCCGCCAGCTCGACGACGATGCTCTCGTCGGCCGGCGACGCAGCGGGCTCTCGGCCGTGGACCTGGCGCACGACGCGGCGCACGGCCTGGTCGAGCCGCTCGTCCCGCACGGGCTTGAGGACGTAGTCGACGACGTTGAGCTCGAAGGCGTCGACGGCGTGCTGCTCGTGCGCCGTGACGAAGACGACCGGTGGCTGCGTGGTGAACCGCGACAGCACGCGCGCGAGGTCGAGGCCGTTGAGGCCCGGCATCTGCACGTCCATGAAGATCGCGTCGACCTGCTCGTCGTGGAGCACCCGCAGGGCCGCCTCCCCCGACCGGACCGGCACGACCTGTCTGACGCAATCGTGCCGACCGAGCATCCAGGCCAGCTCGTCGAGAGCCGGAGCCTCATCGTCGACGGCGAGCACTCGCAGCAGTGGTGATTCGGTCGTGGCAGCCGAATCACCATGCGTCTCATGGCTGCTCGCGGAGCCGCTCACACGTGAACCCCCGGCCGGAACTTGGGCAACCGCACGATGACCTTCGTGCCGGCGCCGGGGGCGGTCTCCACGACGAGGCCGTAGTCGTCGCCGAAGGCCGTGCGCAGCCGCTCGTCGACGTTGGCCAGTCCCACCGACTCGCTGCTCGGGTCACCGGCCAGCACGCGCCGAACGCGTTCGGGGTGCTCCCCCACGCCGTTGTCCTCGATCGTCACGAGGCACTCGTGCTCGGCGTCCTGCGCCAGGATGCTGATCTCGCCCTGCCCCTCGCGGCCCTCGATGCCGTGCTGGACGGCATTCTCGACGAGCGGCTGGAGGCACAGGAACGGCACGACGACCGGAAGCACTTCCGGGGCCACCCGCACGGTCACGGTGAGGCGGTCGCCGAAGCGCGCCTTCTCGATGACGAGATAGGCCTCGATGGACCGCAGCTCCTCGGCGAGCGTCGTGAACTCGCCGTGCCGCCGGAAGGAGTAGCGCGTGAACTCGGCGAGGTCGAGGAGCAGCTCGCGCGCCCGTTCGGGGTCGGTGCGGGTGAAGGACGCGATCGCCGTCAGCGAGTTGTAGATGAAGTGCGGGCTGATCTGCGCGCGCAGGGCCCGGACCTCGGCTTCCATGAGGCGGGTCCGCGAGGCGTCGAGCTCGGCGAGATCGAGCTGTCCGGAGACCCAGCGAGCGACCTCGTTCGTGGCCCGGACGAGTCCCGCCGAGGCGCGGCCCGTGAAGACCTGCAAGGTGCCGACGACCTTCTCGTCCACGTCGAGCGGCGCGACGATGGCCTGGCGCACCACGCACGACGGCTCAGCGCAGGCCACGTCGGCGCCGTCGACGACGGTCGTGCGTCCGTGGGCGAGGGTGCCGGCCGAGATCACGGCCGGTTGGTGGGCGTGGTGCGAACGACCACCGTCCCAGGCGAGCAGACCGGTGGTGTCGGTCATCGCCACGGCGGTCGCTCCGAGGAGCGATCGCAGGTGCTTGAGGGACTTCTCGGCAGCGGCCGGCGTCAGGCCCATCCGCAGCGGCGGCGAGGCGAGCAGGGCGGTGTGCAGGGTGCGGTAGGTCGCGCGGTCGGCCTCGGTGCCGAGATGACCGCGACGCAGCAGCGCGCCCCACGAGCTCATGCCGACACCCTATGCGCCGACACCTGCCCGGACCCCAGGTCGATGTATTCGCGCGTCACCGGGGCCGCGCAGATACAACCCGGGAAGTCAGGCCTTCTGGTCGTCGTCCTCGTCGGCGGCGACGTGCCACAGGCCGGAGCGGCGCTCGGCGTCGAGCTCCTCCTGCGTCGCAGCCCGAGCCGCGTAGCGGTCCTTCTGCGCCTCTCGCTTCTCGTCACGGGTCGGGCGCGAGGACTCGGACAGGCGCAGGTCGGTGCCGCGTGAGCCGAGCAGCTCCGCTCCGGCCTGCAGCGTGGGCTCCCAGTCGAAGACGACCGCGTCGTCGGTGGCACCGATGACGACGGTGTCTCCGGCGACCGCGCCGACCTTGTAGAGCTCTTCCTCGACACCGAGCCGGCCGAGCCGGTCCGCGAGGTAGCCGACGGCCTCGTCGTTGCTGAAGTCGGTCTGGCGCACCCAGCGCACGGGGCGCGCTCCGGTGACGCGGAAGAAGACGCCGTCGGGACCGTTCTCCTTGGTCACCGTGAAGCCCTGGTCGTCGACGGACCGCGGTCGCAGGACGACCCGCTTGGGCACGGCCTCGCCGATCTCCTTGCGGGCGGCGTCGACGTGGCGGGCCATAGCGAAGCTCAGCTCGCGCAGGCCCTCGTGCGCCACGGCGGAGACGATGAAGACCTCGATGCCCCGGGCCTCGAGGTCGGGCTTGACCATCTCGGCCAGCTCGCGGGCCTCGGGGACGTCGGCCTTGTTGAGCACGACGATGCGGGTGCGCTCGGAGAGCGGGCGACCGCCGAGGTCGGCGTCGGGGACGTAGAGCGAGAGCTCGTTCTCGATGACGTCGAGGTCGCTCATCGGGTCACGACCCGGCTCGAGGGTCGCGCAGTCGATGACGTGGACGAGCACCGAGCAGCGCTCGACGTGGCGCAGGAACTCGAGTCCCAGGCCCTTGCCCTCGTGGGCGCCAGGGATGAGCCCGGGCACGTCGGCGACGGTGAAGCGGCTCGACCCCGCGGTCACGACACCGAGGTTGGGCACGAGCGTCGTGAAGGGGTAGTCGGCGATCTTCGGCTTGGCCGCGGACAGCACCGAGACGAGCGAGGACTTGCCCGCGCTCGGGAAGCCGATGAGGGCCACGTCGGCGAGCGACTTCAGCTCGAGCACGACGTCGACGTCCTCGCCGGGCTCGCCGAGGAGGGCGAAGCCGGGCGCCTTGCGGCGGGCGCTCGAGAGGGCCTTGTTGCCGAGGCCGCCTCGGCCACCAGCGGCGATCACGTGCTCGGTGCCCATGCCGACGAGGTCGACGATGATCTGCCCCGAGGCGTCCTTGACGACGGTGCCCTCCGGAACCGCCAGCACGAGGTCGTCACCGTCGGCGCCGTTGCGCTCGTCACCGGCACCGGGTGCGCCGTTGCCGGCCTTGCGGTGCGGGTGGCGGTGGTAGTCGAGCAGCGTCGTCGACGACGGGTCGACGCGCAGGATGACCGAGCCTCCCCGCCCCCCGTTGCCACCGTCGGGTCCGCCGAGCGGCTTGAACTTCTCGCGCTTGACGGAGGCGACACCGTGCCCGCCCGCCCCGGCGCTGAGATGCAGCACCACGCGGTCGACGAAGGTCACTGCCATGGGAGGTCACTCTTCCAGATCAGGGTGGGCGGACGGCATACACAGATCGCGAATGCCGTGTCGCCCGGAAAGGCGGAAGGGCGGGCCGCACGGGCCCGCCCTTCCGGTGAATCAGTGGTGATCACGTCGATCACTCAGCGGCAGCGGTCTCCGGCTGCTCGATGTTGACGGTCTTGCGGCCGCGCTTGGTGCCGAACTTGACGGCGCCGGCGACGAGGGCGAACAGCGTGTCGTCGCCACCGCGACCCACACCCTCACCCGGGTGGAAGTGCGTGCCGCGCTGACGGACGAGGATCTCGCCCGCGTTGACCTTCTGGCCACCGAAACGCTTGACGCCGAGGAACTGTGCGTTCGAGTCGCGACCGTTGCGGGTCGAGGACGCACCCTTCTTGTGTGCCATGTCAGTCCTTCTCTCGTGAGTCTCTGGGTTCCGGGCAGATCACGCGTTGATGGCGGTGATCTTGACCTGGGTCAGCGGCTGACGGTGGCCCTGACGCTTGCGGTAGCCGGTCTTGTTCTTGTACTTCATGATGACGATCTTGGGGCCCTTGGCGGCCTTGACGACCTCGGCCTTCACCGACACCTTCGACAGCTTGTCGGCGTCGGACGTGACGGTCGTGCCGTCCACGAGGAGCAGCGGCGTGAGCTCGATGGCATCGCCGGGCTGACCCGTCACCTTGTCGACGAGCAGGACATCGCCCACCGACACCTTCTCCTGGCGACCGCCAGCGCGAACAATCGCGTACACAGTGAAACTCACTCTCTCATCAAGGGGTGGTATCGCCACTTTCGGCACCGGCCCGTCAACACGGGCCCGGTGGGCGCACCAAGGACAGAGATTACCGGCTGGAAGCGCCCAGCTCCAAACCGAGGTCAGGCGCCGTCGGCGGGACCGGACTCGCTGCTGGCGCGGGGCGGGCCTGCCGGGGCGACGACCCGTCCACGACGGCGGCGCCCCCGGGCGGCGGGCTGCACCGTCGGATCGACCGGGGACGTCCCGGTGGTGTCGGTGGTCCCAGTGGTCTCGACGGTCGACTCGGGCTGCGCCGCAGCGACTGCGGGTCCCGAGCCCTGGGTGCCGTCTGTGCCGGCGGTGCCGCCGGTGCCATCGGTCGCGTCCGTGACGTCGGACTCGAGCTCCACGTGCACGCCCCCAGCGGTGGCCTGCCTGTTCGCGCGGTCCCCGTCATGGGCGTCGTCACCGGACCAGGGCCCGTTGTCCTCGGGGAAGCCGTGGCCGACGCTGACCTCGCTGCGGGCCTCGCCGTGGACCTCGCCGTTGACCTCGGCGATGGCCTCGGCCGCCGCCTCGCCAGCGGGCTGGCCGGACGCGCTCTTGAGTGCGGCCGCGTGGGCCGCCGCGGCGATCTGTGCCGCGGTCGGGCCGTTGCTCTTCGACTCCGCGTGGGAGGGCTGCTGGCCGGACTGCTGGCCGGACTGCTGGCCGGACTGCTGGCCACCGGCGCCGTTCCCGTTCTGGGCACCGCCGCCCTGGCCGGAGCCCTGGCCCCGGCCGCGACGACGGCTGTTGCCGCCGGAGTCGCCCTGGCTCTGCTCCTGCGGGTGCGCGCCCTTGTCGACGGGGTCGGTGTGGATGATGAAACCGCGTCCGTTGCAGTGGTCGCAGGTCTCCGAGAAGACCTCGATGAGTCCCGAGCCCACGCGCTTGCGGGTCATCTGGACCAGGCCCAGCGAGGTGACCTCGGCGACCTGGTGCTTGGTCCGGTCGCGGCCGAGGCACTCGAGCAGGCGGCGCACGACGAGCTCGCGGTTGCTCTCGAGCACCATGTCGATGAAGTCGATGACGATGATGCCGCCGATGTCGCGCAGCCGGAGCTGCCGCACGATCTCCTCGGCCGCCTCGATGTTGTTCTTCGTCACCGTCTCCTCGAGGTTGCCGCCCGAGCCCACGAACTTGCCGGTGTTGACGTCGACGACGGTCATCGCCTCGGTGCGGTCGATGACGAGGGAGCCGCCGCTCGGCAGCCAGACCTTGCGGTCCATCGCCTTGGAGAGCTGCTCGTCGACCCGGTGGTGGGTGAAGAGGTCCTCCTCGGCCGTCCACTTGCTGACTCGGTCGGCGAGGTCGGGGGCAACCGAGCTGATGTAGGGGTGGATCTCGTTCCACGCCTGGTCCCCGGCGACGACGAGCTGCTTGAAGTCCTCGTTGAAGACGTCGCGGATGACACGGACCGTGAGGTCGGGCTCACCGTGCAGGAGCATGGGGGCCTGCCCGCCCGTCGCCGAGCCGGCCGCACCGTTCTTCTTCTTGCCCTTGCTCTTGCCCGCCCGTGGGCTGGAGGCCTCCTCGGCCTTGGCCTGGATGTCCTCCCACGTCCGGGTGAGGCGCTCGACGTCGGCGCGCAGCTCCTCCTCGCTCGCCCCCTCCGCGGCGGTGCGGACGATGACGCCGGCGGAGTCCGGCACGACGTCGCGCAGGATCTTCTTGAGGCGGGCGCGCTCGGTGTCGGGCAGCTTGCGGCTGATGCCCGTCATCGAGCTGTTGGGAACGTAGACGAGGTACCGGCCCGGCAAAGAGATCTGCGAGGTGAGACGCGCACCCTTGTGGCCGATCGGGTCCTTCGTCACCTGGACGAGCACGGTCTGACCGGAGCCGAGGGCGTTCTCGATGCGCTTGGGCTGGTTGGCCTCGAGGCCGGCGGCGTCCCAGTTGACCTCACCGGCGTAGAGCACGGCGTTGCGGCCCTTGCCGATGTCGACGAAGGCGGCCTCCATCGAGGGCAGGACGTTCTGGACCCGACCGAGGTAGATGTTGCCGGCCATCGAGACGTTCGTGGCCTGGTCGATGTAGTGCTCGACGAGGACCCCGTCCTCGAGGACGCCCATCTGGGTGCGCCCGTCCTTGTTGCGCACGACCATGACCCGGTCGACGGCCTCGCGGCGGGCGAGGAACTCGGCCTCGGTGATGATCGTGCGACGCCGGCCGGCCTCGCGACCCTCACGACGGCGCTGCTTCTTCGCCTCGAGACGGGTCGACCCCTTGACGGCGACCGGCTCGTCGCTCTGGGTGCGCGGCTGACGCACGCGGGTCGACACGTTGGGGGTGTCGTCGCCGGCCTCGGCGGCGGAGCCGGCGCGGCGGCGCCGACGGCGACGACGGCTCGAGCCACCCTCGTCGTCGGCCTCACCCTCGGAGTCGGCGTCGATCTCCGCGTCGCGGTCGGCCTCCGCCTCGGCCACCGTCTCGGCGGACCCTCGGCGTGCCCCACGCGAACCTCGGGAGTCGTCGGTGTCTGCCTGCTGGTCCTGGGTCTCGTCCTCGTCGTTGCCGCGCCCACGGCGGCCCTTGCCGCCACGGCGGCGGCGCGAGCGGCGCGGGCTGCCCTCATCGTCGGACTGGGCGTCGGGCTGCTCGTCCGTCTCGGACAGGTCCTCGTCGGTGGCGACGGGCTCCTCGACGTCCTCTGCCGGCTCCTCGACCTCAGGCGGCGGCGTGCCCCGGCGGCGACGGGTCGGCACGGCCTGGCTCGCGTCGGGCGCCTGGAACAGCACGCTGAAGCTGGGGACCGCAGCGGTCGGGCGGTCGTCGTCCGAGTCGGAGATGCCGACGGTGGGCAGCTCCTCGGCCTCCTCGAGCGCCTCGACGTCGATGACGGCGGTGCGGTCGACGGTCGCGGCCACGGACCCAGCGGCGGGGTCCTGCTCCGGCTCGGTGGCGACCTCGTCGTCGCCGGTCAGCGCCCCGGCCACGAGCTCCTCGACGGCGGCGCTGGCCCGGTCGGCCTTCGTGGTGCGCGATCCGCGCTTCGCGGCCCGTGGGGCCGCGGGCGAGTCCCCGGAGTCGACCTTCTTGCGGGTGGCCCGCTTGCGGGCCGGACGCTTCGTCTCGGAGGCCTCAGCGGCGCCGGCATCGTTGGTAACGGCCTCGTTGGTGACGGCCTCGTTGGTGACGGCCTCGTTGGTGACGGCCTGGACCTCGGCGGCCCCGGTGGTGGCGCCGGACGTGTCACGCGAGTCGCCGGCGGAGACGGGTGCCGCGGCTGCTTCCTCGTGCGCGGAGGACACCTCGGCAGCGGCGGCGGGCTCGATGGTGGTGGCCTTCTTCGTCGAGCGACGCGGAGCGCGACGGCGCGGGGCGGGCGCGCTCGCAGCCGTAGGGGCGTCCGCGGTGGGGGCCTGGGCGTCCTGCCCGGCACTCCCGTCATGACCGTGCTCGGCGTCGTGCTCGGCGGGGAACAGCGTCGCGTCGGCGCCGGAGGTGGTGTCGTTGGGTGCCATCAGGCAGCCTCCCGTCAGGTGCGGTGTGACCCACACCCGGCCGGAGCCGCCGACACCGCACGAGTGCGGTTGCAGTCGTCGCGCCGCGTGTGCGACGGAACGGAAGTCGTCTCGCTACACCCGAAAACGGTTCGCGCTGGGCGCGGCCCCGTGATCGAATGCCGTCGGCGTTCTGGTCGGCAACCCTGTCGTCGTCATGACCTGGCAGGTCATTCCAGCGGGTCGGTCACCCTCACGTTTACGGTGTCGAGCGGTCCCTGCGCCAGTCGCGTCACCAGTGGGGGGCGCGGAGGCTGCAGGTCGGCGATCTCACGCAGCGCGGTCAGAATGTCGTCGGGGCGTACAGCCGGTGTGGTGTGCCGTACGACCATGCGAAGTATCGCACAGTCGGCCCCGACTTCGTGAGTCGTGACCGTGTCGGTGAGCGCGTCGCTCGGCGCGAGCACGCGGGCAGAGACGATCGAGCCACGCACGTCGAAGGTGCGCGGACCCGACTTCGTCAGCCGGGTCACCTCGGCCGTGTCGCGCGCCAGCAGGGCCGCCACGGCCGCGTCGAGGACCTCCAGCGGCACGCCGGCGAACTCGAGCAGCCAGTCGCTGGCCTCGAGGCGGTCGGCGAGCGCCCCCGGCGGCGCCTCGACGACCTGGAGGATGTCGATCCCCCGGGGCAGAGCCTCATCGAGAGCGACACGCACGGAGTCGGGCTCGACGCGCTGGGTCACCGAGATCTCGAAGTACTCCGCCTCGCTGCCCGTGCCGGTGGCGGCCGCATTGGCATAGCTGATCTTCGGGTGCGGGTGGAAGCCTGCAGAGAAGGCCATCGGCACGTCCGCCCGCCGCAGCGCCCGCTCGAGCGCGCGCTGGAAGTCGCGGCTCGAGGTGAACCTCAGCCGCCCCCGCTTCGTGTATCGGATCCGGAGCTTCTGGACCGCGGGATCCGGTGCCGGACCCTCGGGGACGCGCTGACGTGCCTGACGAGCCATGCCCGGAAGGCTAGCCCGTGGGGGCTCGCGGCCCCAGCCGGGCCGCAGCCCGACGCAGCGTCGGCGAGGTCAGTCGGTGGAGAAGCCTCGTCGCTCGTCGGCGCGGCGCTGCCGCTCGGCGGTGTCGGCCTCGTCGAGCCGGGTCGCCTCCGCGAGGGTCGGGGCCGTGCCGCCCAGACTGGCCGGGAGGTACTTGAGGTCGGGGCCGGTGAGCGGCTCGTAGGCCGCTCTCGCGACGTCGAGCAGGTCGGCCATCACCGCCTTGTACTGCCCGGTGACCGCCTCGGGGTCGGCGTCGGGCGCGACGGGGATCGGCTCACCCACGTTGATGAGGATCGGCACGTTCGTGCGCCCGAGACGCTTGGGGTGACCCTTCGTCCAGACCCGCTGGGAGCCCCAGATCACGACGGGCAGGATCGGCACGCCCGCCTCGATCGCCATCCGCGCCGCGCCGGTCTTGAAGTCCTTCAGCTCGAAGGAGCGGGAGATCGTCGCCTCGGGGAAGACCCCGACGATCTCGCCGGCCCGCAGCGCCGCGACCGCGGCGGCATACGACGCCGCGCCGGCGGTGCGGTCGACGGGGATGTGGTGCATGCCGCGCATGAGCGGGCCGCTCACCGGGTGGGAGAAGACGCCGTCCTTGGCCATGAAGCGCACGAGCCGGTCGGACTTCTGGGCGGCGAGGCCGGCGTAGGCGAAGTCGAAGTAGCCGGTGTGGTTGATGGTCATCACCGCTCCCCCGGTGCGCGGCACGTTGTCGTCGCCGAGGATGGTGAACTTCAGTCCCTGCATCGCGAAGACCCCACGGGCGACACCGATGACGGACGAGTAGACGGGCTCCATGGGGGACACTCTGCCCTGCGTCGCCACGCTTCGGCACGCCGATGCCGGCAACCCGGCGTGCCGTGGACCAGGGATGACCGTGAGCACGAGCGCTGCGGTGACGCACGCCACGCAAGCGACGGGTGCGACCTGCCCGATTGCGACGTCTGACTCGGGCACCCGGGGCGCCGGCGGACCCGGCCACCCGGCATACGCCCCGAAAGGCGGTCGAGGGCACCCCGGCGGCCATGGAAGGATTGGGCGCATGAATGACACGCCTGCCACCACGACCTCGCGGATCCCCGAGCGGCCCTCGCTCGACGGGCTCGAGGAGAAGTGGATGCAGGTATGGGCCGAGCAGGGCACCTACTCCTTCGACCGCGAGAAGGCACTCGCCCTCCCGCGCGAGCAGGTCTTCGCCATCGACACGCCGCCGCCCACGGCGAGCGGCAGCCTGCACGTCGGCCACGTCTTCAGCTACACGCACACCGACTGCATGGCCCGCTACAAGCGCATGCAGGGCCTCGAGGTGTTCTACCCGATCGGCTGGGACGACAACGGGCTGCCGACCGAGCGCCGCGTGCAGAACTACTACGGCGTGCGCGGCGACGCGAGCCTGCCCTACGAGGCGGGCTTCACCCCACCCTTCGAGGAGGGCGTGGACGCGAACGGCAAGGCCATCAAGGCGGCCGACCAGCGCCCGATCAGCCGCAAGAACTTCATCGAGCTGTGCGACGTGCTCACCGTCAAGGACGAGGTGACCTTCGAGTCGCTCTTCCGTCGCCTCGGCTTCAGCCTCGACTGGAACATCACCTACCGCACCATCGACGAGCGGTCGCGCGCCGTCGCGCAGCAGGCGTTCCTGCGCAACCTCGAGCGCGGAGAGGCCTACCAGAGCGAGGCCCCGGGCCTCTGGGACGTGACGTTCCAGACCGCCGTCGCGCAGGCCGAGCTCGAGGCGCGCGACTACCCCGGCGCCTACCACCGCGTCGCGTTCCACCGTGACGGCGGCGAGCCCGTGTACATCGAGACGACGCGACCCGAGCTCATCCCGTCGGTCGTGGCGCTCATCGCGCACCCCGACGACGAGCGCTACCAGCCGCTCTTCGGCACGACGGTGACCTCGCCGCTCTTCGGCGTCGAGGTGCCGGTGGTCGCGCACCACGCCGCCGAGATGGACAAGGGCGCCGGCATCGCCATGTGCTGCACGTTCGGCGACCTCACCGACGTCATGTGGTGGCGCGAGCTCCAGCTGCCGATCCGCTCGCTCATCACCCGCAACGGCCGGCTCCAGGCCGAGACGCCAGAGTGGCTCGTCGGTGGCCCGGGCGAGGAGCTGTATGCCGGGTCGCTCGCGACCAAGACGACGTTCAGCGCCCGTGAGGCCGTGGTCGCCGCGCTGCGCGAGTCGGGTGACCTCGACGGCGAGCCGCAGAAGACCCAGCGCAAGGCCAACTTCTACGAGAAGGGCGACAAGCCGCTCGAGATCGTCACCTCGCGCCAGTGGTACATCCGCAACGGCGGCCGCGACGAGGCGCTGCGCTCCAAGCTCGTCGGCATGGGCGAGACGGTGGACTTCCACCCGGCCTTCATGCGCTCGCGCTACAAGAACTGGGTCGAGGGCCTCAACGGCGACTGGCTCATCTCGCGCCAGCGCTTCTTCGGCGTGCCCTTCCCGGTCTGGTACCCCGTGACCGCCGACGGCGAGACCGACCACGACCACCCGATCGTGGCTCCGGAGTCCGCGCTGCCCGTCGACCCGCAGATCGACGTGCCGCAGGGCTACGAGGAGAGCCAGCGCGGCGTGCCCGGTGGTTTCGTCGCCGACCCCGACATCATGGACACGTGGGCGACCTCGTCGCTGACGCCTCAGATCGCCGCCGGCTGGCCGGTGCGCGAGGGCGCGGCAGAGGCCGACCGTCTCGGCTCCGACGAGGCGCTCTTCTCGTCCCTCTTCCCCTACGACATGCGCCCGCAGGCACACGACATCATCCGCACCTGGCTCTTCGCCACGGTGACGCGCTCCTACCTCGAGCACGGCGTCGCGCCCTGGAAGCACGCGGCCATCAGCGGCTGGATCCTCGACCCGGACCGCAAGAAGATGAGCAAGTCCAAGGGCAACGCCGAGACGCCCGAGGACGTCGTCAAGGCCAACGGCGCCGATGCCGTGCGCTACTGGGCGGCCTCCGGCCGCCTCGGCACGGACGCCGCGTACGACACCGGTCAGATGAAGGTCGGCCGTCGGCTCGCGATCAAGGTGCTCAACGCCAGCAAGTTCGCCCTCGGCTTCGGTGACGTCTCGGGCGACCTCCGTGCCGCGGTCACGAACCCTCTTGACCTGTCGATGCTCGCGGCGCTCGCCGACGTCGTCGACAAGGCCACCCAGGGTTTCGAGAGCTGGGACTACACTCGCTCGCTCGAGGCCACCGAGACCTTCTTCTGGACCTTCTGCGACGACTACCTCGAGCTCGTCAAGGACCGTGCCTACGGCGGCCAGGGCGACGAGGCGGCCGCGAGCGCCCGGGCGGCGCTCCGCCTCGCCCTCGAGACCCTGCTGCGCCTGCTCGCCCCGTTCATCCCGTACGCGACCGAGGAGGTCTGGTCCTGGTTCGGCCAGGGCTCGGTGCACCGCCAGTCCTGGCCGACGCGCGACGAGCTCCCGGCAGGTGGGGACCCGGCGCTCCTCTCGTCCGTCGGTGCGGCCCTCGCCGGGGTGCGCAAGGTCAAGTCCGAGGCGAAGGTCGGCATGCGCGCCGAGGTGCGCACCATGACCCTCGTCGCCCCCGCCGCGTCCGTCGCGCACGTGCGGGCCGCCGAGTCCGACCTGCGCGCCAGCGGACGCATCAGCGAGCTGGCGTATGCCGAGGGTGACGTCGTCGAGGTCCGCGACGCCGAGCTCGTCCCCGTCGAGAAGGCGCCGAGCAAGGCCTGATCGTCCCGCGGCACCACGGAGCGTTGCCGTCCTGACTTCTCAGGACGGCAACGATCGGACCGCTAGCCGGGTGCCGACGACCCCGCTGGCATAGGGTCTCCGCATGTCGAGACGGGGGCTGCAGACCGCCATCCTCGGTGGTGCCGTCGTCATGGCCGCACTGGTCGTGGCTGCGCTGGGCCAGCCCGTGCCCCTGCTGTCAGGCCCAGCAGAGGTGCAGACGATCCCGCCCCTGCCCACGGTGACCTCCCCGCAGCCGTCGGCGACGACCCCGCTGCCGACGGCGACATCGACGGCGACCCCCTTCGACCCCTCGCCCGTGCTCATCGTCCTCGTCCAGGTCATCCTCGTCCTGGCGGCGCTCGCGGTCGTCCTCGCCCTGGCCCAGCTCCTCCGGTCCCTCCTGCGACGACGGCCGCACCTCGAGCTCCACGAGGAGCCTGACTTCGCCATCCCGCTCGTGCCGAGCGAGCTGCTCGAGGCTGCGCGGGAACGGTTGCAGGACCTCGAGTCCGGCGAACCGCGCAACGCCATCGTGGCGGCGTGGCTCGGCCTCGAGACGTCGGCAGCCGCGACCGGACTGCCCCGGCTCGCGGCCGAGACGTCGACCGACTACACCGAGCGGGTCGTCGGCGTGTGGCCCGTGGACTCGGAGCGGCTGGGCGACCTCGCGGCGCTCTACCGGGAGGCTCGCTTCTCCGTCCACGAGCTCGGCGAGACCCACCGTGACCGCGCCATCAACGATCTCCGGGTGCTCATCGCCGACCTCGAACAGGTCGCCACCCGGCAGGCGGCCGAACGGGCCCCGCATCCGGTCGAGCCGGCGATCCCCCGCGGCACACGAAGGGAGGGGGCGTGACCAGCTCTCCGGACGGCATACCCCCACGGTCGCGCACCCTCCTGACGGCGCTGCGTCCCTGGCGGCGGCGGCTCGTCGGCCTGCTCCTCACGTGGGTCGTCCTCTCGGCGCTGACGGCCGCGCTCGGCCTCGCCCCGGACGTGCCCGTGCTCCTTGCGATCATCGTCGCCACGGCCCTGCTGCTCTGGCACCTCCTCGACCACACCGCGCCGCAGCACCTCACGGTGTGGCCTCTCGTCGACGGCGACTTCGCGAGCCCCTCGAGGGGCAACGACTTCCGCGTCACCAACCTCGCGGCTCGGCTCGAGGCCGCCGACACCCGCAGGGAGGGGCGCGAGAGCGTCGTGCACGACGTGCACCTGCAGCTGCAGGTGCTCATCCGCGAACGGCTCTACGCCAAGCACGGGATCGTCGCGGAGGAGGAGCCCCGCTGGGCCCAAGGGGCCACGCCGCCCGAGCTGTGGGACCTGCTCGTCGGACTCCCACCGCCAGACCTCTACCGCCCGCAGCGCCTGGACCCCATCCTCCGACGAATCGAGCAGTGGTAACGCATGACCGAGATGAACCTGGCCCGCGTCAGTGAGCTGAGCAGCGCCGTCCTCGACGAGGTCGACCGCGCGGTCGTCGGCAAGCGCGAGACGCTGCGGCTCGTGCTGTCGGGTATCCTCGCCGGCGGGCACGTCCTCATGGAGGACTTCCCCGGACTGGGCAAGACGCTTGCCGCGCGCAGCTTCGCCCAGACGCTCGGACTCGACTTCAAGCGCGCCCAGTTCACCCCCGACCTCCTGCCCGGGGACATCACCGGGTCGTTCGTCTACGACCAGCGCGCGGGCGAGTTCGAGTTCCGGGCCGGTCCGCTCTTCGCAGGCCTGCTCCTCGCCGACGAGATCAACCGCACGCCTCCGAAGACCCAGGCGGCGCTGCTCGAGGCGATGCAGGAGAAGCAGGTGACCGTCGAGGGCCGGACGTTCCAGCTGCCGCGCCCCTTCCACGTCCTCGCGACCGCGAATCCCGTTGAGTACGAAGGGACCTACCCTCTGCCCGAGGCGCAGCTCGACCGCTTCCTCATGCGCATCTCGTTCGGCTACCCGACGCCCGACGAGGAGTGGGAGATCCTGTCGAACCGCATGGCCCGTCAGCGCGAGGAGCAGGAACTGTCCCCCGTCGTCGACGCCGAGCAGCTGCTCGCGATGCAGGCCGCCGTCGAGGCGACGGTCGTCGACGAGTCGGTCGGCCGCTACTGCGTCGCGCTGGCCGCGGCGAGCCGCGTCCACGGCGACGTCCTCATGGGCGCCTCCCCGCGCGGCTCGCTCGGCCTGCTGCTCTGCGCCCGGGCGTATGCCGTCGTCGACGGCCGCGACTACGTGACCCCCGAGGACGTCAAGGCCGTCGCGGTGCCCGTCCTGGCGCACCGCATCACCGTCAAGCCCGAGCTGTGGATGAGCAACGCGTCCGGGCACAGCATCGTCGAGAGCCTGCTGCGGACCGTCGCGACCCCGTCGGCGCGCGAGCACCTCGCCGCCGGCCCGACCGCGGGCGCCTGACCGACCATGCAGCCGTGGCATCCCCATCGGACCGCGACCCGTCGACTCGGCGGGTGGGAGCCCACGGCTGCCCACCAGCGCGCCATCGTCCTCGCGGCCGCGGGCGCCATCGTCGCGGTCATCGGCCGGCGTGCGGACCTCCTCGTCATCGTCACGCCGCTCGTCGTCGCCGCCATCTGGGGGCACCTCGTGCGGCCGCGGGACGAGGTCACGGGCACGGCACGCCTTGGGGACACGACGCTTCGGGAGGGCGCGGTCACCGGCCTGCAGGTGACCGTCGAGCCGCCCCTGGCGGATCTCCACGGCGTCGTCACCCTGGCCCAGGCACCGTGGGTGGAGCGCAAGCCCTCGAGCGGGATCGCCGAGCTCGAAGGAGGCGCAGCCACTCTCGGGGTCCGGTCGACCCGCTGGGGCCGCCGCCGGGTGGGCACCGTCAGCATCGCGGTCGCCAGCACCTGGGGAGCCTTCCGCGCCGGTCCGGTCGACCTGCCGGACCTCGACGCCGCCACCCTGCCCGTGCCGGCGTCCTTCGACGCCAGCGCGCCGACCCCGCACCCGCGTGGCATCGTCGGGCTCAACCGCTCGAACCGGCCGGGGTCCGGCTCCGAGTTCAACACGATCCGCCAGTTCCATCCCGGTGACCGGCTGCGCCGCATCCACTGGCCCGTGTCGATGCGCACCGGCACCCTGCACGTCACATCGACGTTCACCGACGAGGACGCCCACGTCTTCCTGCTCGTCGACTGCTTCAGCGACCTCGGTCCCAGGGAGGGCATCGACGGACGCCCGACGAGCCTCGACGTCACGGTGCGTGCCGCGGCCGCGATCAGCGAGCACTTCCTGCGGAGCAACGACCGCCTGACGCTCCGCACGGTCGGCGCGGCCGAGGTCCCCACGCTCGGGGTCGGGTCCGGCACGAACCACCTCCGTCGCGTGCTCGACACCCTCGCCGCCATCTCGCCCGCGACGGAGCGCCGTGACACCGGGGACCGCGCCGTCCGGGGCGTCGACCCGAATGCCCTGTGTCTGGTCCTGTCGCCGCTCATCGACCCGACGATGGTGACGATGGCGCACACCCTCGCCGCCCGCGGGATCACCGTCGTCGTCGTCGACACCTTCCCCGAGCACCTCGTCGCCGACCCGACGAACGTGTACCAGGCGCTGGCCTGGCGGATCCGGCTGCTCTCCCGCGACGCCGAGGTCCATGCCCTTCGGCTGCGCGGCGTCCCCGTCGTGCCGTGGCGCGGTCCCGGGTCACTGGACCAGGTGCTGCGCGACATCGCCCGGCGCGCCTCCGCCCCGCGGATGGCGAGGCGGTGACCGTGTCCGGTCGTGACCGGCGAAGGGTCCGGGTGCGCCGCGCCGTGCACTTCGGCGCAGGCCCCGAGTGGTCGCTGAGCCAGGTGGGTGCGACGGTCGCGGCGATGGGGGGCGTCGCCGTCTACCTCGCGAGCCTGTCCCTGGCGGTCGGTGGGTTCGACGCCGTGTGGTGGGCGCTCGTCCTGCTGCCGTTGCTCACCATGGCCTGGGCGGGCTCGGCGGCTCCCCTCGTCTACTGGGCGCTGTTGCTCTACGGCTGGTTCAACCTCGCCCCGGCAGGGAGCTTCTCCTGGTGGTCGCTGCCGGCGGCCGCAGGGTGCGTCGTGGGGCACGCCGCGACCGCCTTGTCCGCCTCGTCGCCGCCGGCCGGGTCGTTCACCTCGCTAACGGCCCGTCGCTGGGCGCGCCACACCGGCCTGGCCTTCGCTGCGGCCGTGCCCGTCGCCGTGCTCGCCCGACTCCTGGCCGGGCGTCCGCTGGGACTCGTCCCCGCGGCATACGTCATCGGGCTCGGAGGGGTCGCGGTCGGCCTGTGGGTCGTGCGCACGAGCCCGCCCGTCGAGCGGGAGTGAGCCGGGCCGGACGTCCCCAAACTTGGCAGGGGAACCAGCTTGGACAGGTCGTTTGCCTTTCGCCCGGCGGCGACCTATGGTTTCGATGAAACGAAACAGTTTCGTTTCATCGGGGGCAGGGCCGGGGGTGAGCATGAGCACGACCAGCGCGAGCACGACCAGCGCGAGCACGACGGACGCAGCACACGCGAGCCGCCCGCGCGTCGCCGGTGACCGCGAGGTCGAGATCCTCGAGGCGGCGATCGACGTCCTGCGCGAGTCCGGCTACGACCGGCTCACGTTCGACGCCGTCGCCAGCGCCGCCCGGGCGTCCAAGGCGACGCTCTACCGACGCTGGCCGCACAAGCGCGACCTCGTCATCGACGCCGTCGGACTGTTCATCGACTGCCCCGCCGAGCAGGACCCCGACACCGGGAACCTCCGCGGCGACCTGCTCGCCCAGGCCTGCGCCGACGGGGGCCTCGACGACGAGGTCGTCATCGGCACGTGGGGGGCACTCCTTCCCGTCATCCACCGTGAGCCAGAGCTGGCGAACGGCATCCACGAGCGGTTCCTGGCCCCCAAGCTCGAGGCCACCCGCACCATCTTCGAGCACGCCCGACAGCGAGGTGAGATCGGCGCCGACGCCGACCTCGACACCCTGCTGATGATCCTGCCGTCCCTGTCGATCCACGAGGCACTGCTCTCCGGACGTCGACCCGGGCCGGACCGCATCGCCGAGTTCGTGGACAGCGTCGTCCTCCCGGCGTGCGCCGCCACCCTCGCAGCCTCGACCAGCACCCGCTGAGCCGTACCGCGACCAGGCGTCCACACAGCACCAATCCCGCATGCCTTCGAGAGGAACGCCCATGTCTTCGACCACGGTGGAGCAGGTGAACGAGCCCACGGGCGAGTTCACCTCCCACGACACCCCGCCGAAGCGCCTCGGCCTGGCGCTCTTCGTCATCTGCGCCGCGCAGCTCATGATCGTGCTCGACGGCACCATCGTGAACATCGCACTCCCCCACATCGAGACCGACCTCGGCTTCAGCCAGGCCAACCTCCAGTGGGTCATCACGATCTACACGCTCGCCTTCGGTGGCGTGCTGCTCCTCGGCGGCCGCCTCGGCGACCTCTACGGTCGTCGACGCATGTTCGTCTGGGGCATCGTGCTGTTCACGCTCGCCTCGCTCGTTGCCGGCGTCGCGCAGAACGAGACGATGATGCTCGCCGCCCGCGCCGTGCAGGGCCTCGGCGGCGCGCTCGCCGCGCCCAACGCCCTCGCGCTCATCACGACGACCTTCCCGGCCGGCAAGGAGCGCAACCGCGCCATGGGCGTCTTCGCGGCCATGTCGGGCGCCGGAGCCGCCATCGGCCTCATCCTCGGTGGTGCACTGACCGAGATCGACTGGCGCTGGAACTTCTTCATCAACCTGCCGATCGGCATCGTCGTCGCGTTCCTCGCGCAGCGCATCCTCACCGAGTCCGAGGACGGCCGGGGCTCGCTCGACGTCCCCGGCGCGATCACCTCGATCGCCGGCCTGTCCACGCTCGTCTACGGCCTGACACATGCCGCGAGCACCTCGTGGGGCGATGCCACGACGATTGCCTACCTCGCCGTCGGGGTCGCGCTGCTCGTCGCGTTCGTCGTCATCGAGACCCGTGTCGCGCACCCGCTCCTGCCGATGCGCATCCCGGGTGACCGCACCCGCGGCACGTCGTACTTCGTCATGCTCATCGTCGGCGCCGGCATGTTCGCGATGTTCTACTTCCTCGGCATCTACATCCAGAGCATCCTCGGCTACTCCCCGCTCAAGACCGGCCTGGCGTTCCTGCCGTTCTCGGTCGGCATCGTCGTCGCGGCGCAGGTCGCGAGCTTCCTCATCGCCAAGGTCGACCCGCGCTGGATCTCGGGCGCCGGCGCGGGCTTCGCGACGCTGGGCATGTGGGGCTTCACGCACCTGACGCCGCAGAGCACGTATGCCTCGGGCCTGCTCCCGTGGATCGTCGTCCTCGCGTTCGGGCTGGGACTGATCTTCGTGCCGCTGACCCTCACGGCGGTGCACGGCGTCGCGCACGAGGACTCCTCGGTCGCCTCGGCCGTGCTCAACACGATGCAGCAGGTCGGTGGCACCCTCGGCCTCGCGACGCTGAGCACGATCTTCGTCAACAACATGGGCGACAAGGTCGCCGAGCTGACCGCGAAGCTGCCCCAGGGCGGCACCGCGCCGACGAAGGACCAGCTCGCCGCGGCGCAGAAGATGATCGCCGACGAGGCGTTCACCTACGGCGCCAGCAGGGCCTACCTCGTGGCCGCGATCATGATCGCGGTCGGCGGCATCGTCACGCTCGTCGCGCTGCACGTGCGGCACCAGGAGCTTGCGACCGACGGCGCAGCCCCGGCGCACATGGGCTGACCCCCCACACCAATCGAGAGAGCAATCCGTCCCCGCGTCAGGCGGGGACGGATTGCTCTTTCGATTCTGCCCAGACGACGGCCCACGCGACCTCCCAGCCGGCGATCGCGAGCCTGCGCTCGACGAAGGCCTGCTTCGGCAGGTCGACGACCCGACCGACCGACGGCTCGTAGACGTCGAGCTCCTGCTCCCCCGTGGGCGGCATGACGAGCACGACGTGCCGCGGAGTCCAGGCGTTGCCGACGTAGAGCAGCGCGGGACGGCCGGCACGCACCCGGGCCTGGAGGGCGGCATACGCACGCTCGAGACCCGCGCGGCCGCGGTGGCGCACCCACGCGACGGTGTAGTCGGCCGCCGGGTCGGCCGCGCCGAACTCGAGCTCGTTCAGCGCTCCCCACGGTGGCGTGCCGAGGGCCCGCGGCCACGGCAGCTGCAGGCGGCGACCGGCGCCCACGAGTGCATTGGTGCGGGACGCGACGACCTGCTCGTACGCCGCGAACCGCTGCGCCTCGGTGCCGTCGTCGGGCCGGTCACCGTCCTGGGCATCCTTGCGTATGCCGTCCCGGATCCACCCCGCGAAGGCGGGGTTGGCGAGCATGCGGGCGACGGTCAGGGACGCCGACCCGCACGTGGTGCTCGTCTGCTGCACGGGCGCGTGATCGCCGGCGACGAGCCAGAAGGGAGCAACCACGACGGGCCTCCGTTCACGCGAGAGGGTGCCGCGCGTCCCTCAGGATCAGGCGGATTCCTTGCGCGGGCGCTTGGCGCGGGGCTCGGCCTCACGGCGGACGATCGTCGGGTTGACGTTGTCGAGGACGACCTCGCGGGTCACGACGACGCGGGCGATCTCGTCGTCGCTGGGCACGTCGAACATGACGGGCAGGAGGACTTCCTCCATGATGGCGCGCAGGCCGCGGGCACCGGTGCCGCGCAGCAGCGCCTGGTCGGCGACCGCCGCGATGGCGTCCTCGGTGAACTCGAGGTCGACGCCGTCGATCTCGAACATCTTCTGGTACTGCTTGACGAGCGCGTTGCGCGGCACCGTGAGGATGTTGACGAGGGCCTGCTGGTCGAGCGGCGCGAGGGTCGTCAGGACGGGCAGTCGGCCGATGAACTCCGGGATGAGGCCGAACTTCAGCAGGTCCTCCGGCATGACGTCCTGGAAGCTGTCGCCGAGGTCCTTCGGGTTGTGCAGCGGCTGGCCGAAGCCGAGGCCCTTGCGACCCGATCGCGACTCGATGATCTTCTCGAGACCGGCGAAGGCGCCGCCGACGATGAAGAGCACGTTGGTCGTGTCGATCTGGATGAACTCCTGGTGCGGGTGCTTGCGCCCACCCTGCGGCGGGACCGACGCGGTCGTGCCCTCGAGGATCTTGAGCAGCGCCTGCTGCACGCCCTCGCCGGAGACGTCGCGGGTGATCGACGGGTTCTCGCTCTTGCGGGCGATCTTGTCGACCTCGTCGATGTAGATGATGCCGGTCTCGGCCTTCTTGACGTCGTAGTCGGCGGCCTGGATGAGCTTGAGGAGGATGTTCTCGACGTCCTCGCCGACGTAGCCGGCCTCGGTCAGGGCCGTGGCGTCGGCGATGGCGAACGGCACGTTGAGCATCTTGGCCAGGGTCTGGGCGAGGTAGGTCTTGCCCGAGCCGGTGGGGCCGATGAGCAGGATGTTGGACTTCGCGATGTCGATGTGGTCGCCGTCGCGCTTCACGCCCTCACCGGCCTGGATGCGCTTGTAGTGGTTGTAGACGGCGACGGCGAGGGACTTCTTCGCGACGTCCTGCCCGATGACGTAGTTCTCGAGGAAGTCGAAGATCTCGCGCGGCTTCGGCAGGTGGTCGAGGCCCAGCTCGCTGCTCTCGGCGAGCTCTTCCTCGATGATCTCGTTGCAGAGGTCGATGCACTCGTCGCAGATGTACACACCGGGACCGGCGATGAGCTTCTTGACCTGCTTCTGGCTCTTCCCGCAGAAAGAGCACTTGAGGAGGTCTCCGCCTTCTCCGATGCGTGCCACCGATTCGCTCCTGGTTCGTCGGCGCCGAACGCTGGGGTGCACCCGGCCGGCCCCACAGGAGGGCCGACTCCATTAGACGACGAAGGGGGCCACCCTCGCTCGCGCAACGCCGTTTGTCCGCTGATGGCGGACAAACGGCGGCGCGGTCACATATCCGGCATTTTCGTCGAATCGGGCCCTGCCGAACCGTCCTCGCCCGGCCGGCCACGCCGCCTGCCGGCGAGGAGGCCAAGGCCGACCGCCAGGGCGAGACCGCCGACGATCACGACGAGCAGACCCACGAGCGCGATGACGAGCATCGTCGTCAGCGACATCCCACCGCCACCGAGATCGGGGGCGACGCTCCCCACCAGTCCCGGCGCAGCCGTGCTCGGCGGGGACGCCGTGCCGGCGGCCGCGAGCAGGGCACGTCCGGAGGCTGTCGAGGGATCCTCCAGCCCCTGGCAGGTGTCGAGCACGAGCCGACCGTCACGCGCCGACGCCGCGAAGACCTGGAGCCGGCCGTGCTCCGGAGCGACCGGGCCGCACGCGTCCTGGGCGATGACGTAGGTCGTGGTCGCCGCCCGGCCCTTGAAGACCTGGGCCACGTCCAGCGCCCAGACGACGTCATGTGGGCTGCTCGAGCCGCCAGGGTCGTCGACGTCCGCGACCGCCCCGGTGACGATGACCGCGTTGCGGCTGACGACCTCGTCCGGTGTCGCGGCGGCGCAGGAGCACGCCGCGGCGACGGATGCGGGCGCGACCACCGAACCGAGCAGCAGACCCAGCACCACGAGGACGCGGGCGACCGGTGACCTCATGCGCTGCAGCGTACGACGCGACAGTCCGCCATCTGGCGCGGTGTCGTGGCGCGAAGGACCCGTCTCACGCAACAAGTGACCAGATGGCGCGGGTCGGCGGTCCGCGCGGCCGCTCGGACGCAACAACCGACCAGATGGCCCCGTGTCTCGGTTCACGCGGGGACCGCGACATCGCCCGGCAGGCTCGGGAAGTGCCGTCGCCACTCGTCCGACAGCCGCGGAACGCGCATGCCGCGAGCCCGCATCACTCCAGTGATCCGACCGAGCGTGCGGGCGGGCGTGCGGTGGACGTCCTTGGAGCGCACGACGACGAGGCGCACGCCGTTGCCGTCCATCCACTCGCGCCGGTCGATGTCGTGGTCCCACTGCTCGTCCGACTCCGCGTGCTGGCGGCCGTCGTACTCGATGACGACCCCGTGGCTCGGATAGGACAGATCGAACCGGAACCGCACCGTGCCGTCTGCCCACCGGACCTTGTGGTTGACCGTGGGCTCGGGCAGACCGGCCAGCACCATGAGGAGGCGGAGCCGGCTCTCCATCGGAGAGTCCACCTCGGCGCGGACCAGCGCTGCCGCTCTCCGCGCGAGCAGGCACCCCCTGCCCCGGCGCGTCCGAGCGGCTTCGAGGAGCTGCTCGACCGTACAGCGGCCCTTGCGCACGAGAGAGTCCCCGAGAACGACGAGATCCACCAGCCCCAGGTGCGTACTCAGATCGAGGAACGTGTCGACGGGTGTCGTGACGAGGACGCCTTGTGTCGTCGTGCCCCGCTGGCCCGCCCGTGGCCGATGGGCCTTGAGTCCGCTGCCGCGCGGACGCCCGACGCACGTCACGTGGATCAGCCCGTCGTCGGGGACGATCGCGCCCCACAGACGTGCTGCCGTGTGGTGCGACACGACACCCTTCCCGCCTGCGGCGAGCAGCCCGGCCTGAGCGAGCAGCAGCGGCGTGAGCGGCGCTGTCGCCGCCACGTAGACGCCGCGCAGCAGGCGACGGAACCGGCCCGAGCGCAGATCCCACGGTGTGATCCCGTCCGGTGGCGAGAGCACCCGGCGCCCTGTCGACGGATCGGTCGTGGTGCCGACCCGGAACGGCTGTCGTGACGACATGGGTCGATCGTGGCTTGCCGCTCGGCCTCGGGACGGCCGGCATCCACAGGCACGCCCAGGTCCCCCAGCGACCCGGCGCCACGTGGCGACTTGTCGCGCTGGCACCGTTGGACGCACCACGACAACCCGCCAGGTGGCGGTGAACGGCGGACGGAACCGACTCAGGCGGAGGTCAGGTCGCGGACGATCGCGACGTACTGCTCCTGCGCTGCCTCGGTCGACGTGCCCGACAGCTTGGCCCACGCGTCGTACTTGGCGCGCCCGACGGGGTTCGTGAAGCCGGGGCGCGAGCCGGTCGCGTCACCGGCCGTGGCCTGCTTGAACAGGCCGTAGAGCTTGAGCTTGACGTCGTTCCCCGGGTCGGTCGACAGTCCCTTGACCGCCTCGACCGCCTGCTCGAACTCCGCACTCGCCATGACTGGACCTCCACGCTCGACGCCAGGTTCAAGGCCATCCAAGCAGGTGCGCAGAATCGAAAGAGCAGTTCGTCCGCCTCAGCGCCCACGCGGGGCGCCGACCAACGGCGGACGAACTGCTCTTTCGATCGGGAGAGTCAGACCTCGAGGGAGGCCTTGCGCGAGGCGAGGACCTCGTCGATGAGGCCGTAGTCCTTGGCGTCCTCGGACGAGAGGATCTTGTCGCGCTCGATGTCGGTGCGGACCTGCTCGGACGTGCGGCCCGTGTGGTGCGCGAGGGTGTCCTCGAGCCACGTGCGCATGCGGAGCACCTCGTTGGCCTGGATCTCGATGTCCGAGGCCTGGCCGTAGTCGCCGCCCGAGAGCGCCGGCTGGTGGATGAGGATGCGGGCGTTCGGCAGGGCGAAGCGCTTGCCCGGCGCGCCGGCGCCGAGGAGCACCGCCGCGGCCGAGGCGGCCTGGCCGATGACGAACGTCTGGATGTCGGGCCGGACGAACTGCATCGTGTCGTAGATCGCCGTCATGGCGGTGAACGAGCCACCCGGGCTGTTGATGTACATGAGGATGTCGCGGTCGGGGTCGAGCGACTCCAGCACGAGCAGCTGGGCGATGATGTCGTCGGCCGACGCG
Source organism: Terrabacter sp. 2YAF2 (assembly GCF_052114705.1). NCBI lineage: Bacteria > Bacillati > Actinomycetota > Actinomycetes > Micrococcales > Intrasporangiaceae > Terrabacter > Terrabacter sp. 2YAF2. Next base: position 88,490 of record NZ_JBFRFG010000016.1, read on the forward strand.
TCATCGACCTGCACGCCGAGGAAGATGATGCGGTCCTCGAAGAGCTTGTTGTAGGGGTCGGACCGCTTCATGCCGTACGAGGTGCGCTCCTCGAACTGCGGCAGGATGTAGCGGCTCGACGGTGCGGCGACCGCGAGGCGGTTGGTGGGTTCGATGTTCATGCGTGTCTCCAAGTCCTGGTCAGGCCGCGGTCAGTTCTCGCCCTCGGCGTCGGCCTGGCCGACACCCTTGCCCTCGACCGCCTGGTCGGACCGGCTGAAGACGTGGTCGACGAAGCCGTAGTCCTTGGCCTCCTCCGCGCTGAACCAGCGGTCGCGGTCGGAGTCCTTCTCGATCTGCTCGACGGTCTGGCCGGTGTGCTCGGCGATGAGCTGCGCCATCTGCTTCTTGACGTAGAGCATCTGCTCGGCCTGGATCTTGATGTCGGTGGCCGTGCCGCCGATGCCACCCGAGGGCTGGTGCATCATGACGCGGGCGTGGGGCGTGGCGTAGCGCTTGCCCTGCGTGCCGGCCGAGAGCAGGAACTGGCCCATCGAGGCGGCCATGCCCATCGCGACGGTGGCGACGTCGTTGGGGATCCAGTTCATCGTGTCGAAGATGGCCATGCCGGCAGAGATCGATCCGCCGGGGCTGTTGATGTAGAGCCAGATGTCCTTCTCGGGGTCCTCGGCCGAGAGCAGCAGCAGCTGCGCGGCGATGGCGTTCGCGTTGTCGTCGCGGACGTCGGACCCGAGGAAGATGATCCGCTCCTTGAGCAGGCGGTTGTAGATGTGGTCGTCCAGACCACCCGGCATGCCGTTGCCGTTGGCGGAGGTCTCCGAATTCACCGTGTCTCCATCGTCGAAGTGGTCCAGCCTGTCGCCACGGGAGGTGGCGCCGGCTGGCTCGTCACTGACCCTAACGCCCCACCCCTCGGGCAGATTTCCCGAACCGCGCCGTGTTCGCCGTGAGCGCACAAACCTGAGCCGGTCCGACGCAACCACTCGCGCCCGCACGCGCGGACCCCGCCCTGCGTATGCCGCCGGGCGGGGTCCGTGGGAACGCGCGGTCACTCGTTCAGGCCGTTGTCCTGCCCTGCGTCCACGGCGTCGGACTCGGCCCCGTTCGACTCCGGCGCGGCCTCGTCGAAGGAGCCGTTGCCACCTCCCTCGGAACCGGCCTGGTCGAGGGAGCGGTCGCGCGGCTCGGCGACGGGGTTGCTGCCGTCGAGGTTGCCGCGGTCCGCGTCGTCACCCGAGCCCTGGGCCGCAGCGCTGCCGCTGTCGTCGTGGCGGGGGACGTTCGTGCCGTCGGGGTCGGTGCTGTTGATGTCGGTGTCCGCCATGCCGGCGGACTCGTCGGTGCTGCTCATCTCTGGCTCCCTCGTCGAGGTGCGAGCCGCCGGGCGGCGACCGCCCGTCACGTACCCGCGCCATCGGCCCGACAACCCGCAGGTCAGCCGACGGTCGTGACCCGGGTACACGCGAGGCCGGCTCCCGTGCGGGAGCCGGCCTCACGGCATTCGTGGTGTCAGACGGTCAGGCGTCGGCCTTCTCGGCCTGCGCGTCGTCGGCAGCCTCGTCGGCATCGACAGCGGCGTCGGCCTCGTCACCCTCGGTGCCGGGGACGGCCTCGTTGAGGTCGATGACGTTGCCGGCGGTGTCCTTGACGGCGACCTTCTCGAGGACCGTGGCGAGCGCCTTGCGGCGGGCGACCTCGGCGACCATGGCGGGGATCTGACCCTCCTGGTCGAGCGACTGCGCGAACTGGTTGGGGTCCATGCCGTACTGCTGCGAGCTCATGACGAGGAACTCGATGAGCTCCTGCTGCTCGACCTTGACCTCTTCCTTCTCGGCGATGGCGTCGAGCACGAGCTGGGTCTTGAGGCCCTTGCGGGTGCTCTCGCCGACCTCGGCGCGGTGCTCGTCGTCCTCGAGACGACCCTCGCCCTCGAGGTGGCTGTGCACCTCGGCCTCGACGATGCTCTCGGGGATCGGCACCTCGACCTTCTCGAGGATGGCCTCGAGGAGCTTGTCACGGGCCGCAACACCCTGGGCGAACTTGGCGTCGACCTCGGCCTTGGCGGTGAGGTCGGCCTTGAGCTCCTCGAGCGTGTCGAACTCGGAGGCCAGCTGGGCGAACTCGTCGTCGAGCTCGGGGAGCTCGCGCTCCTTGACCGCGGTGACGGTCACGGTGCAGTTGGCGTCCTGGCCCTCCTGGTCGCCACCGGCGAGGGGGGCGGTGAACTGCTTGGTCTCGTCGGCCGTCATGCCGAGGAGGGCCTCGTCGAGACCGTCGAGCATGTTCTTGCTGCCGACCTCGTAGGAGACACCGGTCACCTCGTCGATCTGCTCGCCGTCGATCTCGGCGGACAGGTCGATGGAGACGAAGTCGCCGTCCTGGACGGCACGGTCGACGCCCTTGAGCGTGCCGAAGCGGGCGCGGAGGTCGGTGAGGCGCTGCTCGACCGCCTCGTCCTCGACCTTGGCCTCGTCGACGGTCAGCTCGATGTCGCTGAAGTCGGGCAGCTCGATCTCGGGCCGCTTGTCAACCTCAGCGGTGAAGACGAAGTCCTCGCCGTCGGTCGCGGGCACCTGGAGGTCGGTGATCTCGGGCTGGCCGAGCGGGCGGACCTCGTTCTCCTCGAGGGCCTGGCCGTAGAACGTCGGGAGGGCGTTGTTGACGGCCTCCTCGAGGACGGCCGCGCGGCCGACGCGCTGCTCGATGATGCGAGCGGGGACCTTGCCCTTGCGGAAGCCGGGCACCTGGATGTGCTCACCGATGTGCTTGATGGCCGCATCGAGGCTCGGCTTGAGCTCCTCGAACGGGACCTCGACGGTCATCTTGACCCGGGTCGGGCTGAGGGTCTCGAGCGCACTCTTCACTGCGGGTTACTCCATTGGGGTGGTGCCGACGTGTCGTCGACGGTGAATGGACGGGCCAGCGCACCATGCTATCGGGCGCGCGGCCGATGGCTAAATGCGCGGATCGTCCGCGGACGCCGCCCGCCTATGCTCGGGACCCATGAGCACCTCTCCCGGACCGTTCACCTCCCCCGAGAGCGCTGCCCTGCGGCCGATCCAGATGGTCTCGGTCGCGGTCGGCATGGGGGCCCTGATGCTGAGCGTGGTGCGCATCCTCGTCGACCCGTCCGCGCCGATGCCGTCGCCGTGGGCGGTCGGCATCGTGCTGGCCACGCTCGTCGCCTCGGCCACGCTCATCCGCTACGTCGGGTATGCCGTCCCGGCCCTCCCGCACGGCCTGCCGCGGGAGAACGCCGAGACCACGAGCCTGCGTTACTTCACCTCCACGACGACCCTGCGGGTGGCGCTCGCCGAGGCTCCGGTGCTCGTCGCGTTCGCGTGCTCGTTCGCGTTCACGCCGCACTCGTGGCTGCCGTTGCTCATCGCGCTTCCGGGCGGCCTGGCGCTGTTCTGGGTCCACGGGTGGCCGTCGGCCCGCACGGCGGCCGCGGTCGAGGCCGGCCTCGAGGCCGACGGCGCGGAGAGCTGGCTCAGCGAGACGCTCGGCTTCCGCTGAGCTCGGTCTCGATGGCGTATGCCGTGTGGCCGGTCAGGCGACCGTGCCGCCGCTGCGCCAGTACTGCCCGTCGGCCCGGTCGAGAAAGCCCTCCTCGACGAGGTAGCGACGCAGTGCCGCGACATCGGGGTGGAAGGCACGCAGCCGGTTGTTGACCTGCGTCTCGTCGTAGCGCTCCCCCGGGTCGAACTCCTGCGCGAGCAGGTCGAGCACGACGAGGCGCTTGCGGATCTTGGTGGGGATGCTCGTCAGGGTGCCGTCGGGAGCAAGGAAGGCGCGGAGCACGGCGTCGCGGTCGCGTAGGGCCTCGTGCAGGTCGGGGCGGAACATGCCAGCCACCGTAGGAACGCACGGGTTGCGAGGTCCAGTCGTTTGTGCTGCAGGGACACTGAACGCCACCCCAGTCCCACCCGCCACAAAACGGGTGATATCACACGATGTCCGGTAGCCTCCGCCGCATGAACCATGCAACACCTCCCTCCATCGCACCATCCCGGCGCGTCCTCCTGCCGATCGCCATCGTGGTCGGCCTCATCACGGCACTGCTCCTGCCCGCCGGCGCGGCGTCCGCGCTGGGCAAGGTCAAGTGCGACGTGTCCGGGCAGCCGGCGGTGGCGGTCGGCTCCTACGACCCCATCGTCAACCACAACTCCCCCGGCCCGTCGATGCACGAGCACCAGTTCTTCGGGAACATCGCCTGGCACTCGCTGGCCAACCCCAACGCCGCGAACTACGCCGACCTCGTCGGCAAGGCCACCAACTGCCGCAACGTCCTCGGCCTGTCGTACAGCGCCGACTCGGCCGGGTACTGGACCCCCACCCTGCGCTACGTCTCCGGCCCGAAGGCTGGGCAGCTGATCCCCGCGCAGCAGTTCACCGCCTACTACCGCAGCGCGTCGGGTGCCACGTTCGGCGCGGCGCAGCCGATCCCTGCTGACACCCGCCTCGTCGCCAGCCGGTACAACTGGAGCTGCGGGATGAAGTCTGGCGCCCGCGCGACGCCCGTTCAGTCCATCCCCGACTGCACCGGCCTGTCGGGCAAGCCGGGGCTGACGCTGACCGCGCACATCGACTTCCCCTCCTGCTGGGACGGCGTCAAGCCGAACCACACGGCGGCCCAGAACGGTGACACCAGGGACAACGCGCACTACGCGTACGCGGTCGCGAAGAAGTGCCCCGCGGGGTTCCCCATCGGTGTGGCCGAGCTGCGCGAGACGATCCAGTTCCCCTATGTGGGCAACGGCACGGACGTGGCGCTGTCCTCGGACAAGATGATGGGCACCAGCGACGGCCGCTCCCTGCACGCTGACTTCTGGCAGACGTGGAGGGACAAGGAGTTCGGCGACTTCCTCAAGACGTGCATCGTCTCCCAGACCGCCGCGTACAGCACCTCCAAGTGCGACCCGTGACCTGACCCGCCCGGAGAGCCCTCCACCGCGACACTGACTGAGCCCCGCTCACCTTCAGGTGAGCGGGGCTCATGACGTCTTGAGGGTCGGAGGCCGACCTGCAAAGGCGTTCAGCGCCAAGCTGTTTCGTGCTGGCAATCGGAGCGGGCGACGAGAATCGAACTCGCGTGATCAGTTTGGAAGACTGAGGCTCTACCATTGAGCTACGCCCGCAAGGCGCCGGTCGTGCCGGCGACCCGCTGCGCTAGCCTACTGGTTCGCGTCCGGTCCGCTGAAATCGACCCGCCCGCGGGCGCGTTCGCGTCCGGCACCCGGACGCGACGGGGCATGGCGCAGTTTGGTAGCGCGTCCGCTTTGGGAGTGGAAGGTCGCAGGTTCGAATCCTGTTGCCCCGACCGTGTGATGTCCCGGGACATCGAGACGAGCCGGACCTACGCAAGGTAGGTCCGGCTCGTTCGTTGCCGGGCTGCGCCCGGGCGGCGTCAGTCGGTGAGGTCCAGACGGAGCTCGTTGATGGCGCGCCCCACGGCAATCCCCTTGGCCTCGAAGCCATCTCGCGGCCGCCACTGGGGACGGTCGACCCGGTGGGCCTCGAAGCGCGCATGAGCGGCAACCTCGGCCAGCGCGTGCTCGGCGTAGAAGTCCTGGTCGGTGGCGATGAGCACGTGCCCGCCGGGCTTGAGGGTGCGGGCGAGCAGGTCGAGGTTCGCGGGACTGACGAACCGCCGCTTCGTGTGCTTCTGCTTGCGCCACGGGTCGGGGAAGAAGAGGTGGACGGCGTCGAACGTGGCGTCGTGTACCCGCTCCTCGAGGAAGAGCACCGCGTCGCCGATCTCGACGCGCAGGTTGGGCACCCCGGCCTCATCGGCGTCGGCGAGCATCCGGGCGAGTCCGGGGGTGTGGACGTCCATGGCGACGATGTCGTGCTCGGGGAAGGCCGCGGCATACGCGATCGCCGCATGCCCGTGCCCGCAGCCGATCTCGAGGACGACGGGCGCCCTTCGCCCGAACGCGGCCGAGGCGTCGAAGGGGCCCTCGGGCAGGGACCGGGACGGCGCGAGGCGCTCGACGCGTTCCCTGGTCAGGGACGACAGCCGCCCACGGCGGACGAACGTGCGCACCCGTGCCGGCGTGACGCCCGGCGGCAGGTCGGGGACGGCGTGCTCCTTGCGGCCCGTCGACGCGGCCGGCGCGCTCGCCGTCCGGATGGGCACGGCATCGGTTGAGTCTGGCTGTTGGCTCACCCCGGCATCGTAGTGAGCGGTGGCGATGGCCGACGCACGCGCCGGCGACGGCTCAGGTGCGCCAGATCGTGACGACGGCGCGGTCGTCGCCGAGGCCGGCCGCGGCCTGGTCGCAGAGCCGCTGGGCGAGCCCCTCGAAGCCGGTGCGGACGAACGACTCGGCCCGGCCGAGCATGCGGTCGATGCCGTCGACGAGGGTCTTGTCGCGGGCCTCGATGACGCCGTCGCTGTAGAGCACGAGCGCGTCACCGCGACGGAGCGTGCCCGTCTCGCGGGGGTAGGTGGCATGGTCGATGACACCGAGCAGCGGCCCCCGCCCACCGGAGAGCATCCGCCACCGGCCGGAACCCGCCGCGAACTGGGCGGCCGCCGGGTGGCCGGCGTACCCGATGGTGAAGTTGCCGGTCTCGAGGTCGACGGCGACGTGCACGGCCGTGGCGAAGCCCTCGTCCCAGCGCAGCCGCAGCAGGTGGTTGTTGGCGGACTGGAGGAAGCGCCCCTCGCTCATCTCCCCCAGCAGGCCGCCGAGCGCACCGGAGAGCAGCAGCGAACGGGTGCCTGCCTCACGGCCCTTGCCCGACACGTCGACCAGGGCGATCTCGAGGGTGGCGCCATCGGTGGAGCGGCTCGCCACGACGAAGTCACCGGCGAACCCGTCGCCGTAGGCGGACTCGAGGGCGACCTCGGCCCGCCACGAGGGTGGCAGGGGCGGCAGCTCCCCCTGGGCCCGGAGCCGGTCCCGCATGTCGACGAGCATCGACTCGCCGCTGACACCGACGACGCCGACCTGGGCGCGGGCGTGCGAGAGCCACAGCATGAGCGTCATGATGGCGACGGTCACGATCTGCGCGCCGGTGTTCGCGGGCTTCAGCTCGCCGAGGTAGGCGCCGAGGATCGACATGGCGAGGAAGAGGCCGATGTAGACCACGAGCAGCAGACGGGGCTCGAGGAAGAGGCCCGAGAGCACGACGACGAACGCATACACGCCCCACGGCACGTAGTCCGGCCAGAGGACGACCGACACCGTCGCCGCGACGCCCAGGGCGAGGAAGGCGCTGACGAGGACCCACGGTGCCCGGCCCAGCCACGCGCCCAGCTGACGGAGGCGTCGCACCGGTCCGGCAGCGTAGTGAGAGCGCCGAGAGACGACGCTCTCGATCCTGGACACGTGCCTCCTCGCCGTGATGGAGGGGACGGCGGACGCCAAGCAGTCAGCGCGCGGACGAATCCGGCAAAGCCGGCAAGTCCCCCGTGTTCTCGTACGCCGAAACCATACCCAGACGCCGGCTGTGGCGCGCCTCATCGGTGAAGTTCGTCGCGACGAAGGTGTCGACGATCTCCTTGGCGACGTCGTCCGGCGTGAACCGGGCGCCGATGGAGACGACCTGGGCGTTGTTGTGCTCGCGCGCCAGGCGTGCCAGCTCGGCGCTGTAGGCCAGGGCCGCCCGGATGCCCGAGACCTTGTTGGCGGCGATCTGCTCGCCGTTGCCCGAGCCGCCGAGCACGACACCGAGGGATCCCGGGTCGGCCGCGACGGCCTCGGCCGCCCGCAGCACGAAGACCGGGTAGTCGTCCTGCGCGTCGTAGCCGAACGGGCCGTGGTCGACGACGTCGTGGCCGGCGTCGCGCAGGTGGGCGGCGAGGGACTGGTGGAGCTCGTATGCCGCGTGGTCGCCGCCGATGTGGATGCGCATGTCCGTCCTTGGGTGCGTCGGAGTGGTGTCTTGAGGAACCGGGGTGCTGCGGGGTGGAAGGAGCGAGGTCCGTCTCAGGTGAGGATGGGGCCCTGGGTGCGGCTGCGCTTCAGCTCGTAGAAGCCGGGGATGCCGGCGACGAGCACGCAGCCGTCCCAGAGTCGCGCGGCGTCCTCGCCCTTCGGGGCGGGCGTCACGACCGGGCCGAAGAACGCGACGCCGTTGACGGCGATGATCGGCGTGCCGACGTCGGTGCCGACGAGGCTGATCCCGCGCTTGTGGCTGCGGTGCAGCGCCGCGTCGTGCTTCTTGTGGTGGGCCTCCTTGGCGAGCGCCGCGGGCAGGCCGACCTCCTCGAGCGACTCGCGGATGACCTGGTCGAAGTCGGCGATCTTGCGCAGGTGGATGCGGGTGCCCATGGAGTCGTAGAGGGGCTTGATGACGGAGTCTCCGTGCGCCTCGGCGGCGGCGATGATGACGCGGACCGGGGCCCACGCCTCGTCCATGCGCGCCCGGTAGGCGGCGTCGAGGTCGTGCCGGTGCTCGTTGAGCACCGCAAGACTCATGACCGACCACGTCACGTCGAGGTCGCGCAGCGTCTCGACCTCCATCAGCCAGCGCGACGTCATCCACGCCCACGGACAGATCGGGTCGAACCACATCTCGACGGTGTCACCGCTCGTCTTCGGGCTGTCCTTCACATCGACCATGCGGCCCATCATGGCACTGCCCCTGACGCACCGATTGCGGTGGTGGACCGGTGGGGGTTCCGTGCGAGGATGGCCCGCGACGACGCCGTCCACCGACGCACCGTCGCGCCCCCGAACCCTTCCCAGGAGGTCCCTACGTGCCCGGCAAGAACCTCACCCGCGACGAGGCGGCCAGCCGCGCGGGCATCCTGCGCGTCGACGCCTACGACGTCCGCCTCGACCTGACCACGGGCCCGGAGAACTTCCACACCGTCACCACGGTCGCGTTCACCTGCTCCGAGCCCGGCGCCGACACGTTCATCGACCTCATCGCCGACTCCGTCGAGAAGGTGACGCTCAACGGCGTGGACCTCGACCCGGCCGAGGTCTTCGCGGACTCACGCATCGCCCTGCCCGGCCTGGCCGCCGAGAACGAGCTCACCGTCGACGCGACGGGCCGCTACACCAACACCGGCGAGGGACTGCACCGCTTCGTCGACCCCGTCGACAACGAGGTCTACCTCTACACGCAGTTCGAGGTCCCGGACTCCCGGCGCATGTATGCCGTGTTCGAGCAGCCGGACCTCAAGGCGTCCTTCCGCTTCACGGTGACCGCGCCCGCGCACTGGAAGGTGATCAGCAACTCCCCCACGCCCGCCCCCCAGGCCGCCGGCGTGGCGGACGGCGTCGAGCGCGCGACGTGGTCGTTCGAGCCGACGCAGCGCATCTCCTCGTACATCACGGCGCTCATCGCCGGCCCGTACGACGAGGTCCGCGACGAGGTGCAGACGCGCAAGGGTGTCGTGCCGCTCGGTGTCTACTGCCGCAAGTCGCTGACGCAGTACCTCGACGCCGACAACATCTTCGACTGCACGAAGAAGGGCTTCGCGTTCTTCGAGGCGGAGTTCGACCAGCCGTACCCGTTCGAGAAGTACGACCAGATCTTCACGCCCGAGTACAACATGGGTGCGATGGAGAACGCCGGGGCCGTCACCTTCGTCGAGGTCTACGTCTTCCGGTCCAAGGTCTCCGAGGCCAAGATCGAGCGCCGCGCCCTGACGATCCTGCACGAGCTGGCCCACATGTGGTTCGGCAACCTCGTGACGATGAAGTGGTGGGACGACCTCTGGCTCAACGAGTCCTTCGCCGAGTGGGCGTCGACGACGTGCCAGGCCGAGGCCACCGAGTGGACGAGCGCGTGGACGACGTTCGGCACCGCGGAGAAGGCGTGGGCCTACACCCAGGACCAGCTCTCCTCGACCCACCCCATCGCCGCCGACATGCGCCACCTCGAGGACGTCGAGGTCAACTTCGACGGCATCACGTATGCCAAGGGCGCGTCGGTGCTCAAGCAGCTCGTCGCGTACGTCGGTCGTGAGCCGTTCGTCGCCGCGCTGCGCGAGTACTTCCGCAAGCACGCGTGGGGCAACACGACGCTCTCCGACCTGCTCGGCGAACTCGAGAAGGCCTCCGGCCGCGAGCTGACCGAGTGGAGCAAGCTGTGGCTCGAGACGGCCGGCGTCAACACGCTGCGGCCCGTCTTCGAGGTCGACGCGGACGGTCGCTACAGCTCGTTCGCGATCACGCAGACCGCGACCGAGGAGCACCCGACGCTCCGCCCGCACCGCATCGGCATCGGCCGGTATGCCGTCCGACGCGCTGAGGCGGGGGCGGCCGGCGACGTGCTCGAGCGGGTCGGCTACGACGAGGTGGACATCTCCGGGGCGCGCACCGATCTCGCGGAGCTCGTCGGCCAGGAGCAGCCCGACCTGCTGCTGGTCAACGACGACGACCTCGCCTACGGCAAGATCCGCCTCGACGAGCGCTCGCTCGCGACGGCGCTCTCACTGCCCCGCGGCTTTCAGGACTCGCTGCCCCGCTCGCTCGTGCTCGGCGCGACGTGGGACATGACCCGTGACGGCGAGATGCCGGCCCGTGACTTCGTCCGCTTCGTCCTCGAGTCGATGCCGGGCGAGACCGACTCGACCCTGCTGCGCGTCCTCCTCGGTCAGGTCTCGACGGCCGCGCGCCTCTACACGGCACCGGAGCACCGCGCCGAGGTCTCCGCGCTGCTGTCGTCCTCGCTGCGATCGCTGGCCGAGACGGCCGAGGCCGGCAGTGACGCCCAGTTCCAGCTCGTCGAGGCCTGGGCGGGCACGACGTCCGACCCGGCCGACGAGGCGCGGCTGCGGGCCTTGCTGTCGGGCGCCGAGTCCCTCCCGGAGCTGACCGTCGACACGGAGCTGCGGTGGACCTTCATCAAGGCTCTCGCGGCTCTCGGTGCGGCCGATGACGTCGAGATCGCGGCCGAGCTCGACCGGGACCCCACGGCCACCGGCAAGGAGCGAGCCGCCGAGGCGCTCGCCGCACGGCCCACCGCAGAGGCCAAGGCCGACGCCTGGGCCAAGGCCGTCGAGCGCAACGACCTGTCCAACCAGATGGTCGAGGCCATCAGCGCCGGCTTCCGTCGGAGCGCCGACCTGTCGCTGCTCGAGCCCTACGTCGAGAAGTACCACGCGATGCTCGTCGACGCGTGGGCCGAGCGCAGTGTCGCCATCGGCGAGCGCGTCGTGGGCGGCTTCTACCCGTTCTCGCTCGCGAGCCAGCAGCTCAAGGACGCCTCGGACGCCTGGCTCGCCGCCAACGCGGACGAGGCGCCCGGCCTGGTGCGCACCGTCGCCGAGAACCGCGACACGATCGCCCGCGCGCTGGTGGCGCAGGAGCGCGACCGCCGCGGCTGAGCCACGGGTGCGGGGCCGCCTCGCGAGGCGGCCCCGCACCACGGCTCTGCCGGCTCCCGGCTGAGGCCTCACCGACCCTCACCGACCACCTGACCGACCACCTGACCGACCACCTGACTGAGAACCTGCTGAGAACCTGTGATCGACGCCTTCACGAACCTGACCGCTGTGACCCCCCTGACCTCCACGCCCACACCGACACCGAGTCCGTCTCCCTCGCAGGAGCTGCCCGTGAACCTCTCGATGCCCGACCTCTCCAACCTCACCTGGGCCGGGGTCGGGGACTGGCTCGTGGGCACACCGCTGCTCATCATCACGGTGGTCGTCGTGGGTCTCCTCGCGCGCTTCGTGCTGCACCGGCTCATCAACCGGGTCGTCGCGACGGCGACGTCGCGGCGCGCGGAGCGTCTCGCGAGCATCCCCGGCGCGGGCCGCGCCCTCCAGGCCGTCCGTGGCGCGAACGTGCGACACGTCCAGCGCACCCAGACGATGGGCGCCCTGCTCAAGAGCATCACGACGTTCGTCGTGCTCGGCATCACCGCCCTGACCGTCCTGTCGCTGGTCGGGATCCCGCTCGGGCCGATGCTCGCCTCGGCGAGTGTCGGCGGCGTGGCGCTCGCCTTCGGCGCGCAGAGCCTCGTCAAGGACTTCCTGTCCGGGGTCTTCATGATCGTCGAGGACCAGTACGGCGTCGGTGACGTCATCGACACCGGCGAGGTCGTCGGTACGGTCGAGAACGTGTCGCTGCGCGTCACCCAGCTGCGCGATGCCGGCGGCATGACGTGGTACGTCCGCAACGGCGAGATCGTCCGGATCGGCAACAAGACTCAGGGCTGGTCGACGGCCATCGTGGACATCCCCGTCGCCTACGACCAGGACGTCGAGAAGGCGATCTCCGTGATCCGTGACGTCGTGAGCGTCATGGACGACGACGACGCCTTCAAGGACATCCTCCTCGAGGAGCCCAACGTCGTCGGTGTCGAGTCGATCGCCAACGGCGCCATCACGATCCGCATCATCGCCAAGACGATCGCCAACGAGCAGTTCGGCGTCCAGCGCGAGATCCGCGAACGGGTCAAGAGGGCCTTCGACCGTGAAGGCGTGCGCAGCCCACTGCCCGTCATGGCGCCCTACAGCGGGCCCGCCCCGAAGTGACGGGCGAATGGAGCCTGCCCGGTACACGGCCGTCCGCCGCGGCAGCCGGACGGCGACCGTGAACCCGCCTCTGCGAGACTGACCGACGTGACGTACTACGACGACTTCGGGGGCCACGAGACCTTCGCCAAGCTCGTGCGCGAGTTCTACCGCGGCGTCGCAGAGGACGAGCCGCTGCGCGCCCTCTACCCCGAGCAGGACCTCGGTCCGGCGCAGGAGCGCCTCCGGATGTTCTTCGAGCAGTACTGGGGCGGCCCGACGACGTACTCCGAGCAGCGCGGTCATCCGCGACTGCGGATGCGCCACCTGCCCTTCCAGGTGACGCCCGACATGCGCGACCGATGGCTGCTGCACATGATGAACGCCGTCGACACCCTCGAGCTCTCGCCGGAGAACGACGACCGGCTGCGCGACTACCTGACGCGGGCGGCCTACAGCCTCGTCAACGCGCCGGGTCCCGACGGCACGTTCTGAGGCGCCGATCGACCCGCTCCCGGTGGGACTCACAGCAACTCACAGCCCGTTCACGGCTGTGGACCCACAGCCGGGGTGTTCTCTGGTCGCAGGAGAACCCACGTCCGGGTGCGTGTGCCCGGTGACCACGACGGAAGGACGCGCATGCTGTCGATCAACGGGAAGCCGCTGAACAAGAAGGTGGCGGGCGTCGCTGCCGTGGGTGCGGCGGCGGCGGTCATCGGGCTCGGCGTCACCCAGGTGGCGCGCGCGGACGACGCGAGCACGACCACACCCACCCCGACGGCGAGCTCGACGCAGGGGGACGCGAACCAGGGCACGACGGGCGGCGCCGGCCACGGCTGGGGCCCCGGGGGTCGCCACGGCGGCAGGGGCGGGGGAATGGGTGCGGGCGTCGACGTGTCAGCGCTCGCCACGAAGCTGGGTGTCGACCAGACCAAGCTCGCCGACGCACTCAAGGCCGTGCGTGACGAGCTGCGGGCCAGCCACACCCCCGGTCAGGGCAACGCGACGAGGCCCGACCCGGCAACGATGCAGGACGAGCTGGCGACCAAGCTCGCGGGCAAGCTCGGCATCGACGCGGCCAAGGTCAAGGCGGCCTTCGCCGACCTGCGGGCCGCTCACGAGGCCACCGAGCAGAAGGCGTTCGACGACCGGCTCGCGCAGGCCGTCAAGGACGGCAAGCTGACCCAGGCTGAGGCCGACGCCGTCAAGAAGGCGGCCAAGGCCGGCGTCATCGACATGCACGGCGGGCCCCGCTGACGACGGGCACACCCGCTGAAGGGCGTCACCCCGGKCCGGGGTGACGCCCCGACGGGACGACGTGGTTGCTCAGCAGCGGGGCGAGGTCGGCGGGGAGCTCGTCGTCGAGCCCGAGCCAGCGCTGCTCGGCGATCTCGGCGAGCGGCGCAGGGACGTCGTCGGGCCGCAGCTGCGTGACGTAGACGGTGGCGTCGACCCAGGCGTCCGGTTCGTTGGCCGCGACGTCGTGGAATCGGCCGAGCCGCTCACCGAGGCCCGAGACGTCGAGCCCGACCTCCTCCATGACCTCACGCACGGCTGCCTCACGGGCGCTCTCCCCAGGGTCGATCTTGCCGCCGGGCAGCATGAAACGCACCGACCCGGCTTTGCGGACCGTGAGCAACTGCCCGTCCCGGACGAGGCAGAAGGCAGCCGTGACAAAGGTCGTCATGCACCAGACGGTAGCGCCACGCCATCGGGGTCCTCGGCCGGGCGGCCCCCGGGGTCATCGCGACGGCGGCGGACCCGCTGCGACGCGGCGGCGCACCTCGGCGAGACCCTCGCCGCCCTGCGGCACGTCCCACCAGCTGTCGATCCACCACGTCGCCCCGGCCTGTTCCCAGGCGGGAGGCTCCGCCGGCTCGAGGGTGGTGAACGAGCCCCACGAGTCCGCCTCGATGACGACGTCGTAGCCCTCCCAGGGCAGTCCCTGCTCCGCGCGGAGCCGGCGCACCGTGTCGACGACTGCAGCGAAGGCCTCGACCGTCTTGGGTCGACCGTCGGGTGCGTGGATCGCCGGGATCAGACCCTGCCAACGGGCGGCCCGCTCGAGCGAACGCTGCCGGCCACCCCCAGGGCTCGGTGCGCCGACGACCCAGACCGGCGGGTGGGGCCTCTGCGGGGTGGACGGAGGCAGCATGAAGTCGTTGGCTCCGGCGCTGTAGTACCTCCCGGCATACGTGAAGGTGGCGGCGTCACCGAGCAGCCCGGCGTAGATCGCGAGGCTCTCGTCGAGCTTGCGGGCGCGGGCGGCGCGACCCTCGTCGGCCTCGAAGGCGAGCCATCCGGGGTGGAGGGCGCCCAGACCGACCGACATGAACGCACGACCACCGCTGATCCGGTCGACCGAACCGACCCGGGAGGCCAGGTCCCAGGGTCGGTGGCGTGAGGCGGGGGTCAGCAGCGTGCCGAGGCGGATGCGCTCGGTGACCATCGCCGCCGCGCCGAGCTGCACCCACGCCTCGACGCCGTAGAGCGCCTCCCAGCCGAGGACGGCGTCCCATCCGCGCTCCTCGCCGAGACGCCCCAGCTCGGCGAACTCGCGTTCGGTGGCGTACGGGACGACGAAGCCGCTCTTCATCCTCCGTTCCTACCAAGAAGCAGGGACAGTCCGGCCCCGAGCGACACGTTGCAAGAACTTGCAGAATTTTCTTTGAGTTTTCGGTCCGATGAGGAACGATGGTGGCTCGTGACGCCATCAGCAACCCAGACCCTGAACCACCCCGAGCTCGAGTCCGGGCTCGCCGCCGGACACGACGTGGACGTTCGCGAGGACGCGACCCCCGTGCACGCCGCCGACCGACCCGACGCCGCGTGGTGGCGGCAGGCGGTCATCTACCAGATCTACCCGCGCTCGTGGGCCGACAGCGACGGCGATGGCATCGGCGACCTCCCCGGCATCACCTCGCGCCTGCCGCACCTGCGCGCCCTCGGCGTCGACGCCATCTGGCTCTCCCCCTTCTACACCTCGCCGCAGGCCGACGCCGGCTACGACGTCGCCGACTACCGCGACATCGACCCGATCTTCGGCTCCCTCGACGACGCCGACGCGATGATCGCCCGCGCCCACGAGCTCGACCTCAAGGTCATCGTCGACATGGTGCCCAACCACTCGTCCGACGAGCACGAGTGGTTCAAGGCCGCCCTCGCCGCGGGTCCGGGCTCGGCGGAGCGCGCGCGCTACATGTTCCGCGAGGGCCGTGGCGAGCACGGCGAGCTGCCCCCGAACAACTGGGAGTCCGTCTTCGGCGGGGCCGCGTGGACGCGCGTCACCGAGGCCGACGGCCGCCCGGGCCAGTGGTACCTGCACATCTTCGACACCAAGCAGCCCGACTTCAACTGGGAGCACCCCGAGGTGCGCGCCGAGTTCGAGTCGATCCTGCGCTTCTGGCTCGACCGTGGCGTCGACGGCTTCCGTGTGGACGTCGCGCACGGCCTGATCAAGGAGCAGGGCCTGCCCGACACCGACGACGAGCGCACGACGATGCTCGGGCACGCCGAGCACGAGGGCGAGCACGGGCACGGAATCGCCGAGGAGGCGCCGCGCATCGACCACACGAAGCGCAGCCCGATGTGGGACCAGGACGGTGTCCACGAGGTCTACCGCGCGTGGCGCCAGATCCTCGAGTCCTACGGCACGCCCGACCGCATCCTCTGCGCCGAGGCCTGGGTCGAGCCGCAGGAGCGCGCCGTCGCCTACGTCCGCCCGGACGAGATGCACCAGGCGTTCAACTTCGACTTCCTCACCTCCTCGTGGATCGCCCACGACCTGCGCGCGGTCATCACCTCGTCGCTGCACGCCGCGGACTCCGTCGGCGCGCCGTCGACGTGGGTGCTGTCGAACCACGACGTGGTGCGCCACGCGTCGCGTCTCGGCTTCGCGCCCGGCACGCCGCGGATGAACGGCATCTCGGCGACCGACCCGCAGCCCGACCGCGCGCTCGGCCTGCGCCGGGCCCGCGCGGCGACCGCGCTCATGCTCGCGCTGCCCGGTGGCGCGTACATCTACCAGGGCGAGGAGCTCGGTCTGCCCGACTCGACCGACATGCCGGCCGAGTTCCGCCAGGACCCCACGTTCGCTCGCACCGCCGGCGCCGAGACGGGCCGTGACGGCTGCCGCGTGCCGATCCCGTGGTCGGCCGATGGACCGTCGCTGGGCTTCGGTCCGAGCGCCAGCACGTGGCTCCCGCAGCCCGATGTCTACGCCGACTACGCCGTGGACCGCCAGGAGGGCGTCGCCGGCTCGACGCTCGAGCTCTACCGCGCGCTGCTCGCCGCGCGTCGCGAGCTGTCCCTCGGGACCGGCTCGCTGACGTGGGTCGAGGGGTATGCCGGCGACGTCGTCGCGCTGACCAACGGCTCGTCCCTGCGCGACCGGGTCCTCGTGGTCGCCAACCTCGGCGCCGAGCCCGTCGCCCTGCCGAAGGGCGCCGAGGTCATCGTCACCTCTGCCCCGCTCGAGGACGGCCTCGTGCCGACCGACGTGACGGTCTGGGCCCGCTGGTCCTGATGTCGTGACAGGCGGTCTGCCCGCCCGCACGTGAGGCCCCTGTCCTTCGGGACGGGGGCCTCACGGCATACCCGGGCCTGTGGATGACGGCCGATGCGGTCCGCCCCGCTCTCCTACGGTCGAGGCATGACGCGCTACTCCATCGACACCGAAGGGGTGTCCCGTGAACGGCTCGCGCTGGCACACGACCCCGCCGAGCTGCATGAGTGCGCGTCACTCGTCGCCGCAGCGACGGCGGGTGCCCTGAGCGCACTGGGCGTCGAGGGTGAGGGCATCCGAGTCGCACTCGAGCGCTTCCGTGCCGTGCACGCGTATGCCCTCGACGCGGTTGCCGACGCGGCGAGTGCCCTCGGCGACCGACTCGACCGGTCGACCCTGGAAGTCCGCGCGGTGGAGCTCTTCGTCACGGCCGGATTCGCGCAGGTGTCGGCGAGCGGGCCTGCGTCGCAAGGCATCTCGGCCTCCGGCTCCGGATGAGTCGCGTCCACGACGCCGGGAGCGCTGCCGCATCGATCGCAGGAGCGGTCGCGCTGCCGCTGCCCGCGGGAGACGTCGAAGGCCTGCGTGGTGCAGCGCGGTCGCTGGACCGGGTCGCCGCGCGGGCTCGTTCGACCCTCACCGTGCGCGGGACGCTGGGCGCGAGACTCGGCGCGGTCTGGACAGGAGATGCGGCGACTGCGGCCGAAGCCGAGGCGGCCGAGCTCGCAAGGCGGTGTCACCCCGTCGTCGACGCCCTCCCCGCGGCCGCACGCGCACTGCTGGCGTATGCCGCCGCACTCGACCACGCGATCGCGCGGGTGCGCTCGTTGCAGCGCCAGTGGGATGCGCTCGACGCCGAGCACGTGCTGACCGTCCTTCGCCTCGCCGCCCTCCCGGACCCGACGGGGACGATCGGCGTGCTGGGGATGGAGCGATCCCGCGCGGACCTGGCCGCGGGACGCGCTCGGCTGAGCCGCGCGTACTCGGGCGTCATCGACGAGCTGACGGCAACGGCGCGCCGGTGCGCCGGCGGCATCTCCGGTGTGACCGGCGCGACGTTCCCGCCGGGGAGGACGGTGAGCGCAGCAACAGTGCAGTCCGCCGTCACCGGAGGCCTGTGGTTCGCCGACGGTGTCGTGGCAGCACGGGCGTCGCGAGACGCCGGCCTCGCCGACAGCGTGCTGGTGCGCCGTGCGGTCTCAGCGGGTGGGGGCTCGGCGGGCGGATTGCGAGACGACACGGTCGCGCAGATCGCGACCCGCATCGAGGCACGCGTCGATGACCCGGTGTACGCACAGACGCTGCTCTCGGAGCTCGGTGCCGACGGGCTGGCGCAGCTGCTCCTGGCCGCGGGCGTGACGAGGAGCGGGTCGGGTGCCCACGTCGACACGGTGCGCCGGGTTCTCGGCGCGTTCGGGTCACTCGTCATCACGGCAACGAGCCATCGTCCGCCCCCGGGCACCGACCCCCGGACTCGCTCCCAGCTGGCGTCGGGGGCGGCACTGCTCGCAGACGACCTCGTCGCCGGGGTGGACACGGTCCGTGTCGACCCGTCGGGCAGCGGCCGCGCCACCGGGGCCTGGCTGATGGGACAGCTGCTCTCGGGGGCGCGAGCGGCACGTGACGACCGACGGCTACCCGCACGACTCACCCGACGGGCGGCGGCAGCAGTCGCTTCTGCCGAGGTCGCCGAGACCCGCGACGCGGACTCGGAGATGCGGCACGGCACGACCGTGCGCCCTGACGGCCCGGAGGCGTTCGCCTCCTGGTTCGACGACGCCGCGCGGACGGGCGACGCCCTGCACGTCCTGCTCGAGAACGTGGGCGACGACCCTGCCGAGCAGGCCGCGCTGCTGGCCGAGCCGTTGCCCGGTCCGGGGGCCACAGGTGGCGCACTGTCGAACTCGCGAGGTGACCGGCTCACCCTCGGCGAGCACCTCGTTCGACGCTGGATCACCCACGAGGCCAACGGGATCGAGAGCCACCCCGATCTGCGCCTGGCAACCGACGCCGACCTCGTGCGACTGCTGTCGGGTGTCGTCTCGGGCACCGACACCGGTGCTGCTGAGACCCGTGCGCGCGTCATGCTCGAGCT
This sequence comes from Terrabacter sp. 2YAF2, assembly GCF_052114705.1. Taxonomy (NCBI): domain Bacteria; kingdom Bacillati; phylum Actinomycetota; class Actinomycetes; order Micrococcales; family Intrasporangiaceae; genus Terrabacter; species Terrabacter sp. 2YAF2. The sequence continues at coordinate 107,519 of NZ_JBFRFG010000016.1, forward strand.
CTCCCGCATGAGCGCACACGCGATGCTCGAGGCGTCGACGACACGGATCTACGCCCGGTCCACCGCGCCGGTCGAGAACCTCGTCGTCGACTGGTTCTCCGCGATGCGCGAGAACGTCGACCTCGCGCTGACGACACCGCTCCAGGCGTCTGGACCGGCTCCGAGGTACTCCGCCGAGACGTCACGCGGCACACAGCCGTGGCTCGACAGTCGGGAGCTGGCGGGGGTTGTCGGCGCGCTGGCGGTCGACACCGGGACGGGGCTGCACGCGAAGGACGCCGGTGCGGCATACGACCGGCTCGTCGACCACGAGCTCGCAGCAGCGCAGACGACCGTCCGGGGTGGTGGCGACGTGCGTCGCGACATCGTGCGCCTCGGGTTCCTCGACCAGGCAGCGTCGGCTGCGCTCGTCGCCGTCGCGCGACGTCAGGACGCCCTCAACCGGTCGGCGTGGCAGGGGCTCGCCGAGGCAGGGCACGCCATCGACGAGATCCGCCGTGGAGGCCCGATGGGGCTGGTGTCGATGGTGCACACCTACGCGCAGGGCGGGACGCTGCGGACCACGAGTGACGACCTCGTCATCGCGCTCGTGCGCTCTGACGTCGAGCTGTCCCAGACCGAACTCGACGACGCTCGGCGTGCCAGGCTCGTGTCCCGCGTCGAATCGCTCGCGGGCGGGTGCGCCGACGTGCGATCGACGATCACGGTCGGCGCCGGACGCGCGCCCCTGCTCCCGACGGCCGGCGACCTCCGGGCCGCGCGCCAGGTGGAGATCCGTGCGGCTATGGACGCCCTGCTCGACGACAAGGCGGGCGGCTCCGCCGGCACGGCCACGGAGCGGCTCGGGCAACGAACTGGTCCCACCGACCGCGCCCACATGGTCGACGGTCACGATGACGGACTCGCCGGGGTGGACCGTCTTTCCAAGGGCCGTAGCCCCAATACTCGGCTCGTCGAATCGGATCAGGAGCTTCGGGACCTCTTCGACGTGCTGAAACGCGATGCGTGGCCCATCGACCCGGAAAGTTACCCCGGCGTGCGCTACCTGCGACCGGACGGGCTCAGGGTCAGCCTGCGGGAGAAGTCGACCTCCGGTGGTGCCACGATCGACCTGCACTTCGCAGACGGTCGCAAGAGAAAGGTGCACATCAGATGAAGTGGGGAGTACCACGTTCTCGACTGACCCACGAGGAACAGATCGATGAGCTCTTGGCCCGTGCCACGGACGACTGGCTGCAGCCCGCAGATATCTTCGACATCGCCAGGTTTGCCGGGGACACGGACGAGGATGCCTATGTCGAGCGAGCCATCCGCCTCGTAGAGGCCCTTCTTCGTGAGGGGCTCGTCGTGCCTGGAGATGTCAGCAGAGAGGGATTCCGGCCTTGGGCTTCCACCATTGACGAGTCGCTCAATCGCATTGCCAGCGTGTGGCAAGGCGATCACGACGCTGCCCCGGTCTCGTTCGTCGCCTGGCTGGAAGCAACCCAGGCGGGGCACGCGAGGGGTGAGAGAGCCCTGCTGACTGCGCGCCTCACGGACGGGTGACATTGCCCACCAGCCGATTTAGCGTGCCACCAGACTCGATTGATAGCGCCCGGCCCTCAGCATGAGTTCGATCGCAAACGGCCCTGATGACACACGTCATGGAGGCTGAGCTCACCGCGGACTTCGTCGGAGGCCGAGCGCGTCTGATGCCTGCAGAGCTCGTGCGCGGCTTCCGCCTTGGTTTCTCGACGACCGCGCTGTCGTGAAGCTCGCCGAATTCGCTTTGGCGCGAGGGACGTGCGAGCTACCGGCATTGGAACAACTCGCTCTACTGCTCGCGGATGAGCTCGATCGTGTCCCAGCGCTGCTCACCGAGATCGAGACGACAACTTCAACTTCCGATCCGGATCCGTCACGTGTCTAGCTCTACCTCGTTCTCGCTCGCCTCTACGAGCGGCGCTCGTCGTCGAGGGATCCGATGGCCGAGATCGAAGGCATCTACGCCGACTTCAACTACCCCGACGAGATCGAAGGCTTTGTGCCCTTCTTGCCGGCACCCCTGGGGCAACCGTCCGGACGGGATGCCATCGAAGAGGGCTGGCGGGCATATCTGGACGAGCGTGCAGTCGAGTACTCCACCCGTGCCATTCGGTCAGAGTCATGACCTGATGCGACAACAGCATTTGATTCTGCGGGTGGACGTCGCCGAGGCTGCTACAGGCCGTGAGCCGGCACATCGGATCGGGCGATAGCCTCGGTTCCATGGCGACGACGCGGGCCTACCTGGAGCGGACTCCGGTGGCCTTGGCCCACCGGGGCGGATCGCTCTACGCACCCAACCTGGGGCTCGAGAACACCATGACCGCATTCGGCAACGCCGTCGGCCTGGGCTACACCCATCTCGAGACCGACGTCCACGTTACGAGGGACGGGAAGCTGGTCGCGTTCCACGACACCGACCTCGACCGGGTCAGCAACGCGCACGGGCGGATTCGCGACCTGCCGTGGTCCGAGGTGTCGCACGCCGAGGTCGGCGACGGCGGCCACGTGCCGCTGCTCACCGACGTGCTCGACGCCTGGCCCAACGTCAACCTCAACATCGACCTCAAGGCTCCCGGAACGGCCGAGCCCCTGTGGCGCCTCATCGAGGAGCGGGGGCTGCACGACCAGGTCTGTGTCGGCTCGTTCTCCCAGCGCAACATCTCGCAGTTCCGGCGGCTCTCGCACGGAACGGTGGCGACAGCGGCCGCCCAGATCGGCACGGCGTTGGCCCGATTCGGGCCCCGTGCGCTCACCGCGGTCCTCCGCACCCCGGCGGACGTCTTCCAAGTGCCCACGTCGATCCCGTTGCGCGGCAGGCCTGTTCGGGTGGTCACCGAGCGTCTCGTCGAGACCGCGCACCGTTACGGCAAGCAGGTGCACGTCTGGACCATCGACGACGCCGACGAGATGCGGCGCCTGCTCGACCTCGGCATCGACGGCCTCGTCAGCGACCGCATCGACGTGCTCAAGGACGTGCTCGTCGAACGTGGCGTGTGGACCGGCCGCGACTGAGGCGACCCGACCAGGCGCCCGGGCTGGCGCACGCCGCGAGGCGGACGGCATACGCCATCGGGTCAGCGGACGAGGACGTGACCCCGCGACGTGCTGAGGCGGGTCCACCGGCCGTGGGCCGCGATCGACGCGCCCTCCCCCGCTGCGGTGAAGCCCAGCACGTGCGCGCCGAAGGCGAGGCCGGCGGCGATGGGCGGCACGGTGTCGCTCATCGCACCCCACGTGCGCCGTCTCAGGGAGTCGACCGCATGACCACCGGCATTGGCAGGCGTGCCCTCCGCGACCTGCGAGATGCCTTGGAGCGCAATGGATTCGATGACTTGGCCGTCGAGCTGACCAACAGGCTCCCATCCGTCACGCGGCGGCGTGAGTCCGCTCCACGGAGCACGCACGGTGGTGGGGGGGACGCTGAGCGCGGCGGTGTTCCCGTCACGCGCCAGACGGTCGTTGACGGACGCGATCGACACGGTCGTGTCCACCGAGGCGGACGGTGCGATCGTGACGACGCGCATCCCGAGCACCGTGCCCTCGCCCAGGAGCCCGGTCCCCTCGATGACCGCGACGGTCGTGACGAGCAGGTCGCCGAGCACCTGGAGGCGCACCGCGCCGTCGGGGTTGGCCCGGCTCGCGCGGGCGAGGTAGGTGCCGAGGTCGGCGAGCCCGCGCGGGTCGCCGAAGTCGATGTGCGCGGTGTCGGTCACCGACGCCGCCTCCGGAACGGCGCAGGCTCGCCGAGGTGGACCCGGACCGACGCACGCTCGTCGGGTCGCATGCGCCGGGGCGCCTCGCTCGCGAAGTCGTAGAGCGCGAGCTCGGTCTCCGCGACGGCGTAGACCGGTCGCTCACCGTCGCCCACGCCATCGGGGTCGGTCACGATGTAGGCGACGTCGAAACCCGCCCCGCCGATCCGCGAGACCCACATCTGGATCTCCACGGGCGCATGCCGGAAACCCAGGGGCCGGCGGTACTCGATCTCGTGACGCGACACGAGCACGCCCTCGTCAAGCATGGTCTTGTCGCCCGCTCCCCCGCCGTCGAACCAGTCGCGGAAGGCGATGACTCGCGCGTCCTCGAGCAGCCTGAGGAACTGCACGTTGTTGATGTGGGCGTACGCGTCCATGTCGGACCAGCGCAACGAGACCTGCGCGGCATACGGCCTCGCCTGTGGTTCGGCCTCGGGAGGGGTGCCGGTCACGTCGCTCGTCTCCGTCATAGGCCCCATCCTTCCAGCCCTGAGCGGCCACGCTCGTCCACATCCCCTCCGTGGACGGCCCGTGCGTCCACAGCCTGCGTATGCCGGTCGGGCCGGTCGGTGCGGCCACGTAGGTTGGGTGCCATGACGTCACCCTCCACCTCGGCCCCCTCCGCACCGTCCGTCGCCGACGTCGACCCAGCCCTCCGCGACCGAGCGACCACCGCGCTCCGTCGGCTCGTCGGCCGAGAGGACGTCGAGTTCCGCGACGGCCAGCTCGAGGCGATCAACGAGCTCGTGGCCGGGCGGCGCCGCGTGCTCGTCGTGCAACGTACCGGGTGGGGCAAGTCGGCCGTCTACTTCGTGGCCACCGCCCTCCGGCGGGCCGAGGGCGCGGGTCCCACCGTCATCGTCAGCCCCCTGTTGGCGCTGATGCGCGACCAGATCGCGGCTGCCCAGCGCGCGGGCATCAGGGCCGTCACGCTCAACTCGACGAACGCCGAGGAGTGGGGCGCCGTGTCCGGCGCTCTCGCACGTGGCGAGGTCGACGTGCTGCTCGTCAGCCCCGAACGCCTCAACAACCCGCGCTTCCGCGACGAGCAGCTGCCCGCGCTCGCCGAGACGTGCGGACTGCTCGTCGTCGACGAGGCCCACTGCATCAGCGACTGGGGCCACGACTTCCGACCGGACTACCGGCGCATCCGCGACCTGCTGACGACGCTGCCCGAGCGCACACCGGTCCTGGCGACGACAGCGACGGCCAACGCGCGCGTCGTCACCGACGTCGTCGAGCAGCTGGGGGCTGGCGGCCGCGACGTCCTGACGCTGCGAGGGCCCCTGGCCCGGGCGTCGCTGCGTCTCGGCGTGCTGCCCCTCGCGGCCCCGGAGCAGCGCCTCGCCTGGCTCATCGCACACCTGGGCGAGCTGCCCGGCTCGGGCATCGTCTACGCGCTCACGGTGGCGGCCGCCGAAGACGTCGCAGCGGCGCTCCGCGAGGCAGGACACCAGGTGGCCGCCTACACCGGACGCACCGAGCCGTCCGAGCGGATCCGGCTCGAGGAGGCGCTGCGCGACAACGAGGTCAAGGCCCTCATCGCGACCTCGGCTCTCGGCATGGGTTTCGACAAGCCCGATCTCGGTTTCGTCCTGCACCTCGGCGCCCCGTCGTCGCCGGTCGCCTACTACCAGCAGGTCGGTCGCGCGGGCCGCGCCACCGAGCGTGCCGACGTGCTGCTCATGCCCGGCCCCGAGGACAAGGACATCTGGCGCTACTTCGCCTCGGCCTCGATGCCCAAGCAGGATCAGGCAGACGCCGTCGTGCGTGCACTGACCGAGTCCCCCAAGGCCCTCTCGACGGTGGCACTGGAGACCATCGTCGACGTGCGCCGCACTCGCCTCGAGCTGCTCCTCAAGGTGCTCGACGTCGACGGCGCCGTCCACCGCGTGCCCGGCGGCTGGACCGCCACCGGCGAGCCGTGGACCTACGACGCCGAGCGCTACGGCCGGGTCACCGAGGCCCGGGAGCGCGAGCAGCAGCTCATGGTCGACTACGAACGCACGGACCGCTGTCGCATGGCCTTCCTCCAGGAGACCCTCGACGACGACTCCGCCGAGCCCTGCGGCCGGTGCGACCGGTGCGTCGGGCCCTGGTTCGACACGACGATCCCCGAGGCCGCGGTCAACACGGCCCGGTCACGCCTCGAGCGACCTGGTGTCGTGCTCGACGCGCGCGCCCAGTGGCCGTCCGGCATGGACCGCCTCGGCGTCCCGTTCAAGGGAAAGATCGCGCCCTCGGTCGCCATGGACGAAGGCCGAGCCGTCGCCCGCCTGAGCGACCTCGGGTGGGGCCAGCGTCTGCGCGAGCTGCTCAGGGGCGAGGACCGGGAGGTCCCGGCCGAGGTCCTGCGCGCGTGCGTCGACGTCCTCGCGGGCTGGGGCTGGCGGGAGCGGCCCGCGGCGATCGTGTCGGTCCCCTCGCGCCGACGGCCGCTGCTCGTCAGCTCGTTGGCCGAAGGCATCGGTCAGCTCGGGCGTCTGCCCTACCTGGGGGCGCTCGACCTCGTCGAGGGCGGTCCCGTCGGCGAGCCGGGCGGTAACAGCGCCTTTCGGCTGGCCAACGTCTGGGGACGACTCGCGGTGGGGCCCGAGCTCGGGAACGCCCTGACTGGCATACCCGGGCCGGTGCTGCTGCTCGACGACGTCAGCGACTCCCGCTGGACCCTGACCGTCTGCGCCGGCCTCCTCCGTGACGCCGGTGCGCCGGCCGTGCTCCCGATGGCGCTGGCCATGGAGGCGTGACACCGGTCGCGGGCTGCGACGGCGACTCGGTCGCTGCCACTAGGGTCGTCCCGTGACTGCAGACGCCCCCTCCGAGCCGCGCCCGCTCCCCCCGCTCGACGACCTCATCGAGGTGCTGACCCTCGAGGACGTCGGCACGGCCCACATCGCCGTCACGGACGTCCAGGGGCGCGACGCCGCCGAGTCGATCGGCGCCGCGTCCGCGCGGGTCTTCGAGGGCCGCAGCCAGAAGATGCCCCATGGCCGCGTGTTCGGTGGACAGGTCCTGGCCCAGTGCGTCATGGCCGCCGGCATCACCGTGCGCGACCTCAACGACGGCGACGGGTCGCGCCCCATCCACTCGCTCCACGGCTACTTCATGCGGCCGGGCGACGACACGCTGCCGATCCGCTTCGCCGTCGAGGAGATGCGCGACGGCAACTCCTTCTCCACCAGGCGCGTGCATGCGGTCCAGAAGGGCGCGCCGATCATGTCGATGACCTGCTCCTTCCAGGAGCGGGCCGGGGGCCTCGACCACCAGAACGCGATGCCGCACGTGCCCGGGCCCGAGGGCCTCGTCTCGCTGGCGGACGCCTTCCGCGGCGTCGACCACCCCGGCGCCCGCCACATCGCAGAGGCGCGCCCCATCGAGCTGCGTCCCGTCGAGAGCAACATGTTCCTCGATGCGGGTCCCGAGCAGGTCGCGGCGAACCACGTGTGGATGCGTGCGGTCGCCCGGCTCCCCGACGATCCCCTCCTGCACGCCGCGGTCCTCGCCTACTCGAGCGACTACTCGCTGCTCGAGCCGGTGCTCCGCCGGCACGGCCTCGTCTGGACCGACCGACGGCTCCGGGTCGCGAGCCTGGACCACTCGATGTGGTTCCACCGCGACGTCCGCGCCGACGAGTGGCTGCTCTACGCCCAGCAGTCGCCGTCCGCCGTGAGCGGCCGAGGCCTGTCGATCGGCGAGATCTTCAGCCAGGACGGCACCCTCGTCGCCACGACGGCCCAGGAGGGCATGGTCCGCGTCAAGCAGTCCTGAGGCGCGACCGTCTGGCGCGGCCCCAGATCGTCGTCGGCCAGAGGCGCGTCTGCACACTCGGCTGGCCCCGTCACCACACGCACACCTCGCGGGGTGGTGTGACGGGGCCGGTCGAGTGGGCGCGTCAGGCCGTCGTGCGCAGGACCGCCACGTCGTGGCCGTCGAGTCCGACGCCGTGCGAGTCGACGATCGGGGCCCGACCCCAGGACGCGAGCACGTGTTCGACCTCGCCGTGGAACGGCACCACCTGCGCGCGGCCCGCCAGGTTGGCGACGACATGGACGGAGCCGCGCGACATGATGATCCACTCCGCGTCCTCGTCGAACCGGACCGACGTGGCGCGGAGGTCGCCGGACGCGACGTCGGGCTGGGTCCGGCGCACCTTGATCAGCTCACGGTAGAAGTGCAGCATCTCGTTGTGCCCGGGCGCGCTCGGCTCGCTCCAGTCGAGCACGCTGTGCGCTCGCGTCGCGGGGTCCTGCGGGTCCGGCACGTCCGCCTCGTCCCACCCGTGGGCGGCGAACTCGGCACGCCGGCCCGAGCGGACGGCCTCGGCGAGCCAGTCCTCCTCGAACGAGGTGAAGAAGGCGAACGGGGTGCTGGCGCGCCACTCCTCACCCATGAAGACCATCGCCGTGAAGGGTGAGAGCAGGTAGAGCGCGGCGCCGACGGCTTGGCGACCCGGCGAGACCTGGTCGCTGATGCGGTCGCCGGTGGCGCGGTTGCCGACCTGGTCATGGGTCTGGAGGTAGGCGATGAACTGGTGCCCCGACCGCGCCTCCCGGTCGACACGCGCGCCCCAGACGGAACCGCGGAAGGTCGACATGCGGCCGTCGTGCAGGAACGCCTCGGAGAGCGTCTTGGCCAGCACGGAGATGGGACCCCCCTCGGGCCACGCCTCCGTGCCACCGGCGAAGTCGGCGTAGTAGCCCTGCGTCTCCCCCGTCAGCGCGACATGGAGCGCGTGGTGGATGTCGTCGTCCCACTGCGCCGTCATGCCCCGGCCGCCCTCACCGGTCGGCGTCACCATGACGGCGTCGTTGAGGTCACTCTCGGCGATGAGGTCGAGCGGACGCCCGAGCTCCATTGCGAGAGAAGCGGTCTCGTCGGACAGCTGGGCGAGGACGTGGGGCTCGGACTCGTCACGCAGCTCGTGCACGGCGTCCAGACGGAGCGCGTCGACGTGGAAGTCACGGAACCAGCGCAGGGCGTTGTCGATCACCCAGCGGCGCACCTCGTGGCTGCCGTCGGCATCCAGGTTGACGGCCGGTCCCCACGGCGTGGTGTGGGTGTCGGTGAAGTAGGGCCCGAACTCGGCGAGGTAGTTGCCCGTGGGTCCGAGGTGGTTGTAGACGACGTCGAGGCAGACTCCGAGGCCGCGTGCGTGGCACGCGTCGACGAAGCGCTGGAACGCGGCCGGACCGCCGTAGGCCTGCTGGACGGCATACGGCGCGACCCCGTCGTAGCCCCAGCCGTGCGTCCCCCCGAAGGCCGCGACGGGCATGACCTCGACGACGTCGACGCCGAGATCGACGAGGTGCCCCAGGTGGCCGATCGCCGCATCGAAGGTGCCCTCGGGCGTGAACGTGCCGACGTGCATCTCGTAGACGACCCCGCCGAGCACGCCGCGGCCGTCGCGGGTGCCGGGCCAGCTCGCGTCGCTCCAGGCGTACGCCGCCGCGTCATAGGTGCGGCTCGCCCCGTGGACGCCGTGAGGCAGCCAGGCACTGCGCGGGTCGGGACGCGGATCCCCGCCGTTGACGCTGAAGGAGTAGTCCAGCGCGCCCTGGTCGGGGCGCGGCCACGACCACCAGCCGCCGTCCTCGGCGGTCATGGCGTGACGTCGCACAGCCGTCGTCGGCTCGTGCTGGCCCTCGAGCGGCGTGACGAGGATGTCGACCCGGGACGCAGAGGGCGCCCAGACGCGGATGCTTTCGATCTCGGAGGTCATGACTCGTCCCGTACCCGCACGAGCAGGGCGACCGGCAGACCTGCGCCCACGACGTCCGCGAGAGGAGTCGGTCCACCAACGAACGTCCGCGACGAGATGACGTCGGACCAGCGGCCCTCGGGCAGCTCCACCGTGGCCTCGCCGTAGCCGCCGGCATCCGCGAGCCGTCCGGCAAGACGGGTCACCACCGTGACGACCTCGACGGCCTCGCCCGTGCCGCGACCGAACGCCACGGCGTGCTCGGACGTCGTCGCCACGGGGAGGTACGTCGCGTTCTCCCCCGTGAAGAAGTCCGCCCGCTCCCGGCGCGTGCGCAGGGCTGCGCTCGTCACGAGCAGCTTCTCGTCGTGCAGGTCGGCCGGGACGGCACCACCGTCGAGACGCGCGAGGCGACCCCGACGCTCCGCGTAGTCGACCGCGCGGCGGTTGTCCGGGTCGACGAGAGAGAGGTCGACGAGGTCCGTGCCCTGGTAGACGTCCGGCACGCCCGGCATCGTCAGCTGGACGAGCTTCTGACCGAGCACGTTCGCCCGCGTCTCGCGTCTCGTCGACCCGACCCAGGACTCGACATGAGCCACGATCTCGGGCGTCGTCACGACTCCGGAGACGAAGCGCTCGACGGCCGACTCGTAGGCCTCGTCGGGCTCGGTCCACCGCGTGTAGAGCTTCGACTCCCGGATCGCCTTGAGGGCGTAGGCCTGCAGGCGGTCCTCGCTGATCGGCCACGCGCCGACGAGGGTCTGCCACAGGAAGTACTCGGTGAGCACGTCGAGCTCCTCGGCTCGCACCGGTGCAGCGAGCTCACGGGCCGTGCGCACCCAGGACGCCCACGCGTCGGGTCGCTCGGCGAGGACGAAGAGCCGCGCCCGGACGTCCTCCGCGCGCTTGGTGTCGTGGGTGGAGAGCGTCGTCATCGACTGCGGCCACGCGCCCAGCAGGTCCTGCGCGAACTCGTGGAACTCCTGGGTCGGCACGCCCACCAGGGTGGGATCGCCGCCCACCTCGTTGAGCCCGACGAGGCGCACGTAGCGGTAGTACGCCGTGTCCTCGATCGCCTTGGCCATGGCCGGACCGCACGTCTGCTGGAACCGGACGACCAACTCGTCGGCGGCGGCCTGGTCGTCGGGTGACGCCTGCCCCAGCGCGAGGTCGACGACGGCCTCGACGGTCCCACGGTCGAGGGCCCCACGCGCGCTCTCCTCGCCGCGCGACACGGCCGACTGGAGCTCGTCAGCATCGTGCGGGTGGGGAGGCGTGCCCGGCCGCAGGTAGACGCGATAGCGGTCCATGCCGACGAGCATCGCCTCGATGACCTGACGCGCCGCGTCGGCGTCGAGGTCGGGCCGCGCCCGTGCGACGAGTCGCAGCAGCCGGCTCACCTCGGTGGCGAGCATGACCTGCACGACCCACCGCTTCGACGCCGTGACGATGGCCTCGAGGTCCTGTCGCTCGCCGAGCAGCTCCGTCGAGAGGTCGTCGAGCGGCTGCGCACCGGCCGGGTCGACGAAGAGGCCGCCGACGCGCAGCAGGGCGTCGTATCCGGTCGTCCCGGCCGTCCGCCACCCGTGCGGCAGCTGCTCCGACCCCTCGAGGATCTTCTCGACGACGACCCACGCGTCACCGGTCGCCTCGCCGAGTCGCTCGAGGTAGCCCTCGGGGTCGGCGAGGCCGTCGGGGTGGTCGATGCGCAGGCCGTCGATGGCGCCGGAGCGGATGCCGTCGACGAGCAGCGCGTGGGTGGCGTCGAACACCTCGGGATCCTCGACGCGCACCGCGATGAGGGAGGTGACGTCGAAGAAGCGACGGTAGTTCAGCTCCGAGTCCCCGATCGTCCACGACGCGAGACGGTAGTGCTGGGCGTCGAGGAGGTCGGCCAGCGGCATTCCCGGGTCGGTCCCGGAGGCGAGCGGGAAGACGTGGTCGTAGTACTGCACGACCGGCTCACCCTCGTGCTCTCCGACGGAGATCTCGCCCGCAGCGAGCACCTCGTCGAGCGGCGAACCGAGCACAGGCATGAGGATGCGGCCGCCCTGGGCGTCCCAGTCGACGTCGAACCACGTGGCGTATGCCGACTGTCGGCCCTCGCGGAGCACCGACCACAGCGGACGGTTGAGCGAGAGCGGCGTCGGGGTGGTCATGTGGTTCGGCACGACGTCGACGACGACACCGAGGCCGGCTGCGTGGGCGGCCTCGACGAGGCGCGCGAACCCGGCGTCGCCGCCGAGTCCCTCGGCGACCGTCGTGTGGTCGGTGACGTCGTAGCCGTGCTTGGAGCCGACGGTCGCCTGCAGGACGGGCGACAGGTAGAGGTGCGTGATCCCCAGTGTCGCAAGGTGATCCACCTGCGCGACCGCGTCGTCGAGGGTGAAGTCCGGCTCGAGCTGGAGACGGAAGGTGGAGACGGGTGCGTTGGCGTACCTCACGCGGTGGCCTCCAGGGTGACGCCGGGGACAACCGGCGAGACCTCCACGCGCGGACACCTCAGGACGACGATGCTGCGCGGCTGGACCTGGATCTGCCACGTCGGGTCGAGCGGGCTGGCGTCGATCTCATGCAGCGCCGTGTCGATGACCGGGAGCCAGTGCGCGCCGTACTCCTCCTCGGGCAGCGTGAACGCGAGCGGCTCGTCGTGCGCGTTGAACATGACGAGGAACGAGTCGTCGAGGATCTGCTGCCCGCGCGGGTCCGGCTCGGGGATCGCCGAGCCGTTGAGGAAGATCATGAGTGACTTGGCCAGGCCGTTGCTCCAGTCCTCCTCGTCCATGTGCTGGGCCTCGGGGGTGAACCAGGCGATGTCGCCGAGCTCGCTCTCGCCGCCGTGGTCGGCGCTGCCCGCGAAGAACCGACGGCGTCGGAAGACCGGGTGCTCCCGACGCAGCTTCACCAGCGACTGCGTGAAGGCGAGGAGCTTCTGGTCGTCCTCGTCGAGGATCCACTGGATCCACGAGATGTCGTTGTCCTGGCAGTAGCCGTTGTTGTTGCCGCTCTGGGTGCGACCGAGCTCGTCGCCGTGGAGCATCATCGGCACGCCCTGCGAGAAGAGCAGGGTGGTGAGGAAGTTGCGCTGCTGACGCAGCCGCAGGTCGCGGATCCCGGGATCGTCCGTCGGGCCCTCGACGCCGCAGTTCCACGAGCGGTTGTGGCTCTCGCCGTCGTTGTTGCCCTCGCCGTTGGCCTCGTTGTGCTTCTCGTTGTAGGACACGAGGTCGCGCAGGGTGAACCCGTCATGGGCGGTGACGAAGTTGATCGAGGCGATCGGCTTGCGGCCGGAGTGCTCGTAGAGGTCGCTGGATCCTGTGAAGCGAGACGCGAACTCGCCGAGGGCGCCACCCTCGCCGCGCCAGAAGTCGCGCACGGTGTCGCGGTACTTCCCGTTCCACTCGGTCCACAGCGGCGGGAAGTTGCCGACCTGGTAGCCACCCTCGCCGACGTCCCACGGCTCGGCGATGAGCTTGACCTGGCTGACGACCGGGTCCTGCTGGATGAGGTCGAAGAAGGCGGACAGCTTGTCGACCTCGTGGAACTGGCGGGCCAGGGTCGCAGCGAGGTCGAACCGGAAGCCGTCGACGTGCATCTCGGTGACCCAGTAGCGCAGCGAGTCCATGATCAGCTGCAGCACGTGCGGGCTGCGCATGAGGAGGCTGTTGCCGGTGCCGGTCGTGTCGTAGTAGTGCGTCAGGTCGTCACTGACGAGGCGATAGTAGCTGTTGTTGTCGAGCCCGCGGAACGCGAGCGTCGGCCCCATGTGGTTGCCCTCGGCCGTGTGGTTGTAGACGACGTCGAGGATGACCTCGATGTCGGCCGCGTGCAGCTCCTTGACCATGGCCTTGAACTCGAGGACCTGCTGCCCGCGCTGCCCGCCGGCCGCGTACTCGTTGTGCGGCGCGAGGAAGCCGATGGTGTTGTAGCCCCAGTAGTTCGACAGTCCACGGTCCACGAGGGGCGCGTCCTGGACGAACTGGTGCACCGGCATCAGCTCGATGGCGGTGATGCCCAGCTCGCTCAGGTGCTTGATCATGGCGGGGTGGCCGATGCCGGCGTAGGTGCCGCGGATCTCCTCGGGGATCTCCGGGTGGAGCATCGTCAGGCCCTTGACGTGGGCCTCGTAGATGATGCTCTCGTGGTACTCGTGGCGGGGCGGACGGTCGTCGCCCCAGTCGAAGAACGGGTTGATGACGACGGAGTGCATCGTGTGGCGCACGCTGTCGTCGGTGTTGATCTCCGTCGTCGTCGCCGCGTCCTCGTCACCGAAGGTGTACGAGTAGAGCGACTGGTCGTTCTCGGCCTGCCCCTCGATCGCCTTGGCGTACGGGTCGAGCAGGAACTTGCTCGGGTTGCAGCGATGGCCGTGCTCGGGATCGTAGGGCCCGTGCACGCGGAACCCGTAGCGCTGCCCCGGCTGCACGTAGGGGACGTAGCCGTGCCAGACGAAGCCGTCCGTCTCGGGCAGGTCGAGGCGCGTCTCGGCGAGGTCGTCGTCGAGCAGGCAAAGCTCGACGCGCTCGGCAGCCTCGGAGAAGACCGCGAAGTTGACCCCGGACCCGTCGTACGTTGCCCCGAGGGGGTAGGGCTTGCCCGGCCAGATCTCCATGAACTGCTACTTTCCGTCGTTCGGTTGCGGCGCGGGGCCGCGGCGCCACTGCGTGGCCACCAGCGGACGACGATGGCCGCAGAGCGCATTCTTCCCTGCCGAGGCCCGTCGAGCGCAAGGCGGCCGTATGCCGGTCGACATGCCCCCGAGGGGGGCGTCGACGGCGCACGGCGGGAAGACGCTGCTCAGCCAGGGCGTCCGCGAGTCTTGTACCCGGTCCGGTCGGCGTGGAGACAGCGCCGGTGGGGGTGAGGTCGACCCGGGAGATCGGTCGCGGCCCCTGGCTACAGGGCCCCGCCCAGCGTCACGCCGCCGTCGATGGTCAACGTCTGCCCGGTGACCCACGAGGCATCGCTGCTCAGCAGGAAGCTGACGGCGCCGGCGACGTCCTCGGGCAGGCCGAGCCGCTTCATCGGGTAGGCGCGGACCACCTTCTCCTCACGCCCCTCGTACAGCGCCTCGGCGAACTTCGTCTTGACGACGGCGGGGGCGACGGCGTTGACACGGACGTCGGGACCGAGCTCGTAGCCCAGCTCGGTCGTCAGGTGGATGAGTGCCGCCTTGGACACGCCGTACCAGCCGATGACGCCGCTGGCGCCCTGACCGGCGACCGAGGCGAGGTTGACCACGGCACCGGGATGGCTCTCGTCGCCCAGCCCTGCGGCGACGGCCTTCTTGATCCACGAGAAGGCGGCGACGACGTTGACGTCGAGCACCTTGCGCGCGATGTCGAGCCCCGAGTCGAGCATCGGGCCGTAGACCGGGTTGATGCCGGTGTTGTTGACGAGCAGGTGCAGCCCGCCGAACGTCTCACGGGCCCTGGCGATGACCTCGTCCTGGTGCGCCTCGTCGGCCGCGTTGCCCGCGATGCCGAGGGCGTTCTCGGTGCCGCCCAGCTGCTCGACGGCCTCCGCCAGCGCCTCGGGCCGCCGGGCGGTGATGACGACCTTCGCACCCTCGGCGACGAGGCGCTCGGCGATGCCGAGGCCGATCCCGCGGCTGGCGCCCGTGATGATCGCGACGGCGCCCTCGTGGCGTCCGCCGTTGCCGGTGGCCCCCATCAGAAGCCGAGGTCCCGGCCGATGAGCTCCTTCATGATCTCGTTCGAGCCGGCCCAGATCTTCGTGACCCGGGCGTCGCGCCAGGCGCGGGCCACGCGGTACTCGTTCATGAAGCCGTAGCCGCCGTGCAGCTGGACGCAGTGGTCGAGCACGTCGTTCTGCACCTGCGAGCTCCACCACTTCGCCTTGGCGGCGTCGACGGCGGACAGCTTGCCCTCGGCGTGGGCGGCGACGCAGTCGTCGACGTAGGCCTCCGCCACCTCGATCTTCGTGACGAGCTCGGCCATGAGGAACTTGTTGTGCTGGAAGGCGCCGATCGGCTGGCCGAAGGCCTTGCGGTCCTTGGCGTACTGGATGGTCTCCTCGAGGATCGCCTTGGCGTGGGCGACGTTGGAGACCGCGGCGCCGACGCGCTCCTGCGGGAGGCGCTGCATCATCGAGATGAACCCCATTCCCTCAGGTCCGAGACGGTTCTCGTCGGGGACACGGACGTTCTCGAAGAAGAGCTCGGCCGTGTCGGACTCGTCCATCCCGACCTTGTCGAGCTTGCGCCCGTTGACGAAGCCCTCCATGCCGCGCTCGACCATGAGCAACGTGATGCCCTTGGCGCCCTTCGACGGGTCGGTCCGGGCCGCCACGATGACGAGGTCGGCCTGGTAGCCGTTGGTGATGAAGGTCTTGGAGCCGTTGAGGACCCAGGCGTCACCGTCGCGGACCGCGGTCGTCTTGAGGGCTGCGAGGTCGGAGCCGCCGGAGGGCTCGGTCATCGCGATGGCGCAGATGAGCTGGCCGCTCGCCATGCCGGGCAGCCAGCGCTGCTTCTGCTCCTCGGTGCCGAGGTCGACGATGTAGGGCGGGCACACGTCGGAGTGGATGCCGAAGCAGGAGCTCGTCGCCGCGTTGAAGCGGGACATCTCCTCGGCGACGACGGCGTTGAAGCGGTAGTCGTCGACCCCGGCGCCGCCGAACTCCTCGGGGATGTCGAGGCCGAAGAAGCCCTGCTTGCCGGCCTCGAGCCAGATGTCGCGCGGGATCGACTTGCCCTCGATCATCTCCTGCGCGCGGGGCGCGAGCGTGCGGGTGACGAACTCGCGCGCCGACGCGCGCATCGCCTCGTGGTCCTCGTCGTAGATGTTGCGGGGCATGGCGTCCTCCATCGGGCGTGCTCACGGGTGCGTTGCGCCGGTACCCACCGGTAACTAAGCGCTTGCTTAGTTTCCCTCCCCTGCGGCATGCTGTCAACGTGCCGCAGCCCACCACGACCCCGCCAGCCGCAGGCGCCCGGACGTCCGACCCCGACGCGTCCACGGTCGAGAGACTCCTGCAAGCCGCAGCCCACGCGTTCGCAGACAAGGGCTTCCACGCCACGACGACTCGCGACATCGCGTCCGGGGCCGGACTCTCCCCCGCCGGCGTCTACGTCCACTTCGGCTCCAAGGAGGAGCTGCTCTTCGCCCTGAGCCGAAGTGGGCACGAGTCGGCCCTCCGACTGCTGCGCTCGGCCATCGCGGACGGGGCGACCCCGGCCGAGCAGCTCGTCACCGCCATGGCCCGCTTCACCGAGTGGCACGTCGAGCAGTACCAGGTGGCGCGAGTCGTGCAGTACGAGCACCACCACCTGACCCCAGAGCACCATGCCGAGGTCCTCGCCCTGCGCAAGGAGATGGACTCGCTCGTGCGCGACGTCCTCGACCGCGGCGTCGCCGACGCCACCTTCTCCGTCGACGACAGCGCCGACACCGCTCTGGCCCTGCTCTCGATCGTCGTCGACGTGGCCCGCTGGTACTCCCCGACGATCCGGCGCACCCCGGCCGAGATCGGCGCGACGAACGCCGCCCTCGCGCTCCGGCTCGTGGGCGCCGGACGCTGAGCGCGCCGCCGGCCGTCAGGGGTCACTCGGTGCTCCAGGTCCCGGTGCCCGAGCTCGAGCCCTTCGTGCGTGCCCGCACCGGGCACTACGACACCGACTACCTCTCGAGCGACCCGGGCTTCGTGCACGCCCACGTCACGGCGCTCGCACCGTTCCTCGACGGAGCCGACCTCACGGCCGAGGTGCTCGACAAGGTCGCCGAGATCGCCTCCACCACCAGACACTTCGACTTCACCTTGGCGGAGCTCGACACCTTCCCCAACGGCATCGTGCACCTCCTGCCCGAGCCCACGGGCCCCTTCGCCGACCTCACCACGAGGCTCTGGGCCGCCTTCCCGCAGTGCCCGCCGTATGCCGGCCGGTTCGGTGACGTCGTCCCGCACCTGACGCTCGACGCGCTGGGCGACGACGTCACCGAGGACTCGACGCGCGACCTCGTCGGTCCGCACGTCCCGGCGCACTGTCGGGCTGACCGACTCGACCTGGTCTGGTACGAACCGGGCTCATGCCGGGTCCTTCACTCGTGGCGCCTCGGCGCCTGACGCCTGCCAGGTCGACCGTCAGGCGGGGCAGGAAGAACTGGACGAGTGGGCCGATCGACACGGCATACAGCACGGTGCCGAGGCCGACGGGTCCGCCGAGCAGCCAGCCCACGGACAGCACGACCACCTCGATGGTCGTGCGCACCAGGCGGATGGACAGGCCGGTGCGGCGCGCGAAGCCCGTCATGAGTCCGTCACGCGGACCGGGGCCGAGCTGGCTGCCGATGTAGAGCCCGCCGGCGACTCCGTTGAGGACGATGCCGAAGCCGAGCAGCAGGACGCGTGCCCACATCGACTCGGGTGGGGCGATGAGCGCCAGGCCCGCGTCGGCGGCGAGACCGATGACGACGACGTTGGCCACCGTGCCGAGCCCGGGCCACTGCCGCAACGGCACCCAGAGCAGCAGGACGAGGGCGCCGACGATGATCGTGACCTGGCCGAACGTCAGCGGCACGTGCGTCGCGATGCCCGCATGGAAGACGTCCCACGGGTCGAGGCCGAGCGTCGAACGGATCATCATCGCCATCGACACGCCATAGAGGACGAGGCCGGCCATGAGCCGGGCAAGCCGGCGTGGCAGCAGTCCGGCGCGCAGCTGCTGGCGCGGGGTGAGGTTCGCAAGCTGGACATGACGGCGCATGCCGTCCATCATGACGGCGCAGTGGACTGACTTTTAAGGGCCAGTCGTGCGACAGTGGACCGGTGCGCACCGTCTCGGCCCGCTCCCTGGCACTGCTCCTCGGCGCTGACCCGCTCCCCCGGCCGGCCTACCGCAGCCTCGCGGACGGCATCCGACGCCTCATCTCCGACGGGAGGCTCCTCGTCGGCACGCGCCTGCCGAGCGAGCGCACGCTGACGACCGAGCTCGGCCTCAGCCGGACCACCGTCGGCGCGGCGCTCGACGCGCTGCGCGACGAGGGTTTCATCGCGACTCGTCGAGGCTCGGGCAGCGTCGTCTGCCTGCCGACGGGTCCGTCAGGACTGGCGCTCTCGCAGGCCGGCCTCATCCCCACCGACGTCCCGCCCGACGTCATCGACCTGACGTATGCCGCCCTCCCGGCCGCCGCCGGTGTCACCGCGGCCTACGAGCGTGCGCTCGCCGAGCTGCCTCGGTTCCTCGCGACGGCGGGCTACGACCCGCGCGGGCTGCCCGAGACCCGGGCAGCGGTGGCCGGCTGGTTCGAGGAGCGGGGCCTCGTGACGTCACCCGACCAGGTAGTCGTCACATCGGGCGCCCACAGCGGCTTGTCGGCGGTCCTGCGCGCCCACCTCGACGTCGGGGACCGCGTCCTCGTCGAAAGTCCCACCTACCCGAATGCCGTTGTGGGAGTGCGACGCTCCGCCTACCGCGCGGTGCCCACCCAGTTGACCGCGACGGGGTGGGACGTCGACGCGATCGAGGTCGGCCTGCGTCAGAGCGGCGCCCGGGCGGCATACCTCATCCCCGACCACCAGAACCCGACCGGGCTCGTCATGGACACCCCGACACGTGAGGCGCTCGCACAGGTGCTCGCCCGGACGAAGGCGATGCCCGTCGTCGACGAGACGTTCGTCGAGCTCGGACTCGACACGTCAGCCACCGCCACGCGTCCGGCTCCCTTCGCCGCCTCGTCACGCGGGGCCCACACCCTCGGCAGCGCCGGCAAGACGTGGTGGGGCGGCCTGCGCGTCGGGTGGGTACGGGCCCCCGAGGGCCGCGCGGAGTCCGTCATCGAGGCGCGCCACAGTCTTGACCTCGGCACCGCGATCCTCGAGCAGCTCGTCGTCACCGACCTGCTCCGCCAGGGCGAGGCACTCCTGGCCGAACGGCGTCGGGAGGCTCGTGCGCGCCGCGACGCCCTCGTCGTGGCGCTCCGGCAGCACGTGCCCGACTGGCGCTTCACCGTGCCCACCGGCGGTCTGAACCTCTGGTGCGAGCTGCCCGAGGCCCGCGGCGACGAGCTGGCCCGGGTCGCCGAGTCCGCCGGCGTGCGACTGGCCCGCGGCAGCCAGTTCGGGGTCGAGGGTGGCTTCACCCGGTGGGTCCGGGTGCCCTTCTGCGTCGCCCCCGACGAGGCTGACGAGGTGGGGCGCCGCCTCGCGAACGCCTGGCAGCTCGCGCTGGGCGAGCGCCCCACAGCCCACGACGTCACCCCCCTCATCGCCTGATCCCGAACCCGGCGCACCCGCCTACGTCTCACTCTCGAGGGAGATCGACTGAGAGACTGGGCGAGTGGGCAACGACGCAGCCGGACGCATCACCTCCTGCCGGTGGGAGCACGGCAAGGTCGTCGACGAGGGCTTCCCCCTCGAGGACGTGTCCGAGCTCCTAGAGCGTGAGAACTCGCTCATCTGGGTCGACCTGTGCGAGCCGGACCACGCCGGGCTGCGCGCCCTGTCCGCGGAGCTCGGGCTCGACCCGCACGCCGTCGAGGACGCCGTCTCCGCCGGCGAGCGACCGAAGGCGACCCGGCACGCCAAGCACACCTTCATCACCGTCTACGCCACACGGCTCGAGCCCGGCGGCACCGCCACGGGCGCAGACGACCCCGAGCCCCCGGGGCCGGAGTCCCGCCTGCGCACGGCACGGATCTCGGCCTTCGTGCTCCCCGGGGGCATCATCACCGTCCGCGGCAGCGACGACGTCGACATGCAGCAGGTGCTCGACCGGTGGAACGACGACCCCGAGCTGCTCGACCTCGGCGTCGGAGCGCTCGTGCACGGGCTGCTCGACACCGTGGTCGACGGGCACTTCGAGGCGATCCAGCAGCTCGACGACGCGATCGAGGACCTCGAAGACCTGCTCTTCGACGAGAGCAGCCGGACGCACGCCGTCCAGGTGCGCACCTACCGGCTGCGCAAGGAGCTCGTCGAGCTGCGACGTGTCGTGCTGCCGATGCGCGACGTCGTCAACGCGGTGCTCCGGCACCGGGGCGAGCTCGACCAGCGGCACACCGAGCTCGACGGCTTCTACGACGACCTCTACGACCACGTCCTCCGCGCCGCCGAGTGGACCGAGTCGCTGCGCGACATGGTGACGACGATCTTCGAGACCAACCTGTCGCTGCAGGACGCCCGGCTCAACACGGTCATGAAGAAGCTCACCGGCTGGGCCGCGATCATCGCCGTCCCGACCGCGGTGACGGGATGGTTCGGCCAGAACGTGCCCTACCCCGGCTTCGGGCGCCCCTGGGGTGTGCTCTTCAGTGCGGCTGTCATCGCCGGCGTGGCCGTCACGCTCTACGGCGTCTTCCGGCGCAAGGGCTGGATCTGACGCCAGAGGGCCGGGATGCGGGTGCATCCCGGCCCTCTCGTCGACGGCGTCGCCGTCGCTCGCGCGATCAGTCGCGCGTCAGCTTGCGGTAGGTGACGCGGTGCGGTCGGGCTGCCTCCGGACCCAGGCGCTCGACCTTGTTGGCCTCGTAGGACTCGAAGTTGCCCTCGAACCAGTACCAGTTGGCGGGATTCTCCTCGGTGCCCTCGTAGGCGAGGATGTGCGTCGCGACCCGGTCGAGGAACCACCGGTCGTGGGTGATGACGACCGCGCAGCCCGAGAACTCGAGCAGCGCGTTCTCGAGCGAGCCGAGGGTCTCGACGTCGAGGTCGTTGGTCGGCTCGTCGAGGAGCAGGAGGTTGCCGCCCTGCTTGAGGGTGAGCGCGAGGTTGAGACGGTTGCGCTCACCACCGGACAGGACGCCGGAGAGCTTCTGCTGGTCGGGGCCCTTGAAGCCGAACTGCGACACGTAGGCCCGCGACGGGATCTCGACGTTGCCGACCTTCATGTGGTCGAGGCCGTCGGACACGATCTCCCAGAGGTTCTTCTTGGGGTCGAGGCCCTCCCGGCCCTGGTCGACGTAGGAGATCTTGACGGTCTCGCCGATCTTCACCTCGCCCCCGTCGGGCTCCTCGAAGCCGACGATGGTCTTGAAGAGGGTCGACTTGCCGACACCGTTGGGGCCGATGACGCCGACGATGCCGTTGCGGGGCAGTGAGAACGACAGGTTGTCGATGAGGACCCGGTCGCCGAAGCCCTTCTTGAGGTTCTTGACCTCGATGACCGTCGAGCCGAGGCGCGGGCCCGGCGGGATCTGCAGCTCCTCGAAGTCGAGCTTGCGCGTGCGCTCGGCCTCGGCCGCCATCTCCTCGTAGCGGGCCAGTCGAGCCTTGCTCTTGACCTGACGGCCCTTGGCGTTGCTGCGGACCCACTCGAGCTCGGTCTTGAGCCGCTTGGCCAGCTTGGCGTCCTTCTTGCCCTGGATCGTGAGGCGCTCGGACTTCTTCTCGAGGTAGGTCGAGTAGTTGCCCTCGTAGGGGTAGAGCCGACCGCGGTCGACCTCGGCGATCCACTGCGCGACGTTGTCGAGGAAGTAGCGGTCGTGGGTGACGGCGATGACAGCACCGGGGTAGGTCTCGAGGTGCTGCTCCAGCCAGAGCACCGACTCGGCGTCGAGGTGGTTGGTCGGCTCGTCGAGCAGGAGCAGGTCGGGCTTCTGCAGGAGCAGCTTGCACAGCGCGACGCGGCGACGCTCACCACCGGAGAGGTTGGTCACGGGCGAGTCCGGCGGCGGGCAGCGAAGGGCGTCCATGGCCTGCTCGAGCTGGCTGTCGAGGTCCCACGCGTCGGCGTGGTCGATGTCCTCCTGCAGCTTGCCCATCTCGGTGAGCAGGGCGTCGTAGTCGGCGTCGGGGTCGGCCATCAGGGCGGAGATCTCGTTGTAGCGGTCGAGCTTGGCCTTGATCTCGCCGGCGCCCTCCTCGACGTTGCCGAGGACGGTCTTGTCCTCGTTGAGCGGCGGCTCCTGGAGCAGGATGCCCACGCTCGCGCCCGGGGCCAGGCGGGCCTCACCGTTGCTCGGCTGGTCGAGTCCGGCCATGATCTTGAGGATCGTCGACTTGCCGGCGCCGTTGGGGCCGACCATGCCGATCTTCGCGCCGGGGTAGAAGGACATCGAGACGTCATCGAGGATGACCTTCTCGTTGTGTGCCTTGCGCGCTCGGGTCATGGTGTAGATGTACTCGGCCATGCGCAGAAGGCTATCTGTCGGCGAGCGCGGCACCGAATCGGTGTCCGCGCCCGCTGACCGCCACCACCGTCAGGCCGTGAGCCGCTCGACCACCTCGTAGTCGTCGGTCTCGGGATCCCCCGTCGCGCGGACGTCGTCGATGTTCGCGGCCGTTGCGCCATCCGACTCGGGGTCGTAGTCGTCGTCGACCACCCCGTCTGCGTCGACGTGGGCCGGGCGCACGTCCGACGGTCCCGGCTCCCCCTCGGCCATCGCGCGAACCGAGGCCTGGACGTCGGGGTCGGCGGTGCGGTCCTGACCGAGTGCTGCCGCCCGGCTGACGCGCTCGAACGTGGCCCGCCCCCAGGACATGTCGTGGCCGATGTGGGCGGCGTCGATCTGCGGCGAGGTGCGCGGTGTGCCGTCGTTGCTCAGGTACGGCTTGATCGAGATGTGCCCCGTGACGATGACGGGCTGCCCCTTGCGCAGGGCTGACGCGACGTTGGCCGCGAGGGCGTTGAACGCGATGACGTCGTAGAAGCTCGTGTCGCCGTCGACGAACTTGCCGTCAGGGGTGCGGCGGTAGGGCGTCGTCGCGACGCGGAAGGTGGTGTAGGTGCTGCCGTTACGGGCCTGTCGCTCGACGGGCTCGCTCACGACGTTGCCGTGCACGGTGATGCTGGTCTCGTTCATCGGTGCTCCTCAGAGGGTTCGGCAGGCGACCTCGCGCCGCCTGGAACCACCTTCGGACCCGGTCGTCCTGACCGACAGCGCCGCTCGGCCACCTGTGGACACGGAGACCTTCCGCCACGGGGGTGTGGACGAGCGCCCCGGCGGACCGCTCCGCCTCCCTCGCTCCCCCCAGGCCTCGTTCGGCAGGCGTCAGCCGGTCGCGGCCTCGAGGTGCTCGCGGGTCTCGCGGTGACGCGCGAGGACCTCGTCGACCGGGACGAGGATGTGCTCGTCGGTCACGAGCGCCACGGACTCGGTGAGACGCTTCCCCACGACGGTCCTGCGGTGACGGGCACCGACGCGCGCCCACCACCGCGACAGGATCCCGAGCCCGATGCCAACGAGGACACCGACGACGACCAGGACGAGCGGCAGCGGCAGGATGCCGACCGACGGGGTCTCGGGATGCGGGAGCTGCAAGAACGCGGAGGCCCACAGGACGGCATACCAGATCAGCCCGGCGAGGGCCACGACGCCGAACGCCCACTGCAGGACGTTGACCACGAACCACCAGACCGGGCGCCGCGCGCGCAAGGACGTGCCGATGACGGCTCGGTCGAGCGCGTCGGTCAGGGCGCCGTCGCCACGGTCGACAGCGTCCTCTGTGGCCTGGGCCCAACGCACCGGCAGACCGTAAGACGCCTCGCGCACGAAGTGACGGGTGGCGAGGTCGACGGCCGACACGGTCGAGACGGTCGGCGCCGGAATCGACGACCGCCCGAGCAGGGCCCGCACGTCGGCTCCCTCGATCTCCACGGGGATGGGTGGCCGGCCGCCGGTGCGGTCGAGGCGCAGTCGGCGGAGCGGGTCGGCGGCGAAGCCCTTGGTCCAGCGGGCGAACAGCCAGCCGGTGTGCGCGAACGCCTCCCGACGGTAGTCGCGCTCGACGGCATCCAGCACGATCGGGACTCCGGCTGCACGGGCCAGCGAGGCATCCAGCTCGTCACGGGGCACCTCGGCCACCTCGACCTCGGAGTCGGCGACCCCGGACCGCAGCCTCGTTGCAGCACCGATGATGTCCGCCTTCAGGCGCTGGCGCGAAGCTGCATGTCCCGCAACGGCATTGGCCAGACGCTGCGTGAACTCAGGTATGCCTTGGCCGGTGACGGTCGACGTCGCGAGGACCTTGGCGTCGGCCACGCCGTCGGCGACGAGCAGCTTCGCAAGGTCTCCGGTGACGGTCTTCGCCGCCTCGGCTGTCAGCCGGTCCGACTGGTTGAGCACCGCCAGGGTGACGGCGTCGTGCTGTGAGAGCAGACTGACGAACTCGTCGTGGAGTCGGGCGTCGGCGTACTTCTGGGGATCGGTCACCCAGACGAAGACGTCGACGAGCTCGAGCACCCGCTCCGCCTCCCGGCGGTGGTCGAGCTCGCGCGAGTCGAAGTCGGGCAGGTCGAGCAGCACCATCCCATCGAGCGATCCCACGACCTGTGTCGGCGCGGCCACCGCATCGGCGGCGCCCTTCCCCGGACCGGAGGCGGTGTCGACGACGTGGCGGGCGGCGACGCCGAGCCAGTCCAGCAGCTCGGACGCGTCGGGGTCACCCCACACACCGGCGGTCGGGCGCGACGTCGTCGGTCGGCGCGCGCCGATGGTCGCGACGTCGGCCCCGACGAGGGCGTTGAAGAGTGAGGACTTGCCGCTGCCCGTGGCCCCCGCGAGGGCCACGACCGTGTGGTCGCCGCCGATCCCGGAACGCTCGACGGCCTTGTCGACGACCCTCCGCGCGACCGCGACTCCGGAGGGGTCGAGCTCGTCAGCGCCCGACACGAGCGCCAACGACAGCTCGGTGGTGCGGGTGCCGAGCTCGGCGGCCGAGACCGCCCGCACGGTGGCACGTCCCATCCTGATCGGGCTCATCGCGCGCCCCTCACGGCTGCGGCAGCCGTGGTCAGGCGCTCGGTCTGGTCGGTGTCGACCTGCAATGTCGTGACAGCTCCTTGGTAGCGGGCGAGCTCGGCGGCATACAGCTCGTCGACGCGACCGGTCAGCTGTTCGCGCGCCTTCCGGGCCAGCTCTCGAACGGCCTGGTCGCCGAACACGGCCTCGAGCAGCTTCTGACCGACGACGGCGGTGCCTCCGGCGATGCCGACCTCGGCCCCGGTGATGCCGGCGGTGCTCGCGAACGTCACGAGCATGAGGACGACACCGAGCCCGTTCACGCCGTAGGCCATGATCCGTGCGGTCGTGCGACGGTCCCGACCCTCGTCGCGGACCATCTGGAGGATGTCGCCCTGCCAGTCGCGCACGAGGCGCTGGATGCGCCGGTCGACGTCGGTGCCGGAACGCCCGAGCGTCGGGTCGGCCGTGAGCAGCTGGTCGCCGCCCGGCAGGGTGCGCCAGACCCGCGCGATCGAGCTCGCGGCCAGCTCGGCGCGGTTGACGACGAGCGACTCGACCCCGGACTGGAGCGCCTCCCCGAGGTCATCGGCACGCGCCGGCTCACCCTTGAGGAGGGACGTGAAGCGGTCCCGGACCCGGGAGACGGTCGACTCGACCTGACGGAAGAACTCACCGGTGCCGACGAACTCCTGCCACCGGGCCAGCACCTCACCGCGCAGGAGCGTGCCGTCGAGCATCCCCTCGTGCACGTGGCGCCTCGCCTCGTCGTAGGACGCCGCGGCTGCGGCCACGAGTGCCTGGCCCGCTGCGGTCTGCTCCTTCGAGGCCTCGGCCAGCGCCTGGGTCCTGGCGTCCAGGGAGACGAGGGCACCCTGGAGTGTCTGCCGCACGACGTCGGCCCGTGCCTGGGCGTCGCCCGCGAGCGCCGCGAGCCAGCCGCGCAGGCGAGCGGTCTGCTCGGGGGGCAGGAGCCCGTCCGCGAGCTCGGACTCGACCACCGTGAAGATCGGCGCCTGGTCGAGGCCCTGCTCACGCAACATGGACGCGAAGTGCGTGCGGATCTCGTCGACGGCTTTCGGAGGCACCCGGTCGAGGACGACGGCCACGGCCGTGCCGCGCTCGGACGCCTCGCGCAGCAGCTGCCACGGCACCGCGTCGGCGTAGCGCGCTGCCGTCGTGACGAACACCCAGAGGTCGGCGGCGGAGAGCAGCTGCGTCGCGAGGTCGCGGTTCGTCTCGACCACGCTGTCGATGTCCGGGGCGTCGATCAGGGCCAGACCGGCGGCGACCTCGTCGGTCGAGACGAGACGCACCGCGCCCGGACCGTCGGACGACGAGTGTCTGCCGGTGATGCGGGCCAGACCCGGCAGGACGCGCGATCCGGAGAACCACGCAGCGTCGGACGGGTGGTGGATGAGCACCGGCGAGCGCGTCGTCGGCCGCAGCACGCCGGGCAGCGTCACCTCGCGTCCGACGACGGAGTTGACGAGGGTCGACTTGCCCGCGCCCGTCGACCCGCCGACGACCGCGAGCAGGGGCGCGTCGAGAGACGTCAGCCGCGGGACGACGTAGTCGTCGAGCTGGTTCAGGAGGCGGGTGCGCTCGAGCCGGGCGGTCGCGGCGCTGGGCAGGTCGAGGGGGAACGAGGTGTCCGAGACGGTCGAACGCAGGGCCTGCACCATCGAGAGGAGCCGCTCGTTGTCTCCGGAGTCAGCCGCCACGCGGGCCATCTTCTCCTGTCAGCCGGAACAGACCAAACCGAGACGTTCCTGCCCCTCACGGGTCGGGCAGCGCGTCGGGTCGAGCGGCCGGTGGTTGCGCGCGTTCGCGCAGCTCGGCCTGCACGGCCCGGGAGATGTTGCCGTGGACGTGGTCGGCTCCGAGTCGATCCAGCACCCCGTCGACCTCGAGCGTGGCCCGCACGGAGGCCTTGAGCCGGGCCAGACGCAGCACGACGGCCGAGTCGTGGGCGAGGTCGAGCACGTCGCCCATCTTGGCCGACCCCTGGGAGTCGACGAAGTCGATGCCGCCGCAGTCGAGCACGATGCCGAAGACCCCCGGCTCCGAGTGGATCACCTCCCTGATCCGGTCCTCGAGGGCGTCGGAGGTGGCGAAGAAGAGGCCGCCGTCCATCCGGATCACCGCGATGCCGGGCACGACCTCGCCGTCCGGGTGGTCGCTGAGGTCGCGGTAGACGTCGGTGCCGGGCTCGCGCGCGAGGGTCGGGATGTGCGGCCTCGTCGAGACCTTGACGAGCCAGAAGATCGAGAGCGCCACGCCGATGAGGACACCGGCCAGCACGCCGAAGACGAGGGCACCCAGCAGGGCGGCGAGCGCCACCCCGAAGTCGAACCGCTTGACCCGGAGGAGCCGCCTCATCTCCGGGAGGTCCATCATGCCCATGACGACGGCCTCGATGATGATCGCGGCGAGCACGGGCTTCGGCAGGCCGGAGAAGAGCGGCGCCAGCAGGAGCAGGGTCAGCAGGACGCCGAACCCGGTGGTGAGTGAGGCCAGCCCCGACCTGGCCCCGGAGTGGTCGTTGAGCGAGCTTGCCGACAGGCTCGTCGAGACCGGCATCCCCTGGAGGAGTCCGGCCCCCGCATTGGCGACTCCCTGAGCCACCGACTCCTGGTCGACGTCGATCTGGTAGCGGTGCCTGGCGGCGAAGGCACGGGCGTCGCCGGCGGTCTGTGAGAAGCCGATGAGCACGAGCGCGAACGCAGCGACGGCCCCGACTCCGACGTGGTCCCACATCAGGGTCAGGTCGGGCACGACGACGGTCGGCAGGCCTCGCGGCACGTCTCCGACGAGTGCCACGCCGCGGTCGCCGAGACCCAGCAGCCACGAGGCCAGCAGGCCGCCGACCACCAACACGAGAGCCCCCGGCACCTGCGGCGCGACGACCCGCAACCCGAAGACGACGGCGAGCGAGAGGAGGCCGACCACGACCGTCGTGCCGTGCGCTGCTCCGAGGGTCGTCAGCCACGACCACAGCTCCTGGATCGGGTTGCTGCCCGAGACCGTCGTGCCGGTGAGCTTGGGCAGCTCACCGATGACGACGTCGAGCGCAGCCCCGAAGAGGAAGCCGGTGACGACGGCGCGCGAGAGGAACTGCGCGATCCACCCCATCCGGAGCACCGCGACGACCAGGTACAGCAGTCCCGATGCGAGCGTGATCCCGGCGACGAACGACGCGACGGCCTTCTCGTCGACGATGCCGGCGGCGAGGACGGCGCTCGCGGCCACGGCCGCCAGTCCGGAGCTCGGCCCGACGGAGATCTGCCGGCTCGTGCCGAAGATCGCGTAGAGGATCGCGCCGGCCGCCGCGGCATACAAGCCGTTCTGCAGCGGGATCCCGGCGATGCCGGCATAGCCGAGGTTCTTGGGGACGACCAGCGCGAGCACGGTCACCCCGGCGATGAGGTCGCCACGCAACCAGCTGCGGTCATAGGTGCGCAGCCAGCCGATGATGGGGACCCGGCTCGTTCCCGTGGTCCGACCCGTCATCTGACCGCCGCCCCTCCCGTCAGGGGCACGCGGCGGCGGAGCCTGGAGGGACGAGTGCGCTCGTGCGGCTGACGGTTCCCATGATGGCAGCAGACGCCGCGGCGTCGCGGGGGTTTCGACCGGCCACGCCCCGGGGCCGAACGAGAACGGCGCCCCCGGCAGGACTCGAACCTGCGACCAAGAGATTAGAAGGCTCTTGCTCTATCCGCTGAGCTACAGGGGCCGTCGCCCCAACCGGGGCCGTCCAATGATAGGCACCCCGGGCCGGGACGGCCGGTCAGGTCACGGGCGAGCCGACGAAGCCACGACGATGGGCCGTGATCGCCTCGAGCAGGACCATCTCCCGTTCCGAGGCCCCGTCCTCGGCCGTCCCGTGGACCAGCCGGGATCGCAGCAGCGCGAGGTCGCTGGCGCTGTCCTGGAACGCGTCCATCGAGCGCCTCGCCGGGCGGCCACCGTTCTGCCCGGCCCAGGCCCGCGCCGCGCGGCGCAGCCGGAGGTTGGAGAGCATCGCGACCTCGGCGTGGGTGAGCCACCCGGCGTCCGCATACGGCGACAGGTACCGCCCGATGAGGCGACCCTCACGACGACGGAGCCAGACGAGGAATCCGATGAAGGCGAGGAAGAGCGGCACCTGGTAGGTCACGTACGCCGCGAAGAAGCCGTCCATGCCGGCCAGGGCCGAGAGGTTCCAGGCGCCGTGGAGCAGCATCGCGCACACCCATCCGGTGAGGATCGCCACGACGCGCACGACCGGCCGCCGCGCGGTCACGGCGATGCCGATGCCGATGCCGGTGAGCGAGGTGAAGAGCGGGTGCCCGAAGGGGCCCATGAGCCCGCGGACGAGGAACGTCGACGTGAGCCCCTCGCTGCCGTACTCGTTGTAGGCCTGCCCGAGGTAGAGGATGTTCTCGCTGAACGCGAAGCCCGCCCCGATGAGGCCGGCGTAGACGATGCCGTCGATGATGCCGTCGAACTCGCGGCGACGGAACAGGTAGATGAGCAGGATGCCGAGTCCCTTGAGGGTCTCCTCGGTGATCGGCGCCAGGTAGACCGCGCCCGTCTCGAGCGGGTCGCTCCACCGCGCCTCGACGAGGAGCTTGAGCCCGAACGTGTTGAGGAAGAAGGCGCCGACGACGGCGACCAGGGCTCCCCACAAGAAGGCGAAGACGATGTAGCGCACCGGCTCGGCCTCGTAGCGGTCGAGCCAGAGGAACGTCGGCACGATGACGAAGAGCGGGATGACCGCCATCAGGACGGACGTGGTGAGCGTCTGCGTCGTCAGCCGCTCCCCGAGGATGCCGAGCAGGATGAGCAGGCACACGAGGAAGAGGGAGGCCGCGACGCCGATCGTCAGCGCCGTGCGAAGCATCGGTCGCCGGGTCGGGTTGCGCACCGAACTCCATTGCTGCGTCGGCCCGCCCGGGCTTGCGCCCGGCCCTGGTGTCGTCACGTCCCCTGAAGTCATGAGGGCAGGCTAGTGCAGCGACGCTCCCCCGCACCCGGACGCACGCCCGCGCGACGCGAGGGGTCCGGTCGCCCTCAGCCTCTATTGTGGAGCGGTGAGCGACACCAACCACCGAGCCATCGCCGACCGGATCATCTGGATCGACTGCGAGATGACGGGCCTGTCCCTGAAGTCCGACGCCCTGGTGGAGGTGGCTGCCCTCGTCACGGACTTCGAGCTCAACCAGCTCGGCGACGGCATCGACGTCGTCGTCAAGCCACCGGCCGAGGCCCTCGAGCAGATGGACGACTTCGTCCGTGACATGCACACCACCTCCGGCCTCATCAACGAGCTCGACTCGGGCGTGACGCTGCAGGAGGCCGAGCACATCGTCCTCGACTACGTCCGCACGTTCGTCCCCGAGCCGCGCAAGGCCCCGCTCGGTGGCAACACCGTGGCCACCGACAGGGGGTTCCTCTCGCGGGACATGCCCGTGCTCGAGTCCTACCTGCACTACCGGATCATCGATGTCAGCTCGATCAAGGAGCTGTCGCGCCGCTGGTATCCCCGCGTCTACTTCAACGCGCCCAAGAAGTCCGGCGGCCACCGGGCCCTGGCCGACATCCGCGAGTCGATCGCCGAGCTGCGCTACTACCGCCAGGCCGTCTTCGTCCCGCAGCCGGGCCCCGACAGCGCCACCGCGAAGGCTCTGGCGACGCCCCACGTCATCGAGCACGGAGCCGCCGACCCCGCCTGACGGCATACGACCACGGAGGGCGTATGCCGTCCGTCGGGGTGGTCACGAGC
Organism: Terrabacter sp. 2YAF2; assembly: GCF_052114705.1. Classification (NCBI taxonomy): domain Bacteria; kingdom Bacillati; phylum Actinomycetota; class Actinomycetes; order Micrococcales; family Intrasporangiaceae; genus Terrabacter; species Terrabacter sp. 2YAF2. The sequence goes on from NZ_JBFRFG010000016.1 coordinate 138,404, forward strand.
ACCTCGCGAGAGCCTGTAGCATTGTCGACGCCGTGACACGGCGCCGAGCCCTCGGGCCCGGCTCGTGTTGTGCATGGTGGGTGTAGCTCAGCTGGTAGAGCACCTGGTTGTGGTCCAGGTGGCCGCGGGTTCAAGTCCCGTCACTCACCCCATGGTCCTGCTCGGCAGGACGATCCCGTGGCCCGGTGCCCCTCGTGAGGGGCACCGGGCCACGGTCGTGTCCAGGTCCGGTGCGACCGCTCTCAGTGCGGCCTCGGCCTGCGGCATGCCGCACAATGGACCCATGCTCATGGGGAACAAGAAGGCCCAGCGGATCACGGTCGGCGTCATCATCGGCGTCATCGTGCTCAGCCTCGCGCTGACCCTCCTGTCGACCGCGAGCGCCACCTCGTAGTCCCGCCCACGCGCTCGGCGCCTCAGCGGCAGGGCACCCGAATCCGCTCTGCCGAGCGGCGATCCGGTGCCCCGCGAGACCCCAGGGCCTGACTCCGGACGGGCCGCGACGGCCGATTTTGTCCCGACGCGGGGCGGCTGCTAACGTTTCCCCTCGTTGCGCCGCTAGCTCAATTGGCAGAGCAAGTGACTCTTAATCACTGGGTTCGGGGTTCGAGTCCCTGGCGGCGCACTTCAAGACCCCCGTTCGGATCACTCCGGACGGGGGTCTTCTCGTTCGCCGGCAGTCGCGCACCTACCGGCGCACGCCAGCCGCGGACCTCAGAGGTAGAGCCCGGTCTGCCCGTCCTCGACGCGCTGGGCGGCGACGGCGTGGATGTCGCGTTCGCGCAGCAGCACGTAGCCCTTGCCCTGCAGCTCCACCTCCGCGCGCTCCTCGGGGTCGAAGAGCACGCGGTCGCCGAGCTGCACCTGGCGCACGGTGGGGCCGGTGGCGACGACCTCGGCCCAGGCGAGGCGCTTTCCGACGGAGGCCGTCGAGGGGATGAGGATGCCCCCGCCGGAGCGCCGCTCGCCCTCCGTCTCGAGCGAGACGAGGACGCGGTCGTGCAGCATCCGGATGGGCAGCAGCTCGGCCGCCGACGCGGACTCCTTCTTCGCCATGGTGGTCGCGTGAGGTGAGCAGTCAGGTGGTGCAGTCCGGCTCAGCGGCGGCGGCGGAGCAGGCCGACGGCGACCACGACGACGACCACGGCCGCGACGACGGCGGCGACGCGCTCGACGCGCAGCTCGCCGTCCTCGGTGTGCGTCGCCGCATCGAGACGGAGCCTGAGGCCCTGGAGCTGCCGTTGGGCGATGACCTGGGGCTGGGCGCGGTAGGCCAGCTCGTTGACGGTGCCCTCGAGGCGCGCGCGGGCGGCCTGGATGTCCTGCTCGATGCGTGCGGTGTCGCTCATCTGGTTTTCCTTTCGGGGAGGTGCGGACTCTAGTCGGCGATGCCGAGGTCGCGACGGAGCTTGGCCACGTGGCCGGTCGCCTTGACGTTGTAGAAGGCGTGGCTCACCTTGCCCTCCTCGTCGACGACGAAGGTGGACCGGATGACGCCCTCGACGGTCTTGCCGTAGAGCTTCTTCTCTCCCCAGGCGCCGTATGCCGTGTGGACCGCGAGGTCCTCGTCGCTGAGCAGCGGGATGGTCAGGTGGTCGCGCTCGCGGAACTTCGCCAGCTTGGCCGGCTTGTCCTTGGAGATCCCGACGACCTCGTAGCCGTCCTTCTTCAGCGAGTCGAGCGACTCGCTGAAGTCACAGGCCTGCTTGGTGCAACCGGGGGTCATGGCGGCCGGGTAGAAGTAGACGATGACCTTGCGGCCGGCGAAGTCAGCGAGGCTGACGGTCTGGCCGGCGTCGTCGGTCAGGCTGAAGGCGGGCGCCTGCTGTCCCGGCTCTAGTCGTGCGGTCACGATCTGCTCCTTCGTCGTCTCGTCCAGCGGGCTCGTACCCGTTCCGGCCGTGGCCGGGCGGTGTTGCCGGGTGCTGCCGGGTGCTGCCGGGTGCGGACGGCGGGACTCGAACCCGCACACCTAGGGCACAGGAACCTAAATCCTGCGTGTCTACCAGTTCCACCACGTCCGCTCGCGGGGTGCGCGCCCCCACTGTAGTTGCCACCCCGGCGTATCACGGCCCGCGCCTCCGGCTCCGACCTGGAGAGGTTCTCGACGAAACGTGCAGCAGGAGGTGTCTCGTGGACGAACCGAACGGCACGAGCGGACCAGCGCTCGACACGACGACGTGCCCGGAGTGCGGCGCCGTGGCCGAGGTGACGGACAGAGCCGTGCTCGAGAGCACCGCGGGCCCTGTCGAGCACGTGCGGGTCGTGTGCCTCGACCGGCACTGGTTCCTCCTGCCCGCGGAGTCGGTGACCAGCGCCACCGCGGCCGGCCGGAGCTGTCCCGTCCCGGCGGGCTCGCGCGCGAAGCGCTGAACCCCGGCCCCGTCTCCCCGGGCACGACTAGCCTGCGGCCATGAGGCAGAACGTCGGGACGGGCAGCGCCTGGGAGGGCGTCGTCGGCTACTCACGAGCCGTCCGCGTCGGCGACACCGTCCACGTGGCCGGAACCACCGCGATCCGCGAGGGCAGGGTCGTCGCAGCGGGTGACGCCTACGAGCAGGCGCGTGTGGCGCTGGAGATCGTCGTCGAGGCGCTCGCCACGTGCGGCGCGTCACCCGCCGACGTCGTGCGGACGCGGATGTTCGTCACCGACATCCGCGACTGGGAGGCGGTCGGCCGGGCGCACGGCGAGGTCTTTGCCGACGTGCGGCCCGCGTCGACCATGGTCCAGGTCACCGCTCTCATCGACCCCGACCTGCTCGTCGAGATCGAGGCGGACGCCGTCGTGGGCTCCGCCGCGGCCGCCGCAGCCGACGAACCCTCGGACGTCACTCCACCCTGACGTTGACGACGTGGATGCCGGTGGCGCCGTCAGGGGCGGGCGGCGCCTCGAGCGGGGACTGCACCTGGCCCTTGGCGTCGTAGGCACGCACGCGGACGTCGTGGCTGCCGGGAGTCGCGTCCCACTCGTAGACCCACTGCCGCCACGTGTCGATGCTCGCGTCCGCGGCGAGGCGCGCCTCGGTCCACGGCTGCTGGTCGACCTGCACCTCCACCTTGGAGATGCCCGTGTGCTGCGCCCACGCGACCCCGGCGACGGCGACGGTACCCGCCTTGACGACGGCACCGGCCTGCGGGACGTCGATGCGCGACGCGGTCTTGATCGGCCCGGTCGCCGACCATCCGCGTGGCGTCCAGTAGGCCACGTCGGCGGCATACGTCGTGACCTTGAGCTCGGTCACCCACTTGGTGGCCGAGACGTAGCCGTAGAGCCCGGGCACGACGACCCGGACGGGGAAGCCGTGCTCGAAGGGCAACGGCTCGCCGTTCATCCGGATCGCGAGCAGGGCGTTGCGGTCGTCGGTGAGGGCGCCGAGAGGTGTCGAGGCGGTGAAGCCGTCGATGCTCGTCTGCAGCACCATGTCGGCGCCTGCCTTGGGCCCGGCCATGGCGAGGAGCTCGCGCACCGGCCACCCGGTCCACACGGCGTTGCCGACGAGGTCGCCGCCGACCTCGTTGGAGACGCAGGTCAGCGTGACGAGCGCCTCCTGCATCTGCTTGCCCTGCAACGTCTTCCAGTCGATCTCGACCTCACGGTCGACCATGCCGGTGACCTTGAGCTTCCACTCGTTGGCGTCGATGCGTGGGACGACGATGGCGGTGTCGATGCGGTAGAAGTCGGCGTTCGGGACGATGTAGGGGGTCAGGCCCGGCAGCCTCAGGTCGGCGCCGGCGGGGATGGCCAGCTTCGTGCCCTTGAGCGGAGTGCTCTTCAGGGCGTCACGCGACACCGTCGCTGCCGCGGAGCCGCCCCCGAGCAGACTGCCGGCGTATGCCGCCACCGCACCGACCGCTCCCCCGATGAGCCAGCGCCGGCCGGGGTTGGGGGCGCCCGATGCGCTTGTCGACGGTGTCGCGGCGCGACTGAGGAACCACAGGCCGGCGGCGGTGCCGAGGATCGTCGGCAGGACGTCCGCCGGGCCCGCACCTGGGCGGCTGAGCACCGCTGCCGCCCCGACGAGGCCGACGACGGCGAAGACGACGAGCCCCGCGACGAGACGACGGCTGGCCAGGACGCCGATGGCGGCACACGCCAGCGCCAGCATGAGGACGGTCCCGACGAGCAGGGCCCGCTTGTCGTTGGTGCCGAACGTCGTGACGGCGAAGTCCTTGAGCCACGGCGGCGTCCGGTCGATGAAGGCTCCCCCGACCGCCGCGATCGGCGCCGGCTGTCCCGAGGACTGGCCCACGGCCGTGAGCACTGACGCCGCGAGCGTCGCGAGCCCGACCGTGAGCAGCCCGGCCACCACCCCGTCGAGGGCCCCCCACCACAGCGGACGAACCGGCTGCTGCGGGGCGGTCCCAGGACGGGTGGCCGGGCTGGTCGTGGTCATGGCCTCAGGTGCTCCTTCAGGTGTGGCACGAGTGCGCGGAAGGCGAGTGCCCGGTGCGAGACCTGGTTCTTCTCGTCCGCGTCGTACTCCGCCAGTGTGCGTTCGTTGCCGAGCGACTGGTCGGATGGGACGAAGATGGGGTCGTAGCCGAAGCCTCCCGTGCCCCTGGCCTCACGGGCCACCGTGCCGGGGAAGCGTCCCAGCTCGGCCGCCGACCGCCCGTCGGGCAGGACGATCGCGGCGGCGCAGACGAACGCCGCGGCGCGGTGCTCGTCGCGGACGTCGCCGAGCTGCGCGAGGAGCAGCTCGAGGTTGGCCCGGTCGCCCCCGCCCCCGGACCACCGGGCGCTGAAGATGCCGGGGGCACCTCCGAGCACGTCGACGGCCAGACCCGAGTCGTCGGCCAGGGCGGGCAGTCCCGTGACGTGGGCAGCGGACGCGGCCTTGAGGATCGCGTTCTGCTCGAACGTCACGCCGTCCTCGACGACGTCGGGCGCCTCGGGGTAGCCGTCGAGGCCGATGATCTCGAGCCCGAGGTCCGCGCTGACGTCGGCGAGGATCTCTCGCAGCTCCTCGACCTTGTTGCTGTTGCGGGTGGCGAGGACGACCTTCGTCACGCGACCACCCCGCCGTCCGTGGTCTCCTGCGACGCTCGAGTCGACGTCGGGACCGACGCCGACAGCGCGGCCTGCTGGCGGTCGGTCAGGTCGGCGCAGCCCTTCGTCGCGAGGTCGAGCAGCTGGCCGAGGAGGTCGCGGTCGAACGGCTCACCCTCCGCGGTGCCCTGGACCTCGATGAAGCGGCCGTCACCGGTCATGACGACGTTCATGTCGGTCTCGGCCGTCGAGTCCTCCGGGTAGTCGAGGTCGAGGACGGCGCGGCCCCCGACGATGCCGACGGAGATGGCGGCGACCGAGCCGGTGAGGGGCTGGGCCTTCTTGCCGATGAGGCCCTGCGAGCGGGCGTGCTCGATCGCGTCGGCGAGGGCCACGAAGGCGCCGGTGATGGCGGCCGTTCGGGTGCCGCCGTCGGCCTGCAGCACGTCGCAGTCGAGGACGATGGTGTTCTCGCCCAGGGCCTTGGTGTCGATGACGGCTCGCAGGCTGCGGCCGATGAGCCGGCTGATCTCGTGGGTGCGGCCGCCGATGCGGCCCTTGACGCTCTCGCGGTCGGAGCGGGTGTTGGTCGCCCGGGGCAGCATGGCGTACTCGGCGGTGACCCAGCCGGTGCCCTTGCCCTTGAGCCAGCGCGGCACGCCCTCGGTGAAGGACGCGGCGCACAGCACGCGCGTGCGCCCGAACTCGATGAGGACGCTGCCTTCCGCGTGGTCGAGCCAGTTGCGGGTGATCCGCACCTCGCGCGTCTGGTCGGGGGCACGGCCGTCATGTCGGTCAGTCATGCCCTCGAGGCTAGCCATGACTCCACGTTAGGCCTCAATCGCGGGGTGGGGACGGGCCCGGACGCCTCGTTCGCGAAGCGTAAGGACCCGTCCCACAGTGCCTCCGGCGGCTCGTCAGTCGACGGTCTCGGCGGAGAGCCGCGCCACCTCGTCGGCGGACAGCTCGAGGTCGAGCGCCTGCACCGAGTCCTCGATGCTCTCCGGACGCGAGGCGCCGGGGATCGGCACGACCACGGGCGCGAGCGCGAGCTCCCACGCGAGCGCCACCCGCTGCGGGCTCACGTCGTGCGACCTCGCCACCTCTGCGAAGGCGTCGTGCCGGCTGCCGAGGTCCCCGGCCTTGCTGATGCCGCCGAGCGGGCTCCACGGCAGGAAGGCGATGCCGAGCTCGGCGCACAGGTCGAGCTCGGCCCGACTGCTGCGGAAGGCCGGCGAGAACTGGTTCTGCACCGACACGAGCCGGCCACCGAGCACCTCCTGCGCCTCGCGGATCTGGTCGGGGTTCGCGTTCGAGATGCCGGCCATCTCGATGACGCCCTCGTCGAGCAGGTCGCGGATTGCACCGACCGACTCGGCGTAGGGCACGTCGGGGTCGGGACGGTGGAACTGGTAGAGCCCGATGGCATCGCCGCCGAGCCGCTGGAGCGACGCCCTCGCTGCCTCCTTGAGGTGCTCCGGGCGCCCGTCGAGGGTCCACGACCCGTCGCCGGGGCGCAGGTGCCCGCCCTTGGTCGCGACGAGGACGTCCGACGAGCTGCCCGACCACGACGACAGGGCCTTGGCGATGAGGGACTCGTTGTGCCCCACCTCGTCGGCGTCACGGTGGTAGGCGTCAGCCGTGTCGATGAGGGTGACGCCGGCGTCGAGCGCGGCGTGGATGGTCCGGATCGAGCGGTCCTCGTCGGGCCGGCCCTCGATCGACATGGGCATGCCCCCGAGCCCGATCGCGCTGACCTTCCTCGATCCGATGGTTCGCTGCTGCAAAGGTGCCTCCTTGGTTCGGTCATGGTGGTGGGCGGCGCACCCGCCACGTGACGAGTCGCGAACCGCACCGTGACGTTCCATACCCGGGTGCTCTCCTCCGACAGCGGCCTCGGGCAACCGTCGGGGACTGTCCCGTCAGAGACAGTAGGTGGCGTCAGCCTGGGCGAGCTCGACGTCGCCCGGCCACACCGCCGCGGCCTGCTCGCGGCACACCTCGGGGTCGTTCCAGGCCGGGATGTGCGTCAGCATGAGGCGCCGCACTCCCCCGGCTCGCACGGCCGCCTCGGCCGCGCGACGGCCCGACAGGTGGATGTCGGGCACGGTGTCACGCCCGTCGACGAACGCCGCGTCGGCGAGCACGAGGTGGGCGCCCGTCATGAGCTCGTCGAGCTCGTCGCAGATGTCGGTGTCACCGGTGTAGGCCAGGACTCGGCCACCTGCCTCCACGCGGAAGCCGTAGGCCTCGACCGGATGGTTCACGCGGACCGGGGTGATGGTGAACGGTCCGACCGTCACGGGGTCGCGGTGGCGCAGGTCGCGGAAGTCGAAGACGCCGAGGACGTCCTCGGCCTCTCCGCTGCCGTAGGCACGGGCGAGGTGCGCGCCGGTGCCGGGTGGACCCCACACGGGCATCGTCGCTCGCCCGGGGCCGCCGGGGACGTAGCGCATCATGACGTAGAGACCGCACATGTCGATGCAGTGGTCGACGTGCAGGTGGCTGAGCAGGACGGCGTCGACGGCATACGGCTGGATGTGGCGCTGCAAGGCGCCCAGTGCGCCGTTGCCGAGGTCGAGCACGATGCTCCACGTGCGTCCCTCGTGCTCGGCACGCACGAGATAGGACGAGGCGGGCGAGCCCGGCCCGGCGAAGGATCCGGAGCACCCGACGATCGTGACGTCCACGCAACGAGCCTAGGTGCCCACACCGACGCCGGCCCGGCGACCGCGGGTCGGATGCGTCACACCGGGCCGTCCCGTGGACCGCCCTCGTCGGGGAGGTCCTCGAGGTCGTCGTCGTCCTCGTCATCGTCGTATGCCGTCACGACGTCGCGGAGGTCGGTGCCCATGAGCGCCTGGGTCAGGGTCTCCTGCAGCCAGGTGAGGAAGTCGTACCACGCCATGGCATAGCCCAGCGGGTCCTCGTCGTCGATGTCCTCCATCGCGGCGTGCAGCGCCTCGGCGTCCTCCTCGGTGCGCATGCCCATGCGCTCGCCGAGCAGGAGGCGGACGTCGGTGAGGGCCATGAGGAACGCCGGCGCCTGCGACTCGTCGAGCACGACGCGGTCGCCGACGGCCTGCTCGACGCACTCGATCGCGACGTCGAGGTTGCCGCTCTTGCGCTGGCGCAACCCCTCCTCGGTGAGCCGGCGGAACTCGGCCGCGATCTGGTCGTCGCCACGGTGCGCGGTCGGCAGCAGCCGGTCCAGCGCGGGGTCACGGTCGGCGAACGATGACGAGTCCGCTTCTGCGGCAGAGTCGTTCGCACCGGAAGCCGCCTGGTCGGCGGCACTCAGGGACAGGCCCATCGAGGCGACGAGGTCGTCGAACGCGTCACCGGTCGGCTCGATCTCCGGGGAGAGGAGCAGTCGCGTCTGCTGCATGAGTCCCTGGAGCACGAGGCGCTCGGTCGACTCGAGGACACCGACGTAGCGGCCGTGCTCCCGCAGGAAGGCGCGCGCCATCAGCTGTCCTTCTCGAAGGTGGCCCAGAGGCCGTAGCCCTGGAGGGCCTCGGCGTCGCGCTCCATGGACTCGCGCGGACCGTTGGACACGACGGCGCGGCCCTTGACGTGGACGTCCATCATCAGCTTCTCGGCCTTGGCCCGCGCGTAGCCGAAGTAGGTCTCGAAGACCCACGTCACGTAGGTCATGAGGTTGACGGGGTCGTTCCAGACGATCGTCACCCACGGCACGTCGGGTGCGACGACCTCGTCGGTGGAGGTCACCTCCTGCTCGACGGGAGCGAGGGAGAGGGTGGCTGCGGTCACAGGGCCACCCTAGGTCCACCGGGGTGCGCGGGGCAGACCGTCCCCGGCGACCGTTCGCGCCTAGGGTGGGCTCGTGAGCCCGACGAGCCCCCGCGCCGCGAGCACGGCGCTGCTGACCGACCACTACGAGCTGACGATGCTGCAGGCCGCGCTCGCCTCAGGCGAGGCCCGCCGCCGTTGCGTCTTCGAGGCGTTCGCCCGGCGGCTGCCCGACGGACGACGCTACGGCGTCATCGCAGGGACGGGCCGGGTGCTCGAGGCGCTCGAGCAGTTCCGCTTCGGCGACGACGAGCTCCGCTTCCTCTCGGACCAGAAGGTCGTCGACCGGGCGACCGTCGACTGGCTCGAGGGGTATCGCTTCTCGGGTGACGTCAGCGGCTACGCGGAAGGCGAGTGCTACTTCCCGCAGTCGCCGGTCCTCGTCGTCGAGTCGACCTTCGCGGAGGGCGTGATCCTCGAGACGCTCGTCCTGTCGATCCTCAACCACGACACGGCGATCGCGTCGGCCGCCTCACGCATGACGACGGCCGCCGTGGGCAGGCCGTGCATCGAGATGGGGTCCCGGCGCACGCACGAGGAGTCGGCCGTCGCCGCCGCGCGCGCCGCCTACGTCGCCGGGTTCGAGGCGACGAGCAACCTCGAGGCCGGACGCCGCTACGGCGTCCCGACGACAGGCACCGCCGCCCACGCCTTCACCCTCCTGTACGACTCGGAAAAGGAGGCCTTCACCGCCCAGGTCGACTCGCTCGGCAAGGGCACGACCCTCCTCGTCGACACCTATGACGTGAGGACTGCGGTCGCGCTCGCGATGGAGATCGCCGGGCCCGAGCTGGGGGCGGTCCGGCTCGACTCCGGTGACCTGCTCATCCAGGCCACCGAGGTCCGCGCCCAGCTCGACGAGGCCGGCAACACCGACACACGCATCATCGTGACGTCCGACCTCGACGAGTACGCCATCGCCGGTCTCGCGGCCGGTCCGGTCAGCGGCTACGGCGTCGGCACCGCGCTCGTGACCGGCTCGGGCGCGCCCACGGCATCGATGGTCTACAAGCTCGTCCAGCGCGAGGACGCGTCGGGGCACATGCAGGGCGTGGCGAAGAAGAGCAAGGACAAGACCTCGGTCGGCGGCCGCAAGTGGGCGATGCGCCGGCTCAGCGACTCCGGCGTTGCGCAGGCGGAGGTCATCGGCATCGGCGAGCACCCGCGCGACGACGGCAACGACCGACCGCTCATGATCGACCTCGTCCGTGCCGGTGCGGTCGTCGACCACCAGGACATCCATGAGGCACGCGCGCGGCACGAGGCGTCGCGCGCCGAGCTCCCCAGAGCGGCCGCCCAGCTGTCGCGCGGCGAGCCCGTGATCCCCACCATCTACGAGGAGGACTGAGCCATGGCCAGATCCACGCGCCGCGACGGGGGACGGGCCCTGATCATCGTCGACGTTCAGAACGACTTCTGCGAGGGTGGCTCCCTGGCCGTGCGTGGCGGCGCCGACGTGGCCCGCCGGATCGGCGACCACGTCAACGCCCACGTGGCCGACTACGACCACGTCGTTGCGACGGCCGACTGGCACATCGACCCGGGCGAGCACTTCTCGGCCACTCCCGACTACGTCGACTCGTGGCCGGTCCACTGTGTCGCCGACAGCGACGGCGCCGACTTCCACCCTCACCTCGTCGGCGCGTTCGACAACATCGAGGCGGTCTTCCGCAAGGGCGAGCACGCGGCTGCCTACAGCGGATTCGAAGGCCGCTCCGCCGACGACGAAGGCGTGGCGTTGGCGACCTGGCTCACGGAGCGTGACATCTCCCGCGTCGACGTCGTCGGCATCGCCACCGACCACTGCGTCAGGGCAACCGCCGTCGACGCCCGACGCGAGGGCTTCGAGACGACGGTGCTGCTCGACCTCACGGCGGGGGTGGCTCGCGCGACGACCGACCAGGCGCTCGCCGAGCTCACCGAGGCGGGCGTGCGCCTGCTGGGCGCACCCACGGTCGAAGGCTGACGGCATACGCCAAATCCCTTGTGCGGCAAGGCCGCCCGCAACTCGGCATCAACTCATGGGTGATCATCAGGCCACGTGGCTCGGGTCACCGTTCCCCCGGCCACGGCCACGGTCAGGACGACCGGACCGTCAGGCAACGGGAACAGCTCGTGCTCGCCCTCGCGGACGGCCGGATAGACGAGCGCGTACGACAGACCGGCACCGGTCGGGCGAGCCACCACGGCCACGTGGGGGTGCGCCCCGTGGGGGTGGTGGTCGCCGTGGTCGTTCGGTGGATCCGCCGTCGCTCCGGCAGGACGGATCCCGACCTCGAGGCCCTCGGTGGACGCGGGCATGGAAACCACCACGGCCCCGATGTCGTCGCCGATGTCGAGCAGGACCGGCCCCTGCCCGGAATGGGGATTCTCAGCGGTGGGCATGGACCTCCTCCCGTTCGGGGTCGAGTCAGGCGGCCGGCGTGCCGGGCTTGCTCTGGAACCCGCCGGCGGGGTTGGGCATGTAGGGGAACGTGGGGAGCAGCGCCAGGTTGGTGTTGGTCGTGCCGTCCTGGAGGAGTGCGGCGGCCGCGTCGGGGGTGAACGAGTGGTCGACGAGCGGGATCGTCGCCCCGGCGACGGCCCGGAGCTCGATGGCCACGACGTTGTCGACGAGGCGTCGCCCGTTGGGGAAGCCGGCCGGGTCGCCGGCGATGAGACCGATCGGGTTCGGGTGCGCGGTCGGCCTGACGGCGAGGTTGAGACGCAGCAGGTCCGCCTGCGTCGGGCCGGTGAAGTTCTGGAACCCGGGGACGACCCCGGCCGGGATGCCCGTCAGCAGGATCGCGACCAGGTCCGCTCGGTCCTTCTTGTAGGCGGCGAGGTGCGGGAAGACGCCGGGGTAGAGCGCGGGCAGCAGTCGCGCGAGCTCGGGTCGCGCGACATACTTCGCGAACTGCCCGTCGTTGTGCGGGAACACGGTGTTCCAGCGGTCCTTGTCGGCCATGGGGGTGATGACCTCGTTGAAAAGCGGGTTGCCCAGCCGGGAGACCTGGCCGAAGGGGCCGTGTCCCGTGTAGCGGCCTTGCGCGTCCTCCCACATGAGGGCCTTCTGCCGACTGGCGGTGGCCCACACTCCGATGACGGACGAGGCCTTCATCGGGTCGCTGGGAAGGTCGCCGTTGCGGCTCACGTCGGAGATCGGCACCTGGATCGCGATGGTGTGCACGTTGAGGCCCTGCAGCCCGTTCACCCCCGCGGCGCTGGGCAGCGGGATGAGGTGCAGGTTCTGGAAGGGACGCAGGGCACCGAGATCGAAGACGCTGCCCAGGTCGACGTAGAAGGCATCCCCGCGCTGCCCGGCGAAGACGGTGCGGCTGCCCTGGATCGGATGGACCGCCGCCGGCGTGAAGACGGCGCCGTAGTGCGGGGTGCTACGGGTGCCGACGTTGACCGGCGGGCAGGCCAGGTTCGTGGCCAGACGCTGCGGCGCCTTCCCGCGCGCGATCCGCGTGACGGAGTAGAACTGCGGGCGGTTCCAGTTCGGGTCGTCGATCGAGGTGAGCGGGCCGGTGTTGTAGAGGAAGGTGTCGGCGTGGAGCACCTTCGTGGTGAAGCGGAACTGGTACGTCACGTCGGCACGGGCGTCGCCCCGGTTGCTCACGTGGATCTCGTAGAGGACGTCGTCACCGAACTCGTAGAAGTTCGGGCCGCCCTGCGGGTTCTGGAAGGGAATGAAGTTCGCGATGAGGGTGACGGTGCGCGGCTTGTCGGGGCTGACGAAGGCGTAGACGTCGGTGTTGTCGGCGACGGGGTCCTTGGAGATCTCCGGTGCTTCCCGGTGCGAGGACATCGTCATCGCCCCGCTGCGCGCGTCAGGCGTCGGACGAGGTCGTGGTCCTGGACGACGACCTCGTCGTGGCCGACGTAGAGCACGACCGTGCCGGCCGCGGCATCGCGCACGTGGGCGACGAGCGGTTGGGTGCTGGCCGAGGAGGACGCTGACGAGGACGCGGACGGGGACGCCGCCCGGCTGCTGGGGGCTGCGGCCACGACCGCGGTGGTGACGGCGCCGGACCCGGCGACGGCCAGGAACGATCGGCGGGAGGCTTGGGACATGACCTGCTCCTTCTGACGGGAACCGCACTCTGGCAGGTGGCGGCCAGCCGTCGGATGCGCAGACGAGGTCGCGACCGCAATCGACGCTACGCCACCGGAGGCGCTGCGGTCGGTGGTTTCGCAGGCACCGCTGAGATCCGGGGTCGCAAACCGGTCGGGTCGGACCAATGGGCGCCCCGAGCCGTCAAGCCGGTCTGGTCGTAGGTCGACCCGGTCGCCAGGCGTGGCGGACGAGGCCTGGTCTCAGCGTGGCCTCAGCGCAGAACCCCGCGGAGCGCCCGCGCCGCGCGCTCCAACCGGGGGCCGACGGCGCCCACGTCGAGGGGCTCGAGGGAGACGACGCCGACCGATGCCTCCACCCCACCGGGCGTGGGCTCGGCGCGGGTCGACAGGGACAGCGCGAGTCCGTGGGCTCCGGCCTGCAGCTCGCCGTCAGTGCCCACCACACCGGTCTCCCCCGCTCGACCGGCGAGGATCGCCCGCCCGGCCGCGCCCTGGTCGAGCGCGTGCCGCGCGCCGGATCGGTAGGCGACGTGGACGTCGGTCCAGGACGGTTCGACGACGACGAGGGCGAGCGCCTCGTCACCCTCGGCGATCGTCAGGTGCGCCGTCGCGCCCACGGCGTCGGCGAGCTCGCGCAGCACGGGCCGCGCCTCGCTGCGCACGATCGGCGTGACGGCAGAGGCAAGGCGGCTGATGCCGAGCGCGAGACGGACCCGCCCGTCGGTCGCCCGCGAGACGAGGTGGTGCTCCTCGAGCGTCGTGACGAGGCGGTAGACGACGGGTCGCCCGACCCCGAGCCGGGCCGCGAGCTCGGTGATCGTCAGGCCGGTCGACTCCCCACCCTCGGCGAGGGTCTCGAGCACGCGGATGCCCCGGTCGAGCGTCTGGGAGGACTCTCCACGCGGAGCCGCGGCCGCAGGACCGGGCACCCGGTCAGCCCTCGGAGTGCGCGCCGCCGGCCGAGGCCGACCGCCCTGCACTCTTGGACCACGACATCGCGTAGAGCCCGTCGTCGACGGCGAGCCCACCCTCGCCGAGTTCGAGCGGGCGGAACGTGTCGACCATGACGGCGAGCTCGTCGAAGCTCTCGATGCCGATCGAGCCCTCCGTGGCACCGGGCTGGGGCCCGTGCGCATGGCCTCCGGGATGCACCGAGATCGACCCCTTGCCGATGCCCGAGCCCTTGCGGGCCTCGTAGTCACCGTCGACGTAGAACATGATCTCGTCGCTGTCGACGTTGGAGTGGTAGTACGGCACGGGGATGGCGAGGGGGTGGTAGTCGACCTTGCGCGGCACGAAGTTGCAGATGACGAAGTTCCAGCCCTCGAAGACCTGGTGCACCGGTGGCGGCTGGTGGATGCGGCCCGTGATGGGCTCGAAGTCACGCACGTTGAAGACGTACGGGTAGAGGCAGCCGTCCCAGCCGACGACGTCGAGCGGGTGGAAGGGCAGCGTGTGGATCGTGCCGACGACCCCGCCGGGCCCGTTGCCGCGGTGCTTGATGTAGACGTCGGTCTGCTCGTCGGGGGCCGCGCCGACGTCCTCGGCGAGGAGTGGTCCCTCCGGCTGCCGGAGGTCGCGCTCGCAGTAGGGCGCGTGCTCGAGGAGCTGGCCGTACTTGCTGAGGTAGCGCTTCGGTGGCGCGATGTGGCTGTTGGCCTCGATGCAGTAGGCGCGCAGTGGCTCGTCGTCGGAGGCCGCGGGGATCCAGCGGTGCGTCGTCGCCCGGGGGATGATGACGTAGTCGCCCTCCCCCACCTCGAAGGCGCCGAAGACCGTCTCGACGCGTGCGGCGCCGCGCTCGACGTAGACGCACTCGTCGCCGATGCCGTTGCGGTACCACGGGCTCGCTTGTGCGGCAACGGCATACGAGATGCGCACGTCGCCGTTGCCGAGGACGAGGCGGCGACCCGTCACGACGTCGGTCTGCGCGACGGAGCCGGCATCGAAGAGGTCGTGCAGCTTGAGGTGGCGCGGCGTCAGCGGGTGGTTCGGCGTCGTCGACTGGTCGGGCAGCTCCCACACCGCGGCGCCGATCGTCGTCGACGGGATGTTGCGGTGGTAGAGCAGCGAGCTGTCGGAGCTGAAGCCCTCCTCGCCCATGAGCTCCTCGTAGTAGAGCTCGCCCGGCGCTGTCCCCTCCCCCGGACGCCGGTGCTGGGTGTGCCGTTTGGGCGGGATGCTTCCGACCGCCTGGTAGTGGGCCATGGGCGAGCCTCTCCGTCCGACCGCGTCCGATGAGCGGACGCTGATGTATCGCTATTGCAACAGTGGAGTACGCTCCCGGTCATGTCAAGGACGCCCTTCGCGCCGCTCTTCGACCGCCTCGTCGACGACGCCGCGGTGTTCCCGCCGGGCCTGGCCCCGCTCGACGTGGCCGTCCGTGAGCACCTCGAACGGCGCGTGGGACCGTATGCCGCCCACATCGGTCCGCTGCTCGTGCCCGCCGCGTCGGCGGCCGAGCTCACGACCCTCGCAGCAGCCGACCCGCGGACGCTGCAGACACCGCTCGAGGTCAGTCTCGTCGTGCGGCCCGGGAGCCCGACGGAACCACTCGTCGACGCCCTCACGTCCCTGCGTGACGACGACAGGGTCCTCGTCACGGCCGCCGAGCTCGGCTGGTCGGACGACTGGCGGCAGGTCCTCCGCGCCGGGGTCCCCGTCGTCGTCGAGGTCGGCCTCGGTGAGGAGCAGGCGCGTGGACTCGACGACATCGCAGCCGCCGTCGACGAGGAGCACGACGTCACGGTGAAGTTCCGCACCGGCGCGACGCCGACGTGGGGCTGGCCGGACGAGCGGGTGCTCGGCGGCTTCCTCGACGCCGTCGTCCTGCACGGCCTGAGCTTCAAGCTGACGGGCGGACTGCACCACGCCGTCCGGGGCCGCCACGGCGGTGAGCAGATGCACGGCCTGCTCAACGTCCTGCTCGCCACCCACGAGGCGCTGCACGGGGCGGAGGCCCACGAGCTCGCCGGCGAGCTCGGGCGTCGCGACACCGAGGTGCTCGTCACCGCCGTCGCCTCCCTGGGCACCGACGACGCCGAGCGCGTCCGCACGAGCTTCACGGCCTACGGCTGCTGTGGTGTGCTCGACCCCCTGACCGAGCTCGAGGCCCTCGGGCTCATCCCTGCGACCGACACGACGGAGGAGCACCGGTGACCACCTGGCTCGACGTGCCCGACGACCACCTCTTCGGCATCGACAACCTGCCCTACGGCGTCTTCAGCACCGCCGACGACCCCACCCGTCGGGTCGGCGTGCGCATCGGTGACGACGTGCTCGACGCCGGGGCGGTGGCTGCCGTCGGTCGCGACGCCGGACTCGTCGGCGACGGGCCCGACCTCGCGACCGCGTGGCAGACGCCGAGCCTCAACGCCTTCCTGGCGCTCGGCCGTCCGGCCTGGACGACGGCGCGGGCCTGGCTCACCGAGATCCTCCGCGACGAGGTGCACCGTGACGGGGTCACCCCCCACCTGCACCCGCTGGACGAGGTCGTGCTGCACCTGCCGATCGAGGTCGCCGACTACGTCGACTTCTACGCGAGCGAGGACCACGCGAGCAACGTCGGGAAGATCTTCCGCCCCGACAACGCCGCCCTTCCGCCGAACTGGAAGCACCTGCCGATCGGCTACCACGGCCGCGCGGGCACCGTCGTCGTCACGGGCACCGACGTCGTGCGTCCCAACGGCCAGCGCAAGGGCCCGAACGACCCCCTGCCGCTCTTCGGCCCGAGCATCCGCCTCGACATCGAGGCCGAGCTCGGCTACGTCGTGGGGGGCGCGACCGCCCTCGGCTCCCGTGTCTCGGTCGACGAGGCTGGCGACCACCTCTTCGGCGTCGTCATCCTCAACGACTGGAGCGCCCGCGACATCCAGGCGTGGGAGTACGTCCCGCTCGGACCGTTCCTCGGCAAGTCCTTCGCGACGTCGGTCTCGGCCTGGGTGACCCCCCTCGAGGCCCTCACGTCGGCGCGCGTCCCCCTTCCGGGACAGTCGGATCCGGAGATCCTGCCCTACCTGCGCGGGGACGTGTTCGCTCTCGACGTCCACGTCGAGGTGGCCCTCAACGGCACCGTCGTCTCCCGCCCCGAGCACTCCGGGATGTACTGGTCGCCGGCCCAGATGCTGGCGCACCTCACCGTCAACGGCGCCTCGGTCCGCGACGGCGACCTCTTCGGGTCGGGGACGATCAGCGGCCCGACCCGCGAGACCCGTGGCAGCCTGCTCGAGCTGACGTGGAACGGCACCGAGCCGCTGACGCTCGCGGACGGCACGACCCGTGGCTTCCTCGAGGACGGCGACGTCGTGACGATGACGGCCTGGGCGCCGGGTCCCGCCCGTGCGCGCATCGGTCTCGGTGAGGTCACCGGAACCATCCGCCCTGCCCCCTGAGCCTCGCGCCGTCGTCTGACACTCAGTGGACGATGGCCGCTGACGTCTCGGGCTGGTCGTCGAGGAAGTGCGAGTGCTCGTGCTTGCGCGGCAGGAAGGCGGCCGGGATCAAGGTGAGGGCGAGCAGGACCGCGGCGACGAGGAAGGTGCTGCCGAAGGCGTCGGCCGCGTCGGCCAGCCCCTTCTGGACGGCGACCTGACCACCGACGGAGTTGACGAGCGCCGGGTTGTGCAGTGCCGCGATGGCCGGACCCGCCAGGGCCGAGGCGCTGAGGTAGTTCGTGAAGACCACCGAGATGACGGCCACCCCGATCGAGCTCGCGATCTGCTGCGAGATGTTGAGCAGCGTCGAACCGCGGGCCACCTGGTGGCTCTGCAAGGTCTTGAGCGCCGAGGTCATGAGCGGCATCATCGTGCCGCCCATGCCCAGGCCCATGACGAAGAGCACCGGGATCATGAAGCCCCAGTACGGCGTGTCGGTGCCCACCTGCGTCAGCGCGAACATGCCGCCGGTCATGAGCACCAGCCCGAAGGGCACGATGCGCCCCACGGGGATCCTGTCGGAGAGGGCACCCGCGATCGGCATCGTCACCATGGCGCCCAGGCCCTGCGGCACCATGAGGAAGGCCGCGTGGAGGGTGTCGAGCCCCCGGACCTGCTGGTAGTAGGTCGGAATCAGGAGCAGGCCGCCGAAGAAGGCTGCGGCGAACATGAACATGGTGATCGTCGCGGTGCTGAGGCGACGGTTGCGGAAGAGCCGCAGGTCGAGGAGCGGGTGCTTGGGGCGGAAGCTGTAGAAGACGAAGGTCACGATCATGACGAGCCCGATGCACAGCGGCACGAGCACCTTCTTCGCCATGACGGTCCCTTCCCCCGGGATGGAGCTGATGCCGTAGAGGAAGAGGGCCAGGCCGGGTGACATCAGCAGCATGCCCACGAAGTCGAACGACTCGGACGGCTCGGGCGCGTCGGAGGGCAGCGCCCACAACGCGTACAGCACCGCGACGGTGCCGATCGGCACGTTGATGAGGAAGATCCAGTGCCAGGACGCGACCTCGATCAGCCAGCCGCCGAGGATCGGCCCGAAGATCGGTCCGAGCAGCATGGGCACGCCGAGGATCGCCATGAGCCTGCCCATCCGGGCCGGTCCGGCGGCCCGGGTCATGATGGTCATGCCGAGGGGCATGAGCATGCCGCCGCCCAGGCCCTGCAGGACGCGGAAACCGATGAGCATCTCGATGGACCCGGCGGTCGCGCACAGGGCCGAACCCGAGGTGAAGAGGACGACGGCCAGGATGTAGAGCCGCTTGGTGCCGAACCGGTCGGCTGCCCAGCCTGTCAGCGGGATGACCGTCGCGAGGGCGAGGGTGTAGGCGGTGACCGACCACGCCACGGTGGAGTACGCCAGGGCCTTCCCCGGGCTCTCGGCGAAGACGGTCTGGAAGGTCGGCAGGGCGATGTTGACGACCGTGATGTCGAGGATGGACATGATGGCCCCGAGCACGACCACGCCGGCGATCTTGAGGACCGGCCCGTCGATCTTGTCGGGGTAGTCGGTCAGTGCAGGAGCGGCAGGAGCGGACACGATGACTCCGGTTCGGACGGTGGTACGTGGACAGCTGTGACGCCGTGGCCGCAGGCTGCCCGGGTAGCTTTCATTGTCGCGCCGACCACCGACGGCAGCGCAAGGGACTTATGCCGCCCGTATCGCTTCCTCGTGCCATCCGGCCCTGCCGGGGGTGTCCGTCAGTGTTGCTTGCGCGGCTGCTTGCCCTCGACGACCTGCGTGCCGGCGACCTTGTCGTGCAGCGCCTGGCGCTTGTCGTCCCAGAGCGGCCACAGACCGTCGAGCAGGAAGATGATGAAGTAGATGCCGCTGATGAACGGCACGAGCTGGATCGCGGAGAGCAGGCGTCGACGGATGGCCGTGACGACGTCGAGGGGGCCCGCGGCGTCAGCACGACGGACACTGATGCCGAGGACCATCTTGCCGGGAGTCTGCGCGGTCGTCGTCCAGAAGGCGATGCAGTAGAGCGTCGAGAAGACCCACGTGACCAGACCGGCCTTGACGGCCTCGCCGGCGATCTGGTTGATGAGCGAGGTCATCGCCGCCTGGTCCTGGGTCGCGGCAGCGTCGACGGCCCGCTGGATGGAGGTCAGGTAGTCGGGCACGAACGCGCGGATGAGCAGGTAGGAGGCGATCCCGAGGATGATGCCGTCGATGAGCCAGGCGGCGAAACGCTTGCCCCACGGCGCGAGCGGTATGCCGTCGGCCGTGGTGCGGATGTTGTGCATCCACTGCGCGTTGGCCGGGGCCTGCTGGTAGTAGCCCTGCGGCGCCTGCTGCTGGGGGATCTGCGGCGCCTGGGGCTGGTTCTGCCAGCCGCTCCCCTGCGGCATCGGCGTCGTGGCCGTCGGCGCGCCCGTGCGGTCGGCGGGCACCTGCCCCGGTCCGCCCTGCTGGGGTCGACCGATGGTGCTCTGCGCGATGGTCGGCGACTTCTTCGGGGCGGTGTGGTTGGTCCACGACACGCCGTCCCAGTAGCGGAGCATGTCGGCGTTGCTGGGGTCGTCGTACCACCCGGAGGGCTGCTGGCTCATGCTCCAACTGTGCCACGACGGCGCTCGACCGCGGGCCCGGCATGCC